>NZ_CP119081.1:709369-1064054 GCF_004524775.2 Helcococcus ovis | reverse complement strand
GCCATACGCAGGTAGTAAAAATATTATGCTTTATCTTGCCATGTTTTTGTCTGCTGCATCAGGAATTATGGTATTAATGCCTATGGTTTATATTCATAAAATAATAAGCAGTATTGTACTTGGTAAGGGAATACAAATTGACATTATAAAACAAAATGCAATTTATGGGGTAGCCTTTGCAGTGGGAGGATTAATATTATATTTGGGAGCACTTATTTTATCTCACGTGTTTGCTTTTGAAGTGGAAGATAATATTATTAAGCTTAATGTAAAAAAAATGATGAATAAGCCTCTTGGATATTTTGAAAATAAAGAGAGTGGGAGAATTAGAAATGTTATTGTTTCAGGTGCGGCAGAGACACATTCTTTTTTAGCTCATCAACTTCCCGATATGGCAATGACTTTTATCACTCCATTAGTTCTTCTAGTATTCTTTTTTGCATTTGATTGGAAATTAGGTATAGTAAGCTTGGTGCCAATGCTAATCGGTATGGGACTAATGACTACCATGATGACAAAAGATGCTAAGGAAGATAAGGAGGAATACTATACGGGACTGTCAACTTTATCGGCAGAGACTGTTGAATATGTAAGAGGAATACCTGTAGTAAAAACTTTTGCACAAAGTATAGAAAGTTTTGATAGACTTTATTCGCTTATAAAGAAGCTGACCAATATAGTTATGAAAATGACTATGAGATGGCAAAACAAAATGTCTATTTATGAATCTATAGTAAGTTCAACAGCTTTTTTTTTGGTACCTACAGCAATTATGCTTATAAATACAAGGGGAGATGTTCGTCATGTCATTGGCAATTCAATTATATATTTTTTAATTGGACCTGCTTTCGGAGTGTTTATTATGAGATCTGCCGTTATATCTCAATATTCTTATTTTGCAGAAGCATCTCTGAATAAAATAGAAAACATTTTAGATTATAAAGAAATGCATTATGGAAACAAGTCAGGAAATGATATTAGTTTAGAGTTTAAAAATGTATCTTTTGCTTATGAAGATAATACTGTTGTAGATGATATTTCATTTAAGGTTAAAAAAGGTGAAACAGTAGCCCTTGTTGGTCCTTCAGGCGGTGGGAAAACAACAATTGCTAAGCTTGCTGCAAGATTTTATGATCCTCAAAGTGGAGAAATTTTTGTTGGAGGAATTAACATCAAAGAATACGACAAGCAAACTTTAATGAATAAAATTTCCTTTGTATTCCAAAATTCAAGACTTTTTAAAATGAGTTTAAGAGACAACCTGCTTATTGGAAAAGAAGATGCAACTGATAAAGAAATAGAACAAGCACTTTTAGATTCAGGCTCAAAAGATATAGTTGATAATTTAAAAGATGGTTTGAATACTGTTTATGGAACAAAAGGTGTATATTTTTCCGGTGGAGAAGCACAAAGACTTTCGATAGCAAGAGCATTTTTAAAAAATGCTGATCTTTTAATATTAGATGAAGCTACTGCTTTTGCGGATCCTGAAAATGAACATATAATACAAAAATCTTTTAAAAAACTTTCTAAGGACAAAACAACCCTTATGATTGCACATAGGCTTTCAACTGTTGTAGATGTAGATAAAATATTAGTAGTTGATAAGGGAAAAATAGTTGAAGAAGGCAAACATAAAAAATTATTAGATAAAAATGGTCAATATAAAAAGCTTTGGGATGAATATCAAAGAGCGGTTAGTTGGCAGATAGGAGGTCAAAATGAATAGATATTTTATGAAGAAATATGCTATGTCAAAAAAGGGAGCAAGTAACCTTTCTAAAGCGATTTTTTCTCGCACAATTTTAAACTTTACAAAGCTATTTCCGCCAATGATTGCTTTTGCTTTTTTATTTCAATATTTAGGTAGAGTTGAAGGTATTAAATCACATGTTAATCTTACATTAACTAATTATTTAATTATTATAGCGGTCATGCTTATTGTAATGTTTATTGTAGCAAGATGGGATTATAAAAGACTTTATACCAATGTATATATGGAAAGTGCCAACATAAGGATTGATGTCGCTAATAGACTAAAAAAACTTCCTCTTTCTTACTTTGGCAAAAGAGATTTAACGGATATTGCGACAACGATGATGGATGATATTACTTTGTATGAACAAATATTTTCACATTCCGTTCCACATATATATGCTACAGCAATTTCTACTTTAATAATTTCCATAATGATTCTTATATACAATTGGAAAATGGGATTAGCAACAATTTGGGTAATGCCTATATCACTTTTAATCGCATATTTAGCAAAGAAAACGCAAAAAAAGTCGTTAAATAAATGGGTTAAAAGCAGTAGAGAAGTATTTGATTATTTGCAGGAAAATATTGAACAAATTGGTGAAATAAAATCCTATAACTTAGAAAAAAAATCACTTAATAAATTTTATTCGATGCTAGATAAACTTAAGAAAGATAAGGTAAGGGTTGAGCTTGTTTCAGGAGTTTCGACAGGTTTTGCTAAGATACTACTTAAACTTGGGATTGTAAGTGTGGCTCTTACTGGTGCAAATATGTTTATTGCAGGTGAAATTAATATACTTGTTTATATAGTATTTTTAATGTTAACGGTTAGTATTTACCTTCCCATAGAAGAAATTATAAGCTTTATGGCAATGATAGTAATGCTTGATAGTGTTGTTTCCAGGATAAAAGAAATAAAAACTATGCCAATTCAAGAAGGTAAGACCGAAATGCATCCTAAAAATTATGACATAGAATTTAAAGATGTTCATTTTGGATATGAAGATTACTCTGTAATTAATGGAGTCACTTTTGATGCTAAGCAGGGAGAAGTAACTGCACTAATTGGAGAATCAGGAAGTGGAAAGAGTACACTTGCTAAGCTGGCAGTAAGATTTTGGGATGTAGATAAGGGGAGGATATTATTAGGTGGAGAAGATATAAGCAAGATTGAGCCGGAAACACTGTTAAAGAATTTTTCTATTGTATTCCAAGATGTGGTTTTATTTAATTCCAGTATAAAAAATAATATTAAAATTGGTAAAAAAGACGCAAGTGACGAAGAAATTATAAAAGCTGCAAAAGTGGCAAGATGTTATGAATTTATAAATAAGTTGCCCGATGGTATAGAAACTATTATAGGAGAAAATGGACAAAAACTTTCAGGAGGTGAACGTCAAAGAATATCTATTGCTCGTGCAATACTTAAAGATGCTCCTATCATTTTAATGGATGAAGCAACTGCATCACTTGATGTCGAAAATGAGAGCCTTATTCAAGAAGCTTTGTCTGAGCTAATAAAAAATAAAACTGTTATAGTCATTGCTCATAGACTTAGAACTATTAGAAATGCAGATAAAATCGTTCTATTAAATGAAGGCAAGATAGAAGCTATAGGAAAAGATGAAGACCTTTGTAAGAATTCAAAATATATAAAAATATGTTAGAAAAATCTAACGCAGTTTAAGAGAATATTTGTTCTGATAATGATTTTATAAATTTTGGAATTTTCATAAATATTTTTATATAATAAATAAATATGAGGTATGTTTATATCACGTAATAATGCATTTTTATGTATATATGATTTTTGTATGCATTTGACATAAAGCAAAGCACATAACTTTAAGACCTAAAAATCTTTCAGTTATGTGCTTTTTTTGTGGTTATTTTTATATCTTATGGAAATTTAGCGGATATATCTTTTCGTTTCTACTATTTTTAATTAAGTGATATAATGTTACTAATTACATATATAAAAAATAGAAACTTATTAATAAATAAAATTCAATGAAATAATTAAGGACTTGAGATTATGGAAGATAAAGAAGAAAGAACAAAATGTGAAAAGTTATGGGCAAAAAATAAATATCTGGTTCTCAGTAAATCACATAGAGATTATTTGAAAATTAGAGAATACTTAAAAAATGATAAAATAAGCTTTGATTTATTACAGAAAAAAATAGAGCATGCAAAAAATTTAAAAGAAAGTATAAAAGATTTCAATAATGCTATTCTTCACATATGGGGTTATTTTAAAAATAGTGCTAATGATGTTGAAAAGAAGGAAATGTTTATTAAACTTGATCAATATAATTCAGGAGAGATTGATCAAAAATCTGTAATTGATTATATAAATGATGTTTTACTGAAGAAATATCCAAATAATTATTTGCAAGATTCCACCTTATTGAAAGGCAAATGACATAAGGATTTGGCATGAAAAATTAATTTCTCTTTTTTTAGAAATTAGTTAAAGAGATATATTAAATATATAATAACTACAATAAGGTAAGATTATACATAAGCAAAGTAGGGTATCTATATATTAGTTAAATCTAATATATAGGAGGTTTCGTTTTGAAAACAATAAGTACGAGAGTTAAATCATGGATTAATTTAATAGCATTTGTAATAACATTAATAGTAAATTATTTGACAGCATCTGGATTCATTAATGGGATGAGTCAGAAGGCTGTATCTAATAAATATAATACATTAATTACACCTGCTGGTTTTGCATTTTCAATTTGGGGGTTAATATATTTATTAATCGGAATATCTTTAGTTTATATGTTATTAAAAAACAAAGAAACAAAAGTTAAAATTTTAATTAATATTATAACACCAATATTTCTATTTAACTGCTTATTTAACATTTTATGGAATATTAGTTTTTCATATGAAAAAATAGGAATATCTACGATATTTATATTTTTAATGCTAATAAATCTAATTTTAATAAATAAAAAATTATATGATTATAGAAAAGAAATAGAGTATAGACTTACAAGTGTTGCTTTTGGCATATATGGAGGATGGATAACGATAGCTTCATCTGTTAATATCCTTGCTTTTTTAATAAGTATTAATTGGGATAGTTTTGGAATTTCTCAAACAATTTGGGCACCAATAATTTTATTGATTACTATAATTATATCCACTTTAGTAAATATGAAATTAAATAATGCGGTATATTTATTGCCTATAGCTTGGGCCATTTTTGGAATAATAATGAAAATTAATAATGGAGATAATCAAACGATTTATGGACCATACATTATGCCATTAGGAATTATCGGAATTGTTATTTTAGTAGTACTTTCGATAATACAATTTAAGAAAAACAATTACTGTGTTATAAAAAAATAGAAAGTAAGGAATTTTATTTAATATAGAATATCTAATAAAAAATAATATATGAAAAAGTTCATGTCTTGACAAATATTGAATTTTAATTTATTATTAAATATAAATTCAGTATTGAATAGAAAGAGGTGTGCTATGGCACAAGTATTAAAAGAAGAAGTTAGAAATAGAATACTCGAATCAGCAGAAAAAGTATTTTATAAAAAGGATTATAGAGGTGCTAAATTAACAGATATTGCAAAAGAAGCAAATATTCCCGTTGCCTTAATCTATACCTATTTCAAAAATAAGGAAGTTTTGTTTGATGCAGTAATAAGTTCTGTTTATATAAATTTTGAGTCAGCTTTTAATGAGGAAGAATCTTTGGAAAAGGGTTCTGCCTCTGAAAGGTTTGATGAAGTTGGAGAAAATTATATTCATGAACTTTTAAAAGAGCGTAAGAAGTTAATTATTTTAATGGATAAAAGTTCAGGTACAAAGCATACAGAAGCAAAACAAAAACTCATATCACAAATGCAGGTTCATATTGAAGTAAGTTTAAAAAGACAATCGAAACAGGAATATGATCCAATGCTTGCCCATATTTTAGCAAGTAACTTTACAGAGGGTCTTCTTGAAATAGCAAGACACTATCAAAGTGAAGAGTGGGCAAAAGATATGCTAAAACTTATTGCAAGGTGTTATTACAAGGGAGTTGAATCTCTATAATCAATATAAAAAACAGACTTTGTTATTACGCAAAGTCTTAATTTAAACCTTAATATTGAATTAAAATTCAATATTATTCAATTTTGAAAGGAGAGTTGTTCATGCAGGAAAAAGAATTAAGGAAAAAAGTGATTGGGAAAAATGGTTTATCCAATTTACTTCTTGCTTTAAAAATAGTATTTGATTTGATACCACAAATCTTACTTGTATATTTGATTAGTTCCTTAATTGCAAATAATATTAGCGAAGATAATTTGAAGCATATTTTCTTAGGAATCTTTATATCATTTGCATTAAAAGGAGTGTTTTATTATTTTGCAACAAAGGTTGCTCATGAGAAAGCATACGAAAAATTGACAGAACTTAGGTTAGATATTATAGATCATCTAAAAAAATTAAATTTAGGATTTTTCAAAGAACATAATACAGGAGAGCTTACCAATATTATGCAGCATGATGTAGAGCAAGTGGAGGTATATCTTGCTCATGGCTTGCCTGAAATAATGGCGGTTACACTTTTACCTACTATCATTTTCATAGCTATGATTTTTGTAGACTGGCGTCTTGCATTTGGAATGATTGTAGGTGTTCCGCTCATGTATTTGGTAAAAGTTCTTTCTCAAAAAACGATGAATAAAAACTTTGCAATTTACTTTAATCATGAAAGCAGGATGAGAGAAGAGCTAATGGAATATGTAAAAAATATTTCTGTTGTTAAGGCTTTTGCAAAAGAAGAGGAGATTAGCGAAAGAACATTAAAAACTGCAAGACAGTATATTTACTGGGTTAAAAAGAGCATGGGTGCCATTACTATTCCAATGGGACTTATTGACATATTTATGGAAATTGGAGTAGTTATTGTTATGATTTTGGGAAGCATTTTTCTTTATCATGGTAATATTACAACATCTAATTTTATGCTCGCTATTATTTTATCATCTGCTTTTACTGCATCTATAAGTAAGACGGCTACCTTGCAACATTTTTCTATTGTGTTTAAGGAGGCTATAAAGGCAATTGGAAAAGTTTTAACAGTTCCACTTCCAAACAAAAAGATAGAACAAGGTTTAGAATTTGGAAATATAGAATTTAAAGATGTGAATTTTGCATACGGAAAAGATGGTTTTGAGCTTAAAGATATCAATTTGACTTTTAAGAAAAATAGCTTGAATGCCTTTGTAGGGGCAAGCGGTTGTGGGAAAAGTACCGTATCTAATCTGCTTATGGGATTTTGGGATACAGACAGCGGACAAATAAAAATAAAAGGAAAAGACATAAAAGAATATAGTCAAGAAAATATCTCAATGCTGATTGGTAGTGTGCAACAAGAAGTTATTCTTTTTGATTTAAGTATTTTTGAAAATATAGCAATCGGAAAACTAAATGCAACAAAAGAAGAAGTCATAGAAGCTGCTAAAAAAGCAAGATGCCATGATTTTATTTCTGCTTTACCAAATGGATATGAAACACGAATAGGTGAAATGGGAGTTAAGTTATCCGGGGGAGAAAAACAAAGAATCTCCATAGCAAGAATGATACTTAAAAATGCACCGATTTTAATATTAGATGAGGCAATGGCAGCTGTTGATAGTGAAAATGAAAGACTAATCGGCGAAGCAATTGACGATTTAAGCAAGGATAAAACAGTTATTACAATCGCCCATCACTTAAATACGATTAGAGATTCAGACCAAATTATCGTAATGGATAAGGGTGTTGTTCTTGATGCAGGAAGCCATGAAGAGTTGATGAAAAGATGTGAGTTCTATAAGGATATGGTTGAAGCACAGAACAAGGTAGATAGATGGAATTTGAAAGAGGTGTTAACAGAAAATGTTTAGAGAAATGTTAAAGCTACTTACAAAAACCGGGAAGAGAGATTTGATTATATCAAGTGTATTCTTTGCCCTTTATGGACTAAGCTCCATAGCTATGATTGTTATCGTATTTTCTATACTGTTTCAGATATTTGATGGGACGAGTTTAGATATGCTTTATAAATATTTTATTGCGATTGGATTACTTGTAGTCTTCAAAGGTATTTGTAATATGGTCGCAGATATGAAAAAGCATAGTGCAGGTTTTGATATTGTTCAGCAAATCAGAGAGCGAATGATTATTAAGTTGAAAAAATTCAGTTTGGGATTTTATACCAATGAAAGACTGGGAGAAATCAATACAATTTTACACAAAGATGTTGATAATATGTCCCTTGTTGTAGGACACATGTGGTCGAGAATGTTTGGTGATTTTTTGATAGGTGCAGTCGTATTTGTTGGTCTTGCAAGTATTGATTTCAAACTTTCTATTATTATGGCTGTATCTGTTACGATTGCACTTATCTTTCTATATTTGACAATTAAGCAATCTGAAAAAATAGAAAATCAGAACAACTCCGCTCTTTTAGATATGGTTAGTTTGTTTGTTGAATATGTTAGAGGAATACCTGTATTAAAGAGCTTTTCAAACAATAAGAGCTTGGATAATGAGCTTATGAACAAGACAAAAAAGTTTGGAGAAACAAGCAAAGCAGCTTCAAGATTTAAGGCAAAACAGTTATCTATATTTGGTTTTTTACTGGATATTGGATATTTAGTTCTTTTAATTGCAGGAGCAATACTTGTTATAAAGGGAAGTCTTGATGTACTTCATTTTATTATCTTTGCAGTAATTTCAAAAGAGTTTTATAAGCCGTTCGCTTCTATGGAACAACACTATATGTACTATGTTTCGGCGATAGATAGTTACGAAAGACTTTCAAGAATTTTATATGCAGATGTAATCCCGGATAAAGTGAATGGAATTGTTCCGAAAGATAATGATATAGCTTTTGAAAACATAGATTTTTCTTATGAAAAAGATGAATTTAAAATGGAAAAATTGAGCTTTTCTATTGCTGAAAAAACAATGACAGCCTTAGTTGGAGAATCAGGTAGTGGAAAGACTACTATAACTAACCTGCTTTTAAGATTTTATGATGTGCATAAAGGGAAAATTACACTTGGCGGTGTGGATATTAGAGAGATTCCTTATGATGAACTTTTGGATCGTATCAGCATCGTTATGCAAAATGTTCAGCTGTTTGATAATACCATTGAAGAAAACATCAAGGTAGGCAAAAAAGGAGCGACAAAAGAAGAAATCATCGAAGCGGCAAAGAAAGCAAGGATCCATGATTTCATTATGAGTTTACCAAAAGGTTATGGAACGGATATTGGAGAAAACGGCGGAATATTGTCAGGCGGACAAAGGCAGAGAATATCTATTGCAAGAGCTTTTCTAAAAGATGCACCGATTTTAATTCTTGATGAAATGACAAGTAATGTTGACCCTGTCAATGAGTCGCTGATACAAGATGCCATTACAGAGCTTGCAAAGAATAGAACTGTACTTGTAGTGGCTCATCATTTAAAAACAATTCAAAAAGCAGATCAAATTCTTGTATTCCAAAAAGGAACACTGCTTGAAAAAGGAAAGCATGGGGAACTTCTTGAGAAAGATGGCTACTACACAAAATTATGGAAAGCTCAGTATGAGGTGTATCCATGATTTTGTTAAAAGATGTTTCTTATGAATGGGAAGATGGGCGAACTGCTTTAAAAAATATTAATCTTGAAATTAAAAAAGGTGAATTTGTTTTAATTTCAGGAAAAAGTGGAAGTGGTAAAAGCACTCTTGGAAGTGTAATGAATGGTCTTATTCCGCATTATTACAGGGGCAAAATGCAAGGGGAGGCCTTTGTGTCCGGAAAAGATATAAGCAAATTATTACTTCATGAAGTAGGGCATATTGTGGGGACTGTATTTCAAGATCCAAGAAGTCAGTTTTTCACGACAACGACAGATGAAGAAATAGCTTTTGGGCTTCAAACTATCTGCAAATCAAGAGATGAAATCAAACAGAGAGTAGAAGAAGTATATGTGGAGTTGGATACCCCGGAACTTAAAGGAAAATCTGTTTTTGAATTATCAAGCGGGCAGAAACAAAAGATAGCTATTGCAAGCATCTATGCAATGAATCCGAAAGTTTTAATTTTAGATGAGCCTTCAGCAAATTTGGATATGAAAGCAACATTTGACCTATTTTTAATTTTGGAAAAATTAAAGAAAAAAGGAACAACTGTTGTTCTAATTGAACATCGTTTGTACTATGTAAAATCTTTATTTGACCGTTTTCTTTTGGTGAAAGATGGAGAAATTGTACAGGACTTGAGTCGGGAAGAAGTTATCCATCTTGAAAGGGATTTTTGGGATGAGAATGGACTAAGAACTCTTGAATTAGAAGAATACAGGATAAGTGAGAAGAAAGATTTATATCAATTAAATGATGAAAGTATCAGTGGGAAAGGCTTGAAATTTTGTTACCCAAGTGCAACTAAGGTTGGAAATAAGCAAAACCAATACATCTTAAATCATCTTGATTTCAATATGGAGTGCGGAAAAGCCATTGGTCTTATTGGGTTAAATGGTACCGGGAAAACTACTTTTGCAAGGGTAATTTCAGGACTTGAGAAGATAAAAGAGGGGAAAATATGGGCGGAGAAAGATAAGTCGCTTAATCATAAAGATTTAATGAATATGTCATATTTTGTATTTCAAGATTCAGACTATCAGTTGTTTGCGGAAAGTGTACTTGATGAAATGCTGCTTGGTATTTCAATTAAAGATAAAAAAGAAAATACTCAAAAGGCAAAGTCTATTTTGAATATACTAGGCTTAGATAAATATATAGATAAACATCCGTTTGCTTTATCAAGAGGAGAAAAACAAAGATTGACAATAGCTTGTGGAATGATGAAACGGGCAAAAGTTTTTATCTATGATGAACCAACATCAGGTTGTGATAAAGACTCAATGCTTTCAGTGGCAAAATTGATTGAAGAACAATTAAAAAATGGGATAACAGTTTTGGTGATAAGTCATGATTTTGAGTTTTTAGCGAACACAGTGAGCAAGCTCTGGGTAATGGGAGATGGAAAAATAGAAGATGTTTTGAATATGAGTGAAAGTAATAAATTTCTCATATTAGACAAGATGAGAGGAGGTAGAGAGCTTGATAGATAGAAAAACAGTTGATCCGAGAATAAAACTTACTCTACTTCCAATTGTTGGATTTACGAGCTTTTTTATAAGCGATACAATTCTACTTTTCGGACTGATTGTCTTTGCCTTTTTTTTGTATGTACACAGCGGAATGTGGGAAAGAGCTTTACGCTTTATTTTGTTTTTTGTGCTTCTATACTGCATAGAGTTAGGGCTTCGAAAGTTCCCAGAAGCAAGCATCGTATTTGCAATATATATGTTTATCTACTTTGCGTCAAGAATGACCTTAATTGCTATGTTTGGTGGATATATAACAAAGACTACAAGTGTAAGTGAAATGCTGGAAGCGTTAAATAGAATGAAAGTACCAAGAAGCATTGGTATACCTTTTAGTGTTTTGCTTAGGTTTGTACCAACTATAAAAATAGAACTCAAGGCATTAAAAGAGAATATGAAGATTCGAGGAATCGTAACAAGCAGATTTTTCCCATTGCTACATCCAATTAAATATATTGAATATACGCTTGTTCCGCTTTTAATGAGAATGATTAAGATTTCAGATGAACTGTCAGCTTCAGCACTTATTAGAGGACTTGATAGTGATGAGAAGAGGGTAACATTAACAGAATTGCAGTTTAGAAAAACAGACTTAATGATTGGACTATTAGGAGCTTTGATGATTGCTCTTGTGATAGTAATACAGAAAATTTATTAGGAGGACTTTTATGAAAAACAAATTGAATGGTCGTGATTTTATTACAATCGGAATTTTTAATGCAATTGGAATTGTGATATACATGGCAGCCAGCTTTGCTATGGCAACAACAGTTATTGGAGGATTTATTGCTTCAGGAGTTAGCTTTATGGTAGCTGCTACCGTTTATATCCTTATGGCTTTGAAAGTTAAAAAGAAGGGCGTATTTACAATATCAGGAACGCTTCTTGGTTTAATTGCATTGTCAGGAGGACATTTGCCGCATGCAGTCTTTGCTGTAATCGGTGGAATTATATGTGATTTGATTATAGGAAATTATGAGAGCAAGGGACGAATGATTATTGGATATGGGATATTTGCATTAGCAGATTTTTTAGGAACAGTAATTCCTGTGATTTTATTCGGAACAGCTTCTTTTGTGGAAAGAGCATCAAAATGGAAAATGAGTGAAGCACAAATAAAAGAAGCATTATCTTATTTCAAAGTTTCGTGGGCAGTAGGTTTTGGCTTGATAACTTTTGTTCTTGCTTGCATAGGAGCATTTGTTGCAACAAGGATACTCAAAAAACATTTTGAGAAAGCAGGAGTGATTTAAGAATTAAATATTTTCACAAATTCAGTTAAAAAATAAAATTTAAGTTAACTAAAAGTATATTTATATAGAAAATACATATAGATAAAATTACTTAAAGGTTAATATATTTAGATTATAATAAATATGTTTTAATAATGGTAAGACAAATAACAGTGTCTTACCATTTTCTCGTTAACTGTTCTATAATATTTTCTGAAATTAACTTAGATACATAATTAAAATTTTCAACCTTTCATTTTTTATATTTTTTAAAAGTGAATTGTCCTTAAGTCAAGAACAAATTTAAATTTGTTATCATCAATGATGGCTAAAAATGCACTAGATGACTTTAGAAATTATGATATTTCATCAATAAACTTATCAAGAGTTGTTGTGTATAAAAATGCAAATGATTTTAAATAAAATATAATTAATATTAGCAGATGAACCTACAGCAAGCTTAGATACAAATAGGGCGATAGATGTAGTAAAAAATCTAAAAGAGATTACAGAAGAATCAAATAGAAAAACTATAATGCAATTCCATGATAACAGACTTTTAAAATATTGTGATAGAGTTTTCAAGATTGTTGGTGGGAAAATGAGTGAAGAGTTTATTTAATAATTAAAAAATATAGAAATAGGTTATTTATTAAAAGTGATTATATAAATATAATTATAAATTTAATAATAAATTATGTTATAATTAATTGTAAAATTTCTACTAAAGTAGATAAAGATAGTTTAGAATGCTATTATTTGTTAATCGCTTCTTTTTTATGAAAAATACTATTTTCAAAGATAGCATAATACATATTTGAATTTTTATATTTAATTGTTATAATATTATTATAACACTTGCATAATTTGATAAAATATTAACATAATATAATTTCTACTATAAATAAATTCTTTTTTTAAAATTAAAATCGTGTAAATGTTAAATAAAATTATAAAGGAGAAAATAATGTCTTTTGAAAGACTTACAAATATAGCATCTATTTCTAAAACTCTTAGATTTAGGCTTAAACCAGTAGGGAAAACACTTGAAAATTTAGAAAAATTAGGTAAATTAGATAAAGATTTTGAGCGTAATAATTTTTATCCGATTTTAAAAAATATTGCAGATGATTATTACAGACAATATATTAGAAATAGGTTAACTGATTTAAATTTAGACTGGATAAAATTATATTATGCACATGAACTTTTAAATTCCACTGATAAAGAATCTAAAAAAAATTTAACAACTATTCAGTCAGAATATAGAAAAATATTATTAAATATTTTATCAGGAGAGTTGGATAAAAATGGAGAAAAATTCTCTAAAGATATTGTAAAAAAAAATAAAGAGTTATATGGAAAATTATTTAAGAAAGAGTTTATCTTAGAAATTTTACCAAAATTTGTTGAAACCACCAATATTTATAATAAAGAATATTTTAATGGCATTAATTTATATAACAAATTTACGACTAGATTAAGTAATTTTTGGGAAGCAAGAAAAAATATTTTTACTGATAAAGATATTGCAACAGGTATACCATTTAGGGTTGTAAATGAAAACTTTGTGTATTTTTATAAAAATATACAAGTATTTAATAAAAATATTAAATATTTAGAAGACAAATTAGATAATTTGGAAAAAAATTTAAAATCCGAAGGAATTATGAGTATTGATAAATCAATTAAAGATTTTTTTAACCCTAATGGATTTAATTATGTTATAACTCAAAAAGGAATAGATACATATCAAGCAATACGAGGAGGATTTACAAAAGAAAATGGCGAAAAAGTTCAGGGAATTAATGAAATATTAAATCTTACTCAGCAACAATTAAGAAGAAATCCTTATACAAAAAATATTAAATTAGGTGTATTAACTAAATTGAGGAAGCAAATATTAGAATACTCAGAATCAACATCATTTTTAATTGATCAAATTGAAGATGATAATGACTTAGTAGATAGGATAAATAAATTTAATGTTTCATTTTTTGAATCTACTGAAGTTTCCCCATCGATATTTGTACAATTAGAAAATTTGTATAATTCCTTAAGAACAGCAAACAGTGAAGATATTTATATAGATGCTAGAAATACACAAAAATTTTCTCAAATGCTCTTTGGACAATGGGATGTAATTAGAAGAGGATATTCTTTAAAAATTACAGAAGGTACAAAAGAAGAAAAGAAAAAATATAAAAAATACATCGAATTAGATGAAACTAGTAAAGCAAAAGGATATTTAACTTTAATGGAAATTCAAGAACTTGTTAGTTCTGTGGAAGGATATGAAGAAATTGATGTTTTTAATGTTTTATTGGAAAAGTTTAAAATTAATATTATTGAAAGACTAAAAGTTGAAACACCGATTTATGGTAGTCCAATGAAATTAGAGGCTATTAAAGAATATTTAGAAAAACATTTAGAAGAATATCATAAATGGAAATTACTATTAATAAATAATGATGAATTGGATTTAGATGAAGCATTTTATCCATTACTAAATGAAGTTATTTCAGATTATAATATAATTCAATTATATAATTTGACAAGAAATTATTTGACTAGAAAATATTCAGACAAAGAAAAAATAAAAATTAATTTTGATTTTCCAACTTTAGCAGATGGCTGGAGTGAAAGTAAAATATCTGATAATAGAAGTATAATTTTAAGAAAAGATGGAAATTATTATTTAGGTATACTTGAAGATAATAAACTTTTAGATAATAATATAACTAATTTTTTAGAAAATTGTTATGAAATAATGAAATATAATCTATTTCCTGACGCTGCAAAAATGATCCCTAAATGTTCTATTTCTAAAAAAGAAGTCAAGAATCATTTTGAAAATGGAGAAGATAAATCTATTTATTTATCTAATCAGTTTGTAGGTCGATTAGAGATATCAAAAGAATTGTATGAATTACAGAATAATCTAGTTGATGGGAAAAAGAAATATCAAATAGATTATTTAAGAAATACAGATGATAAAGTAGGATATAGAAATGCATTGAATCAATGGATAACTTTCTGTAAGAAATTTTTAAATAAATATCAAGGAACTCAAGATTTTGATTATTCTAAATTAAAAGAAGCAAAATACTATGATAAATTGGATCAATTCTATGCAGATGTTGATTCTTATGGGTATAGTTTAGATTTTGATACTATAAATGAAGATTTAGTAAATAAAGCAGTTGAAGACGGAAAATTATTGCTTTTCCAAATTTATAATAAAGACTTTAGTCCTGAAAGTAAGGGTAAGAAAAACTTACACACATTATATTGGTTATCTATGTTTAGTGATGAAAATTTAAAGGCTAGAAAACTAAAATTAAATGGACAGGCAGAAATATTTTACAGAAAAAAATTAGAAAAGAAGCCAATTATTCATAAAGAAGGTAGCATCTTATTAAATAAAATTGATAAAGATGGAAATACTATTCCAGAAAATATTTATCATGAATGCTATAGATATTTAAATAAAAAAATCGGTAGAAAAGATTTAAGTGATAAGGCAATAACATTATTTAACAAAGATGTATTAAATTATAAAGAAGCGAGATTTGACATAATAAAAGATAGAAGATACTCTGAATCACAGTTTTTCTTCCATGTTCCAATTACGTTTAATTGGGACCTAAAATCTAATCAAAATGTAAATTCGATTGTACAAAATATGATAAAAGATAGAGAAATAAAACATATTATTGGTATTGATAGAGGAGAGAGACATTTACTTTATTACTCTGTTATTGATTTAGAAGGTAACATTGTTGAACAAGGTTCATTGAATACTCTAAATCAAAATAGATTTGATAATTCTATAGTAGAAGTTGATTATCAAGATAAACTTAGAACAAGAGAAGAAGATAGAGATAGAGCTAGAAAAAATTGGACAAATATAAATAAAATTAAAGAACTGAAAGATGGTTACTTAAGTCATGTTGTTCATAAATTGAGTAAATTAATAATAGATTATGAAGCTATTGTTATTTTGGAAAATCTTAATCAAGGTTTTAAACGTGGTAGATTCAAAGTAGAGAGACAAGTTTATCAAAAATTTGAACTAGCATTAATGAACAAACTTTCTGCTTTATCATTTAAGGAAACCTATGATGAAGGAAAAAATTTAGAACCTTCAGGAATATTAAATCCAATACAAGCATGTTATCCAGTTGATTCGTATCAAGATTTACAAGGACAAAATGGTATAGTATTCTATTTACCTGCTGCATATACTTCTGTAATAGACCCTGTGACTGGTTTCACAAATTTATTTAGATTAAACTCTATTAATACTACTAAGTATGAGGAATTTATTAAGGGATTTAAGAATATATATTTTGATAATGAAGATTTAGATTTTAAATTCATTTTTGATTATAAAAATTTTGAAAAATTTAATTTTGTATCATTCAAAAATAAAAAATCTAAAAAATGGATAGTATCAACAAGGGGAGAAAGAATAAGTTATAATTCCAAAAAGAAGGAATATTTTTATGTTAAACCTACAGAGATTCTTAAAAATAAATTAATAGAACTTGGAATTAATTTTGAAGATAAAGATAAAGATATAATTTCTTTAATTGATAAAATAAACGATTCTAAGAAAATAAAATTATTAAAGGTTGTTTTTGATGCGTTTAAGTATAGTGTTCAATTAAGAAACCATGATAATATCCAAGATTATATTATATCTCCTGTTGCAGATGAGAATGGAAATTATTATAATTCCAATGATGTTGCTATTAAAAACCTTAAACTTCCTGATAATGGAGATGCTAATGGGGCATTTAATATTGCAAGAAAAGGATTATTACTAATAGAAAGAATAAGTAACTCTGATGATTCAAAAGTTGATTTAAAAATTAAAAATGAAGATTGGATTGATTTTATTATAAGTTAGAAAGGAGAAGGGAGGTTTTACCTCCCTCAAATATTATGGAACAATTAATAACTTTTGCTGAACTTAATGATTTTATATTTTGCCCTATGTCACTTTATTTTCATTCATATTATATTGATTTTGATGATAGTATATATAAAAGTACATTTCAAACTAATGGAAGTTACGCACATTCTGCAGTTGATGAAAATAGATATTCTAGTAGAAAAAATGTATTACAAGGAACATCTTTATATTGTGAAAAATATAATCTTGTAGGTAAGTTAGATACATTTTACATTGATGAGGGGAAATTAGTTGAAAGAAAGAAAAAAGTAAAACAAATATTTGATGGTTATGTATTTCAAACTTATGCACAATACTTTTCTTTATTAGAAATGGGTTTTAAAATTAATTCTATCGAAGTATACAGTATAGATGATCATAAGCATTATAAAATTAAGTTACCATATGAAGATAAAGAAATGTTTGAAAAATTTGAATCAGTGATAAATGAAATAAATAATTTTGATTATTTGAATTTTAATCAAACGAATATTCAAAAGTGTAAAAATTGTATTTACAATCCTCTATGCGGAGGGATAGATGTTAAGTAGAAATGATTATATGTTTAAGAAAATTATTATAGTATTTACAAATAAAGGTGAAAAATTTAGAATTCAGAATGATAATTTAATTGTTGAAGATAGAAATGGAGAGATTATTCATCAAAGCACAGGATATCGAATTTTTTTTTATGGATTGTAGGGAATTATAATATCACTACTCCATTAATAAAAAGGGCAAAAAAATTTGGTTATTCAATATTTTTATTTTCACATTCTTTTCGGATTATAGAATCATTTTGTATACCTTTAGAAGGGAATACTATTTTAAGACAAAGACAGTATTATAACAAAAATAATTTTGAAATTGCAAAATATTTTGTGAAAAATAAAATTGATAATCAAATTTTAGCATTAAAAAAGTCTGATTTAGATAGAATAATATTTACAAATGTTAAAATGAAATTATATGAATATTACTTAAAAATTGATAATGTTAAAGATGATAAATCATTATTAGGAATTGAAGGATCAGCATCAAGATTATATTTTTCTACGTTATTTGTAGGTCAGAATTGGCATGGAAGAAGACCTAGAGTTAAACATGACATAAATAATTGTTTAATGGATTTAGGATATACTTTATTATTTACATATATAGAGGCTTTATTGAAATGTTTTGGTTTTGATTCATATATAGGTGTTTATCATAAAATATTTTATAAAAGAAAATCATTAGTTTGTGATATGGTTGAACCATTTAGACCAATAATTGATTATCAGATTGTTAAAATGAATAATTTAAATATGATAGATACAAATGATTTTACTATAAGAAATTTTCAAGTAACATTAAATTATAAAGAATCTAAGAAATATGTTGGCTATTTGATGAAAGCAATACTTGATAATAGAGAAGAAATGTTTTTGTATATACAAAATTATTATAGAGCATTTATGAAAAATAAAGATATATCAAAATTTCCGATATATAAATATAAGTAGGTAAATTATGATTTTTGTTAGCTATGACATAAAAGATGATAAGGTTAGAACTAAATTCTCTAAATATTTAAGTAAATATGGATACAGAATACAATATTCAATATTTTGTGTGAAAAATTCAGAGAGGATATTAAACTTAGTCAAATCGGATATTGAGAATAAATTCAAAAAATTATTTAAGGAATCTGATAGTGTAATGATATATAAAGTAGATAAAGATAGTATTATTAATTATGGCTATCCAATTCATGAAAATGATGATATAATAATAGTGTAAAACCTATAACTTAATTTTTAATATTCTTAAAGGATTTCAAAAATGTATTCGAAAAATAAGAGTTTATGCGTTTCAATACTAACTTTAGTGACAATAAGAGCACTTTTATTGAATATATATGCATTAGCTCTTTAAGAATACATAATAATTTCTACTATTGTAGATGTACAAATGATACTGGGCTGTTATTATCTTTAAGAATACATAATAATTTCTACTATTGTAGATTGCGGTTTTCAAACTTCCTCTTATAGCTCTTTAAGAATACATAATAATTTCTACTATTGTAGATGCTAGTCGATTAGGGTATAAAAATCAATCTTTAAGAATACATAATAATTTCTACTATTGTAGATTAATTGACACAATATCGAGAATAATGGCGCTTTAAGAATACATAATAATTTCTACTATTGTAGATCGATTTTAAAATATTTTTCATTTATTTTCTTTAAGAATACATAATAATTTCTACTATTGTAGATTTCTGTGGAAGAGCCTAATCTATATAACTTTAAGAATACATAATAATTTCTACTATTGTAGATATTGTGTGTAAAAATCATTTACAGCGGTCCTTTAAGAATACATAATAATTTCTACTATTGTAGATCGAAGTTTGGCAAATACACTTTGATTTCCTTTAAGAATACATAATAATTTCTACTATTGTAGATGTTTCTTCAAAATTTTCTCCTATATTCTTTAAGAATACATAATAATTTCTACTATTGTAGATAACTGTTGCAATACCTATATTTTTTTCACTTTAAGAATACATAATAATTTCTACTATTGTAGATGACTATATGGCAATATTCAAAATACTTCTTTAAGAATACATAATAATTTCTACTATTGTAGATGCGACAATTCGGTTGAAGAAGTCAAACCTTTAAGAATACATAATAATTTCTACTATTGTAGATTCCCACGCTCTAAATTTTGGTATCATCTCTTTAAGAATACATAATAATTTCTACTATTGTAGATTCCCACGCTCTAAATTTTGGTATCATCTCTTTAAGAATACATAATAATTTCTACTATTGTAGATTCCCACGCTCTAAATTTTGGTATCATCTCTTTAAGAATACATAATAATTTCTACTATTGTAGATTGTTCGAGCTATCCTTATCCCATAAAAGCCTTTAAGAATACATAATAATTTCTACTATTGTAGATTTGAAGTCGCCGCTTCCCATTCCTGTTTCTTTAATAATACATAAAAATATCGTAAAAAAATCAAGGAGTTAAATCTTAGATAGACGAACGAATGAAATAATTGAATGATAAATCTATATCTAAACAAGAAAAATATTAAAGTTTTTAACAATGGTAATGTTTAAAAAAAAAAACAGAAGAAGTCTTGTATTGTATGGATTAAGGTATACAAGGGAAAATTAGGATAGGAAATATCTGAAAAATATAAAATAAATGCGATAGAAAGTGGACTGATAAACTAGAATTAAATGCGAGAGCAACATGAACTTGAATATTAACATCATACGTGGTAAATACAGCAGAATTAGATGATAGTAAAAGACGTGGAATACTTGCTAAAAAGTTTGAAGCCACACTTGATAAAAGGACTTCAAAAATATGCAGGGAACACGGCCAAAGAATTATTCCTATTGATAAAATTAAAATCGGAGTAAATGCTCCACCGCTTCATCCTTATTGTCGTTCGCATTTAAGCGATATGCTTGAAGGTTTGGATTATGATAGTGAAGATGAGTTAATGAGGATGATTGAAGGAAAGAATAATCATATTTCACGTGGACATGGGGATAAGATTTATCCGATTAATGATAACGTTGTGAACAATTTAAATGGACCTAATGTTGATAATTTAAATCAAGCTGAAAATGACGCTCTGTAAAATTTAATAAGGAATTATTAATCGAAGCTAGAGATTCTAATAATTCAATGGAGATAGCATTCATGTTTAATGGATTTGAAGAAAAAATTTATGGTACCGAAAGCGAATTAGATTTGGGAAGCTTTGATTATAAATACGTATTACATAATCATCCTAACAATGAATTTTTCTCAAATAAAGATTTAGCATATTTTGCAACCCATCCTAAAACGAAATTAATGGGAATTGTGAAACATAACGGAGATATATTATATTTAGAAAAATCAAAAGATTTTAACTTCAAAAAATATTATACGGAATATAATTGTAAATGACAATACCAAAATGTACCAAAGTGATTATATAAAAATGTACAAAATATTAATCCTCCTTTGTAAAAATATGTTCTTTTAACATATATGATTTCCCGACAATTGTTACTTGAGAGATTATCATTATATATCAAAAAGTACCGTAAAGATATACAAAAAACATAAGATAAGAACCTTTACTTGTTTTTATAAAAATCAGGGAAGAAGCAAATAAGTAAAATATCAAATATCCAGATATGGGAAGAATATGATAAATGGGAAAATATTTTGTAAAGCCTGCCATGAAAGGAAAGATTGAAAATGATGGAGTTTTGTGATAATAAAGTGTCTTACCATTTTATTTTTAATTTTTCAATAAGATTTTCAGAAATTGACTTAGATACTTTATTAAAATTTTCAACCTTTTCATTTTCTATGTTTTCTAAAAGTGAATTTTGCCATTTATCAAGAGTGTCTTTTAAATGAGGAATTAATTTTTTACCATTTTTAGTAAGATAACACATATTTTGTCCAATCATTTCTTCACTTGCAACTCTATAAATCAAATCCTTATTTTCAAGTTGTCTTAAAAATTTTGAGAAATTTCCTTTATCCAGAGCGGTAAAATTTAGCAATTTACTTTGGAAAATCCCTTTTGATTCATTAATAACTAAAAGTACTATTAATTCTTGCATATTTAAATTTTTATCTGACAACATTTCTTCTAAAAGTTTTTTGCCATATCTATAAAACATATTAATAAAACATATAAAATCCATAAATACCTCATAAATTTTTTATAAATATATCCTAACATTAATAGTTGTAAAATACAACTCCTTAATATATAATATGTGATATATTATATAAAATTAATAAGGAGAGATAATGTTTTTAGCAATAAAAGAAATGAAAAAAGAGAAAAGTAGATTTGTTTTAATTATATGTATTGTAGTATTAATTTCATATCTAGTTTTCTTCTTAACTGGCTTAGCATATGGACTTGCAAAAGACAATGTGACAGCTGTAGAAATGTGGAATGCAAATAAAATTGTATTAAAATCAGGTACAAATTCAAATTTATCAGCATCAATGATGGATAAGAAGGCACTTGACGATTTAAAGAATTATGATATTTCACCAATAAATTTGGCAAGAGTTGTAGCATATAAAAATTCAAATGAATCTAAAGAAAATACAATTAACATTGCTATGATTGGACTAAATCAAGATTCTAAGGCTTATCCTGAAATAATAGAAGGAAAAAAACCTGAAAATAAAGATCAAGTTCTAGCTTCAATTTCACTTAAAGATGAAGAAAAACTTGAAATTGGAGACAAACTATTAATAAGTATGAATGATAGAGAGTATGAAATAGTTGGATTTACAAAAGAATCAAAATACAATGTTTCTTCAGTTATTTATACAGAATTAAATGAATCATCACCAAACATTTTAAGTTTTGTAAAACATGATGCTGAATCAAATGATGATAAAACTGATGCAACTTCGGGTGCTACGAAAAATATTCCTGAGAGAATTGCTGGTATAATTGTTCATGGTGAAAATGATTTAAAAACTAATGAAAAATATGATGTAATAAGCATTGACGAATTCATAAATGAGATTCCTGGATATTTAGCTCAAGTACTTACATTTGGACTAATGATAGGATTTCTAATACTAATATCTACTATAGTACTAGGTGTCTTTATGTATATTATAACAATGCAAAAGAAACAAACATTTGGAATAATGAAAGTACAGGGGATATCAAACTTATATATTTCTAAATCTGTAATTCATCAGACTTTTTTAGTAAGTGTGATAGGTGTATTAATTGGATTAGGATTAAATCTGGTTTCAGAAATATTTTTACCTAAGACTGTTCCATTTAAATCAAATTATACATTTTACGGATTAATAGCGTTGATAATAGTTGTAATTTCACTTGTTGGTGCAATATTTTCTGTAAGAGGTGTAACAAAAGTTGATCCATTAGAAGTGTTAGATTAGGAGTTAATAATGAGCGAAATAATAAGATTTGAAAAAGTAAATAAAGAATTTCAAGATGGAAATGATAAAATAGAAGCATTAAAGGAAACGTCATTTTCAGTTAATTCTGGAGAATTAGTAGCTATAATTGGGCCATCAGGTTCAGGAAAATCTACACTTCTTACAATGATGGGTGGATTACAAAAGCCAACAAATGGAAAAATATTTTTCAATGGACAAGATATTAGTGAATTGAATGAAAAAGATAGAAATAGTTTAAGATTTGATAAAATTGGGTTTATATTGCAAGCTTCAAATCTAGTACCATTTTTAAAAATTTCTGAACAATTTGAGTTAGTTGATAAGTTTAATAAAACGAAACACAATAAGGAAAAAGCAAAATCAATAATGGAAAAATTTGGAATTTACAATAGAAAAGATCAATATCCGGGTGATTTATCTGGTGGTGAAAGACAAAGAGCAGCTATTGCTAGAGCTTTATACCCAGAGCCAAATTTAATATTAGCAGATGAGCCTACAGCAAGCTTAGATACAAATAGGGCAATGGATGTAGTAAAAATTCTAAAAGAAATTACAGAAGACTCAAATAGAACAACTATAATGGTAACTCACGATAATAGACTTTTAAAGCATTGTGATAGAGTTTTTAAAATTGTTGATGGTAAAATGAGTGAAGAGTTTATTGAATAATTAAAAAATATAGAAATAGGTTATTTATTAAAAGTGATAATATAATCTTTTCTCTTTAAAATGTATGCAAAAAAATTATTATATGCTAAAGTTACAAATAAAGAATATTATGGTAAGAGAGCAAAGATTTATATTGATAAAAATAAATGAATATTATATAATAAATATGATATACGTTTTTTGAAATGTATTTAAAATAAAAAAACAAATCCGTAGATTTGTTTAGTTTGCCAATGCAAGCCCTGCGGGCGATTCGAATAAATTTTTATTTGAACTCATGATGTAATCTCGTATAGGTATTAACAAGATTATGTATACATTATTTCAAAAAAAATTTTATTTGTCAAGTTTTTATTATATTAGGAGGAATAATGGGAAAATATTACTTAGGATTAGATATTGGAACAAATTCTGTAGGATGGGCAGTTACTGATGAAGTTTATAACCTTATAAGAAAAAAAGGTAAAGATTTATGGGGTGTAAGATTATTTTCTGAAGCTAAAACGGCAGCAGAAAGAAGAGGTTTTAGATCTTCAAAAAGGCGTAACGATAGGAAACGAATGAGACTCCAATTATTAAGGGAAATTTTCGAAGAAGAAATTAGTAAAGTAGACAAAAATTTTTATTTGAGGTTAGATGAAAGTAAGTATTGGGAAGAGGATAAAAAAATAAATGGAAAATACTCATTGTTTGATGACTTGAATTTTACTGATAAAGAATATTTTAAAAAATATAAAACAATTTTTCATTTAAGAAAAGATTTAATAGAACATTCTGAAAAAAAAGATATAAGGTTATATTTTTTGGCAATTAATCAAATGATGAAGAAGAGGGGGCATTTCCTTATTGATGGTGAATTAAATAATATAACGGATTACAAACCATATCTATATAATTTAATGAATATAATTAATGAAGAATTAGATATAAATTTAGATGAAGATTTTTATAATGAAATATTTACTGTCTTGTTAGATAATTCATTAAAAAAGACTGATAAGAAAAATAAAGTAAAAAATATTATACCTAATTACAAATCAGATAAAACTAAAATAAAAATACTAAATAGTATTTTTACTCTTGTAATATCAGGAAAAGTTAAGGTAAAGGATATATTTAATGATGATGAAATAAAAGTGAAAGTAGAAGAAGATAAAAAAACTGATTTTGAACTTTCTGATGAAAAATATCAAGAAAATTTAGAATATTTTGAAAATTTATTAGGATATAAATATGAATTAATTATTAATTTAAAAGCAATATATGATTTCATTTTATTAAAAGATATACTAAAAGGTCATAAATATTTATCTGATGCAAAAGTTGAATCCTATAATAACCATCAAAATGATTTAAAATTATTAAAAAATTTAATAAGAAAATATGATTCAGATAATAAAGTTTATAATCAAATTTTTAGAGATAAATCTAATGAAAAAGGATATGTAGCATATTTAGGCTATTATAATAATAAAAAAAGAATATTTCCTGTAAAAAAATGTAGTTATGAAGATTTCACAAATTATATAAAAAAAGAATTAAATAAAATTGTAGATAATAATGATAAAGATTATTTATATATTATTTCAAAAATTGAAAATGAGCAATTCCTATTAAAACAAATCGTTTCAACTAATTCGGTAATACCTCATCAAGTTCATTTAATTGAGCTAAGAAAAATAATAGAAAATTTACTATTAGATTATCCATCTTTTGAAGTAAAAGAAGATGGATTTACTAGGGCTGAAAAGATTGAAAAGATATTTAAATTTAGGATTCCATATTATGTAGGACCATTAAATGACTATCATAAAAATAAAGGTGGAAATGCTTGGATAGTTAAAAATGAAGAATATAAAAATGAAAAAATTAGGCCTTGGAATTTTGAAACTGTAGTTGATTTACATAAATCTGAAGAAGAATTTATAAAAAGAATGATTAATGAATGTACTTATTTACCTAATGAGAAAGTTTTACCTAAATCATCTTTGCTTTATCAAGAGTATATGGTGTTAAATGAATTAAATAATCTTAAAATTAATAATCAACCATTACAAGTTGATGTAAAGAAAAAGATAATTGACGAATTATATAAAAAATATTCTAAAGTGACTTTAAAAAAAATAAGGAATTTTTTAATTATAAATAATTATATAGAAAAAACAAATGAAATAAATTTTACGGGAATTGATACTGAACTTAAGGCAAATATGAGCTCTTATGTAGAATTTAAAAATATATTAGGTGATAATTTTAATATAAATATGGTTGAAGATATAATTGAACAAATTACTATTCATACGGGTAATATAAAATTATTAATTAAAAAAATTGGAGAAAAGTATCCTAATTTAAGTGAAAAACAACTGAAAGAAATAGTCTCTAAAAAGTATAAAGACTGGGGAAGATTTTCTAAAAAATTATTAAATGGACTAGAAGGAACTGAACTAGAAACAGGTCAAATTGGGACGATTACTTATTACATGAGAGAAAATAATGATAATTTTATGCAAATATTAAGTGGTAATTATGATTTTATTTCGAAGATAAATAAACTTAGACAAGCTAACTTACCTAAAAATTTAGATTATAGTGTAATCGATTCATTATATGTATCTCCATCTGTAAAGAAAATGATATGGCAAGTTATTAACATAAATAAAGAATTGATTAAAGTATTAGGGAAAGAACCCGATAAAATATTTATTGAAATAGCTAGATCAAAAGATGAAAAACCAGAAAGAAAAGATTCAAGAAAAACACAATTATTGAATTTATATAAATCTATTAAAAAAGAAAATGGAAAATTATATAATGAATTAGAAAATTTTAATGATATTGATTTTAGAAATAGAGCGTTATATTTATATTTTACTCAAATGGGAAGATGCATGTATTCTGGAGAAAAAATTGATTTAGAAGATATTTATGATAAAAATATGTATGATTTAGATCATATTATTCCAAGAAAATTAAAAAAAGATGATTCAATTATAAATAATTTAGTTTTAGTAAAAAGAAATTTAAATCAAACAGTAAAAGGAGATAAATATCCAATACCATCTTCAATTAGAAATAATGAAGAAATAAAAAATTATTGGTATAGATTACTAAAAAATGGTCTTATTTCTAAAGAGAAATATGATAGATTAAATAGAAATCAAGAATTGACAAATGAAGAGCTAGCAGGATTTATTAATAGACAATTGGTAGAAACTAGACAGTCTACAAAAGTTGTAAAAGAACTTTTTGAAAAATATTATATTAATTCAAAAGTAATTACTGTAAAAGCTGAATTAACAAGTGAATTAAGAAAAGATTTTGAAGTTCTAAAGTGTAGAGAATTAAATGATTTACACCATGCTCATGATGCATTCTTAAATATTATTGTCGGAGATGTATGGAATAAAAAATTCACATCAAACCCTATGAATTTTATTAAAAATAATAGAAAAGAAAATTTATTAGATTATTCTATAAAACATATTTTTAAAAGGGACCAATTTTCCAAAGGTGAAAAAATATGGGATGTTGCTGAAGGCAAGAAAAAAATAATTGATACTTTGAATAAACCATCTGTATTATTTAGTAACGATTCTTTTGAACAAAAGGGAGAATTATTTAATGCAACAATTGTATCTAAAGATGACATTAAGAAAGGAACTTCATATTTACCATTAAAGAAAAATGAAAGACTATGTGATGTAACTAAATATGGTGGATATAAAAGTATAAGTGGAGCTTATTTCTTTTTAGTTGAACATGTAGTAAGGAATGAGATTGTAAGAAGTATAGAAATGGTTCCGATTTATATTGCAAATAAAATTAAAAATAATAAAAGTGAATTAATCAATTATTGTGATTCTATATTAGGTTTAGATAAACCTAATATTATAATTGATAAAATTAAATATAAAACAGAGATAGAACTTAATGGATTTAGATATTTGATTAGTGGCAAAACTGATAAACAGCTTAGCTTAGAGCCAAATATGCAAATGTTCTGGAAATTAAATGATACTTATGTTATAAAATTATTAATCAATAAATTTAATAAATATAATGAATATAAAACAGATTTATTTGACGAGGAAGATAAGTATATGATTTTAAATTATATAAGACTTATCAAGAGAAAATTGGATCATTCAATATACTCAAAAAGACTTAATGTGCCTAAATTTGATATTGATAATTTGAATAAAGATAATTATATAAATAATTGTCATTTATTAGTTAATTTAATTAAATTGACCAATAAAACTTTACAATTAGCTGATTTAAGTTCAATAGGATTAGGAAAACATATGGGAAAGGCTAGAATTCCACAAAAATTAAAAAATGAAATTTATATTATTAATAAATCAATTACAGGTGCTTTTGAAAAAAGAATAAGGATAAACTAATGGGATGGAGAACAGTTTTAATTTCAGGTCGAGCTAAACTCGACTTGAAATTAAATAATATGATTGTTAGAAAAGAGGAAATTTATAAAATACATATTCCTGAAATAGCTATATTAATTATTGAATCAACAACTGTTTCAATTACAACTGCATTAATTGAGTCTTTAATTGAAAATAAAGTAAAAATAATTTTTTCTGGAAGTGATCATTGTCCTATTGGGGAAATTATTAATTATTATAATAAGTTTAATTGTGTAGCTAGTATAAAAAAACAAATAAAATGGAAAAAACAAAATAAAGAAAAAGTATGGGCTGAAGTGGTTAAATTTAAAATATTTAATCAAGCAAGAGTACTATCATTTATAGATAATGATTCATACAATTTATTAACTAAATATATAGATGAAGTAGAATTAGGAGATATTTCAAATAGAGAAGGACATGCGGCTAAAGTATATTTTAATACATTATTTGGTAAGGATTTTTCAAGGGGAATGGATCATCCTATAAATGCTATGTTAAATTTTGGTTACTCAATTTTATTGTCGATTTTTACTAGAGAAATAGTTTCAATGGGATATTTAACTCAATTAGGAATATTTCATGATAATCAATTTAATTATTATAATTTGGCGAGTGATTTCATGGAAATTTTACGTCCAATTGTTGATAATGTAGTTTTTGAATATATGCCACAAAAATTTGATAAATTTGAAAAGAGTGTAGTATTAAATATTTTAGAAAAAAATGTAAAAATTGAAGGAATAAATTATACTTTCTTAAACTCGATTACAGTATATTGTAAGAGTTTATTTGAAGCTATAGAAACAGGAGATATAAGTTTAATAAAGTTTATTGATTATGAGTTATAGATTTATGAGAATATTATTATTTTTTGATTTACCTAATATAACATTAGAAGATAAAAAAGAATATAGAAATTTTAGAAAATTTTTGATAAAAGAAGGTTTTTTTATGATGCAGGAATCAGTATACTGTAAATTACTATTAAACCAAACTACTTTAAGAACTATAAAGGATAGGATATATAAGAATAAACCAAAAGAAGGCTTGATTCAATTCATAGCTATTACTGAAAAACAATATCAATCTATGGAATATGTAATAGGAGTAAAACGTTCAGATATTATTGATAGTGATAAAGGAGTAATTTTGTTATGAATTTAGTTTATAATTTATTAAATGAACCATATTTGCTTGATTACGGAAATTTTTATAATATAACTATAGAAAATTTACATGAATTTAGAAAAGTTATAGAAGGAATAAAAAATAATGAATATATAAATATATATGAAGAAGAAAAAATTATAAATAATTTTGAATTTATTGAAAATATTACTACCTTTAATTTTGAAGATAAGAAAATAATTAATAAAATAATTAAAGATTTATTTTTATTATCAAAAAGTGAAATATTTTTAGATAAATACTATCAAAATAATATAATGTTAAAAAACTTTATTTCAGATTTGATATTTGAATATGAAATACCATTGGAAATAGATGATGAAGTAGATTTTACATATATATTAAAATCTTTTGGAATCAAAATAAATAATGAATATAGTTCATATATTGAAAATTTGATTAATTATTTAAAATTGTATTTAGAAGTTTTTGGAGTAGATATTTTTATATTTATAAATTTAACACAATTTTTGAGTAATGAAGAGTTTAATCTATTATTTGATTTTATAATGAAAAATAATATTTTGATTATAAATTATGATAAGATATATATGAATAATAAAATTATAAAAAATCAAATTTTATTTGATAATGATTTGTGTAGAATTTTATAATTTATACCATATATGAGATTACCACTTGTGATGGAGTCGATACCACTCATGGATTTGAGGTTTGAGTATGATGTAATTTCGTATAGGTATTAAACAAATGGAAATTGATGAAGTAATAAACATGTGTTTGAGTATGATGTAATTTCGTATAGGTATTAAACAATTAACATTATAAATTTTACATAGCTCAAGTTTGAGTATGATGTAATTTCGTATAGGTATTAAACTTATCAAATAAAAATAAAGCAAAGTCTGATGTTTGAGTATGATGTAATTTCGTATAGGTATTAAACACTTATCCAAGACTGACAATGATATTGAGAGTTTGAGTATGATGTAATTTCGTATAGGTATTAAACAAGAATGTGGAACGTTTAACCGTTGTTTCAGTTTGAGTATGATGTAATTTCGTATAGGTATTAAACATTAATTGGAGATATGAAATAAGGTATAAAGTTTGAGTATGATGTAATTTCGTATAGGTATTAAACTCAGAATGAAAATACATCAAGAGCTAAAGCGTTTGAGTATGATGTAATTTCGTATAGGTATTAAACAGCAATTCAACTAATGCAAATCACTCAAAGGTTTGAGTATGATGTAATTTCGTATAGGTATTAAACACTGTAGCCAAATTGATGGGTGATACTTTAGTTTGAGTATGATGTAATTTCGTATAGGTATTAAACCTTAAAAAGCCGTTAAAAACGGTTGTTTATGTTTGAGTATGATGTAATTTCGTATAGGTATTAAACTGCTTATCATCAATCGTATACGGTGTTGATGTTTGAGTATGATGTAATTTCGTATAGGTATTAAACAGAATCAATAAAATACTGCAAGCATGACGTGTTTGAGTATGATGGGCTTGAGATATAATAGGGATACAGAGAAAAAAGCTTGATAATTCGGGGCTTTCAGCACTGTATCCCTATTTTAAGAATCATAGAAATATAATAAAATATTGTAAAAGGAGGATTCTATGAGAGCAAAAAATATTTCAAGTCAATATATAATTCCTTCTGCTTACAAAGAAGGTGAGAATAAATGAGGTGGGTAATAAAAATAATATTGTTTCCATTCAGCTTTCTACTTAGTGTCCTTACTGCCTTTCTGACATTTATACTTGGCATAGGAACAACTATTCTGTATTTCTTAATGCTGATGTGTATCGTTGCAGCAATAGGATCATTTATGCAAAAAGATATATCACTTGGCATTGAGGCGTTGGTATTAGGATTTTTGTTAAGTCCTTATGGAATACCGATGGTTGGAGCAGCAGTTATAGCATTTCTTCAAGGAATCAATGAAGCAATAAAATCAATCTAAAAAATTTCATAAAAATGGTTACCAAAGGCGATAGAGAAAAACTATCGTCTTTTTCTTTGCAAATTTTTAAGGAGGGAGGTGAAGCGATGGACTTTGACTATTTCTATAACAGAGAAGCGGAAAGATTTAATTTCTTAAAAGTACCGGAGATATTGGTTGATGGAGAAGAATTTCGGGGATTGTCGGCAGAAGCAATTATCCTCTATTCAATGCTTCTTAAACGGACAGGAATGTCTTTTAAGAATAATTGGATAGACAAGGAAGGCAGGGTATTTATATATTTCACAGTCGAAGAAATTATGAAAAGAAGAAGTATCTCAAAGCCGACTGCCATAAAAACATTAGATGAGTTAGATAGTAAAAAAGGAATTGGACTGATTGAACGAGTACGACTTGGACTTGGCAAACCGAATATCATTTATGTCAAAGATTTTATGAGCGTATTTCAGGTAAAAGAAAATGACTTACAGAAGTTAAAAAAATTTACTTCAGAAGTAAAAGATGTTGACCTCAGAAGTAAAGAAAATGAACTTCAAGAGGTTAAGAACCTTGACTGTAACTATATAGAGAATAATAAGAGTAAGTATAGTAAGAGAGAATATAGTTTTAGTGGAAACGGATTTGGAACATTTCAAAATGTATTTTTAACGGCAGAAGATATATCCGATTTACAAATCATAATGAACTCACAGCTTGATAATTACATTGAGAGATTATCTGCATATATCAAAAGCACCGGAAAGACCTATAAAGACCATAAAGCGACAATCCTTTCTTGGTTTTATAAAGATCAGGGAAGAAGCAAAGAAGTGAAAACATCAAATATCCCGACATGGGAAGAATATGATAAAGGAGAACACCTATGATGAAAGAATTGGAAAAAGTAATGATAGAGGATGTAGAGTATGCCTATGATCCTGAAAAAGAATATATCAAGGACGGACACGCATATTGTAAAGTCTGCCATGAAAGAAAAGACGGAAAAGTGATGGAGTTCTTTAATAACAAGATAATATTTAAGATTTCTTGCAAATGCGATAGAGATAGAGAAGCAAGAGAAAAGGAAAGACAAAAGCAGATGGATATAGAGCGATTAAAGAGTAGCTGCTTTAACTCGATTATTCAGTGGTCATATACCTTTAAAAATTATCAGGGAGAAGAAAATCAAAGCCTTATTATTGCAAAAAACTTTGTAAAAGATTATGAGCAGATGAAAAAGGAAAATATAGGACTTCTATTCTACGGTTCGGTAGGAAGCGGCAAGACATACCTTGCTTGTTCTATCGCCAACGCTTTAATTGAACAATATCAGATAGGAGTTAAGATAAGAAATTTTGCACAGATAATCAACGAATTACAAAAAGGTGGATTTGACCTTGATAAAAACGCATATATTGAATCCCTCGTAAATACTTCCGTTCTTATCTTGGATGACTTGGGAATAGAAAGAGATACAAGCTATGCCAAAGAGCAGGTATATAACATTGTCAACAACAGGTACTTAAAACAAAAACCGACTATCTTTACCACTAATCTTTCCTACGACACAATCCAAAACTGTAAAGACAGCGTGGAGTATCAAAGAATCTACTCAAGGATTATAGAGATGTGTATTCCTGTTATGATTGTAGGAGAGGATTTTAGAAAGATTATTCAAAAGGACAAACTGAATCGTAATAAGGACAGACTGCTGAATGGAGGTGAGAGAAGTTGATCAATGAAGAAATTGCAAGAAAAACACTGAATATGGAAGTGAAAGCTGCTAAAGTAACAGGAAAACTTCTCTTGACATTATTAAAGAAGCTTATGAAAGAAGCAGAAAAACTCGGAGGACTTGAAAAGCTGGTTAATGCTAACGGAAATGAGGTAAAGCTAAAAGATATGGTTAAAAAGGGACAGCTTGAAGAAATTCCGGTTGAAGAAGCAGAACTTAAGGAACTCAAAAAGGAACTTAATCGGTATGGTGTTAAGTTTTCAGTGATGAAAGATAAGGAAACAGGTAAATACTCTGTATTCTTTCAAGCCAAAGATATGAAAGTGATGAATAAAGCCTTTAAGCACGCCCTTTCAGAATCAGAAAAGAAAACGGAAAGGAAGGAGTCCATTCATAAGAATATTGAGAAGTTCAAGGAGATGGCTAAAAACTCTGTTTCCAAAGATAAAATCAAGAATAAACAAAAGGAGCAGAGCCTATGAGTAATTTAAAAACATTTGAGAATATGAAATTTGGGAAACTCACTGTAATTGAAAAAGACGGTGAGTTTTTCTTTTTAGGAAGAGAAATAGCTGAAAAATTAGGATATGCAAATACAAATGATGCTTTAGCAAGACATGTGGATACAGATGATAAAGCTGATGTCGTGTTTCACGATGGCAGGCAAAGAAGAAACATGGTATCTATCAACGAGTCTGGTCTTTACTCTCTTATCCTTTCTTCCAAGCTGCCACAGGCAAAAGAGTTTAAGCGTTGGGTTACAAAAGATGTGCTTCCGAGCATTCGTAAAAACGGCGGATATATCAAAAATCAAGAGAATTTATCAAAAGAAGAGATACTCGCAAATGCGGTGCTTCTTGCCAATAACCTCATTGCTGAAAAGGAGAAAATGATTGAGGATTTAGAGCCGAAAGCTAAGTATTTCGATGAGCTGGTAGATAATAACTTGCTCACAAATTTCAGAAATACGGCAAAGGAGCTTCATATTCCACAAAAGATATTCATTCAATTTCTGATAGATAAGGGGCTTATTTATCGAGATAAGAAAAACAGGCTTCTTCCTTATGCAAAGAACAACAAAGGATATTTTGAAATTAAGGAATGGTGTAGAAACGACAATGATGCGGTAGGGATTCAAACTTTTGTAACACCTAAAGGAAGACACTTTTTATTGCTCTTGATTGGAGGTGATGATACTTGTGATAGATAAGATACTAAAAGATATAAAAGGCTTATTTAAGGTGCAAGATAAGGCAAAGTTTGTAAAACAAAACATTCCCTATCTTGTATTTTTCTATGTAGGCAATATCTTTTCACACCATGTAAGAGCTTATATAGGTGGTGATATAATAGATAAAATCTTTCAGGGAATATTAGAGCTTAACACCATGAGCTTTATTCCAAGTATTCATGTGGCTGACATTCTAATAGGCGTAGGAGTAGCAGCTTTAATCAAATTCATCGTATATACCAAAGGTAAAAATGCTAAAAAGTTTAGACAGGGAAAAGAGTATGGCTCAGCAAGATGGGGAACGAAAAAAGATATAGAGCCATATATGGATGAAAAGTTTCAAAACAATATATTGCTTACCCAGACAGAACGATTAACTATGAATGGCAGACCAGATAATCCAAAGTATGCAAGAAATAAAAATGTGTTGGTTATCGGTGGATCAGGGAGTGGTAAAACAAGGTTTTATGTCAAACCGAACCTTATGCAAATGCACTCATCATATTGTGTAACTGATCCAAAAGGAACGATAGTCCTTGAGTGCGGTAAGATGCTTGAAGATAATGGCTATGAGATAAAAATCTTAAATACCATAAACTTCAAAAAGAGTATGAAATACAATCCCTTTGCCTATATCCGTTCTGAAAAAGATATTTTGAAATTGGTTCAGACAATCATTGCAAATACTAAAGGAGAGGGAGAAAAAGCAGGTGAGGATTTTTGGGTAAAAGCGGAAAAGCTCTACTATACAGCCCTTATCGGCTACATCTTCTATGAAGCACCAAGAGAAGAAAAGAATTTTGCTACTTTACTTGATATGATAGACGCTTCAGAAGTAAGAGAAGATGATGAAACCTATATGAATCCGATAGACAGACTTTTTGAAGCACTGGAAAAGAAAGAGCCTACGCATTTTGCGGTCAAGCAATATAAAAAGTATAAATTGGCTGCTGGAAAAACGGCGAAGTCTATTCTTATTTCATGTGGTGCAAGGCTTGCTCCCTTTGATATTCAAGAGCTTAGGGACTTGATGAAAGAAGATGAACTTGAACTTGATACACTTGGAGATAGAAAGACAGCACTCTTTGTTATTATCTCGGATACTGATGATACCTTTAACTTTGTGGTGTCAATTATGTATTCACAGTTATTTAATCTATTATGTGATAAGGCGGATGATGAGTACGGAGGTAGACTTCCTGTCCATGTAAGATGCCTACTTGATGAATTTGCAAATATCGGCTTAATTCCAAAGTTTGAGAAGCTGATTGCAACCATCAGAAGTAGAGAGATTTCAGCAAGTATTATTTTGCAGGCACAATCTCAGTTAAAGGCAATCTACAAAGATAATGCCGATACCATTGTAGGTAACTGTGATAGCACCTTGTTTCTTGGTGGTAAGGAAAAGACTACATTAAAAGAGCTTTCTGAAACACTTGGCAAAGAAACTATCGACCTTTACAATACATCAGAAACAAGAAGTAATCAAAAGAGCTTTGGGCTTAATTACCAAAAGACAGGTAAGGAACTGATGAGCCAAGATGAGATAACGGTTATGGACGGTGGAAAATGTATATTTCAGCTTCGAGGTGTCAGACCGTTTTTATCGGATAAATTCGATATTACAAAGCACAGGAATTATAAGCTGCTTGAGGACTATGATAAGAAGAATTTGTTTGATATAGAAAGCTATATGAAACGAAAAGGAAAAGCAAAGCTGAATAGGGAAACCGTAATTACAAGAGTATAAAAATCTGTAACTGTTTTAGATATGCCTGCATTTGGTATAATTAAAATCAAAGATGCTCAATGTAACTTAATAACATAAAGAAAAGAATGGGGGTTAATATTATGCAGCCGATTTCAATAAAGAAATTTGCTGAGTCAACAGCAAAAAATAATAAAGATATAGACCAAAAAGAACTTGAAGAAACACTTAGGGAGGTTCTTGAGGATAAGAAAAATGGAGCAAAGTGCATGATTTGCGGTTCTCCTATTTGGGCAGCAGGTAGTGCAATAACGGGAAGTTACATGTGCTTTACTTGTATAACAGGTGAAGCTGATGATAGCTAAGACTATGAGGTAGTTGATTAGGATAACGGAGCTTAAAGAAGAAAAACAAATAGGGGGAATAATGACGAAAAGCAGTAAGTCTAAAAATAGATTTGCTGCTTTTTTATTACTAAAATTAGGAGGCAAGATGATAAGGATTAGAAGTCCCACTAAGAAAAAACGAAATAGCAAGAGTATCAGCGATTGGAAAAGAAAAATTCCGATCGCTTTTTTTATTGAAATGAAAAGGAGAAATTTTTAATGAAGCAAGAAATGATTAACATCAACGCCAACTTAGTGGCAGAACCTACTTTCTCAAGTTTTGAAAAAGAGGGTGAAGAAGTAGAAGTTGTAAACTTTACGCTTGTAAAGAAGTACGGTAAAGGCAAGGAGTACATCAATTGTGCAGCCTATGGAGAAAAAGCGGATAAAGCAAAATCTTTTGAAAAAGGCGATTTGATTCATATCTTTGGCTACTTTAAGAAGCGTGAAAAAGAGGGAAAGACTTACAAAAACTTTGTAGTGAAGTCATACAACAAAATTGATAAGAAAGAAGAAAATGAGGAGGAATAAGTTATGGAATTTTTTACACAGGCAGTTAATGTATTAAAGATTTTAGTTATGGCAGTAGGAGCAGGACTTGGAGCGTGGGGTGTTATTAACCTGATGGAAGGATATGGTAATGACAATCCCGGAGCAAAATCGCAAGGGATCAAGCAATTGATGGCGGGAGGAGGTATTGTTCTTATCGGACTTAAGCTCATTCCGCTTCTTGCAAATGTACTCAAGTAAGAAGAAAAGGAGAGCTTAGATGTTTGGAATATTCGACAAGATAGAAGAATTCTTTAAAGAGCTTCTACTGGGCGGTATCCAAGCAAACTTAGAGTCCATGTTTCTTGACATCAACGATAAAGTTGGTGCAGTTGCAACAGATGTAGGAAAAACTCCTATGGGGTGGAACGGAGAAGTATTTACCTTTATTAAAAGCATTAACGATTCCGTCATTATTCCCATAGCGGGACTAATCATCACAGCAGTCCTTTGTATCGAGCTTATCAACATGGTAATGCAAAAGAACAATATGCACGATACGGATACCTTTGAGTTTTTCAAGTACATCATCAAGATGTGGATTGCTGTATGGTTAGTATCTCATGCCTTTGAGTTTAGTATGGCAGTCTTTGATGTGGCACAGCATATGGTAAATAAGGCGGCGGGGGTGATAAACACCTCTGCCGCCGTTTCTGGAGACCAGATAGTGGCGATGATGGATACCCTAAAAGAAAAGGGACTTGGAGAGCTTGTCATGATTCTCTTTGAAACCTCCATCATCAAGGTTGCTATACAGGTAATATCCGTTGTAATCATGCTTGTGGTTTATGGAAGAATGTTTGAGATTTATGTTTACTCATCGGTTTCAGCCATTCCATTTGCCACAATGGGAAACAAGGAGTGGGGACAGATTGGAACAAACTACATCAAGGGACTATTTGCACTTGGACTACAAGGACTCTTTTTAATGGTTTGTCTTGGAATATACGCAGTATTAGTTAAGACGATTGAAATAACAGATATACACACAAGTACCATGACGATACTTGGCTATGCGGTTTTGCTGGGGTTAATGATGCTAAAGAGTGGAACACTGGCCAAAAGCGTATTAAATGCACACTAAAAAAGAAAGGAAAGATAGTATGAACAAAAGAAAAACAGTATTTACAGCAGTAGCAATCGGAGCAGGCGTTATGGCGGTAATTGACAGAATCAGACTTCATAACAAGGTAGAAGAATTGGAAGAAAGGACACAGGACATTGGTCGTTGCCATAATGATTTTTGCTTGATGCAGCAAAGATATAACAAAAATACAGATGAACAGCTTGCAATTATTCAAGATGAAATCGGCTCTGTATATGAACACTTTGAGGCGTTTTCAAAGGACAAAGAAGATGGGAGGTAAGTTATGGCGTATGTACCAATCCCAAAAGACTTAAAGAAGGTAAAGACAAAGGTAGCCTTTAACCTTACAAAAAGGCAGCTCATAGGATTTACCATTGCAGGACTTATTGGAATACCTGTCTATTTATTTATGAGGAAGGTAGTGCCAAACGATATAGCCGTCATATTTCTCATTGTGTCCACACTTCCTATCTTTTTCATCACTCTTTTTGAAAAGGACGGACTGACATTTGAGAAATATTTTAAGCATATCTATCTTCATAAGTTTTATCAACCGCAAAAGAGAGTGAGAATGGAGGTTTACCTTGAAAGACAAAAGAAAGATACAAGAAATAAAGCTCATGCAAAACAAAAAAGCGTTAAGAAGGGGGAAAGAGGACTTAAAGCAAAGTAAGGGAAAAGTTAAAAACGAAAAGAGCGGGCTGCTTGACCTTATCTTTAAAAAAGAGCAAAAACGCTATACGGTAGAAGATACCATTCCCTATCTAAGACTTTTAAAAAGTGGGATATGTCAGCTCGATGAAAAACACTTCAGTAAAAGCATAGCCTTTCAGGATATTAACTATCAGCTTGCTTTAGATGAAGATAGAGATTTGATTTTTAATCAGTTTGCAAACTTTCTAAATTCCTTTGCTCCAAGTGTCAGCATTGAGTTTTCCTACATCAATCAGCTTGGGAGAAATGAAGAAATGAAATCGGCAATTCAGATACCGGATAAAGGGGACGGATTTGACGATATACGACTTGAGTTTAGAGAGATGCTAAAAAGCCAGATTGTAAAGGGAAATAACGGACTGAAAAAATCAAAGTATGTAACTTTTACAGTGGAAGCGGATAATTTAGAGCAGGCTACATCAAAACTTGAAAGACTGGAGATAGATATATTATCAAGCCTTAAAAGCATGGGTGTAAGGGCAGAAAGTCTTACAGGAGAAGAAAGGCTAAAGGTACTTCACGATATATTAAATCCGAATAAGACCTTTGAGTTTTCCTACAAAGACCTGAAGAAAAAGGAAAGTACCAAAACATATATAGTGCCTGATGAATTTAACTTTATGCCAAGCAGGTATTTCAAGTTTGGAAAGTATATCGGAGCAACAAGTCATTTTCAAATCCTTGCAAGTGAGCTTTCAGACCGTATGCTATCTGAGTTTTTGGATATTGATGATAATATCAATATCTCTTTTCATATTAAGGCGATTGACCAGTCAGAAGCCATCAAGATGGTAAAACGAAAAAACACCGATATTGATAAGATGCGAATTGAGGAAAACAAGAAAGCTGTAAGGTCAGGCTATGACATGGACATTCTTCCAAGTGATTTAATTACTTACGGAGAAGATGTAAAAAGTCTTTTAAAAGATTTACAGACAAGAGATGAGCGTATGTTTGTTGTAAGTATTGTCTTTATGAATTTTGCAAGGACAGTGCAAAAGCTCGATAACACCATAGCTCAGATAAGCTCCATTGCAAACAAGCATAACTGTAAATTGAAAAGACTTGACCATACGCAGGAACAAGGCTTAGTGAGCGTGCTTCCTCTTGGTGTAAACAAGATTGAAATAGATAGAGGGCTAACCTCATCATCTACAGCAGTCTTTATGCCTTTTACAACAGAGGAGCTTTTTATCAATTCAAGTAATAGTCTTTACTACGGACTAAATGCCCTAAGCCATAACCTGATTATGGCGGATCGAAAGAAATTAAAGAACCCAAACGGTCTAATCCTCGGAACTCCGGGCAGCGGTAAATCCTTTAGTGCCAAAAGAGAAATGGCAAATGCGATTTTAGTAACGGATGATGATGTTATCATCTGCGATCCGGAGGGAGAGTATGGAAACCTTGTAAGACAGTTTAAGGGAGAAGTGATAAAGGTCAGCAGTAAGTCAAAAGACTACTTAAATCCCCTTGATATAAATATGAATTACGGAGATGGGGATGCACCACTGAAAGACAAAGCAAACTTCATTATGAGTATGCTTGAGCTTGTAGTTGGTGGTAGTGGACTTACGGCAGAAGAAAAATCAGTTATTGATAGATGTCTGCCTAAGATTTATGAGAAGTATTTTGAAGAGCCAGAGCCTTGTAATATGCCGATTCTTCAAGACCTATACGATATGTTAAGAGGACAGGAAGAAAAGGTCGGTAAGAAGCTGGCAACGGAGATGGAAATCTATGTATCAGGTTCTCTTAATGTTTTTAATCACAGGTCAAATGTGGACTTAAATAAGAAACTCCTGTGCTTTGATATTAAAGAACTTGGAAGTCAGCTAAAGAAAATAGGAATGCTTGTTATACAGGATCAGGTGTGGAATAAAGTATCTCAAAATAGAGGAAGCAAGGCTACAAGGTACTATATAGATGAGTTTCACTTGCTATTAAAAGATGAGCAGACAGCATCTTATTCTGTGGAAATATGGAAGCGTTTTAGAAAATGGGGAGGTATTCCAACAGGTATTACGCAAAATGTCAAAGACTTACTTATGAGTAAGGAAATTGAAAATATCTTTGATAATACCGACTTTGTCTTAATGCTAAATCAAGCGTCAGGAGACAGAGAAATTTTAGCAAGAAAACTTAAAATCTCACTTCCTCAGCTTAGATATGTTACCAACTCAAATGAGGGCGAGGGACTACTGTTCTTTGGAAATACCATTGTTCCTTTCCTTGATAAGTTCCCGAAAGATACAATTCTCTATCAGAAGATGACTACCAAACCTGAAGAAGTGAGGTAGCCTATGGGAAAAAAGCTGAAAAAGGATTTTAGGGAAAGGCATAAGGCAAGTCTTGAAAGAGAAATGCTCCATAGTGAAACATTCACTACATCTGAAGAAAGTAAGCTAAAGCATAACGATGATTACAGAGGAAAAATCGTCCATGACAAAGACGGATTTCAGGACAAGGTTCATAAGAAAACAAACAAGGTAAGTTCTGGTAATGAAAAGGCTTATGGAACATCCAAGAGAAACGCAAGATATAGAGCTTCTGATAAGGATAGTGTAGCTGCTGTAAGTGAAACAGGAAGATCGGATTATATTACGGAGGTAAAGGATGGAAAAATCTATGATCCTTTAGGAAAAGACCTTGATAATGACGGGATTATAGACAGATACGATAATGACTTTAGGGACAGCGACTACTTTGAATCAACTTATGATGTGGATGATAATCTCCATAAAAAAGATGAGTTTTTTGGAAGTTCCTCTATAACTCATGAGGCTAAAAAGAGAAAGTATAAGAGGAAAAACTACACCGAAAGCCTTTATACAAGAAAAAAAGAAGATGTGTCAAAGGAAAATAAATCTGAAAGTAAAAAGATTGGAAAAGATGCTGCAAGCGAAAAAGTTCATAGTAGCCTTTCTAAAGAGCAGAGGAAAAAGCTAAAGAAAGATATGGTAAAGGTATCTGCCCTTTCAGGACTTGCCAAAGGAAGTGAAACCGTAAGGGATTATCTTTCTCATGGAAGTGATGAAAATAAAGGGGTGGAAGCAGGAGAAAAGACGGCGGACGCAAGCTCTAAACTCATTCATGGCATAAAGAAATATTCTGATAAGAAAAAGGCGAAGAAAGGATACGATCTTACAAATAAGGATTATAAAATCAGGAAGCGAAAATCGAAGCTTGAATTTCGTGATGCCAAAGAGAACCTGAAAAAGACGAATAAATATAAAAGAGCAAATGCCTATAAAAGATTTCAAAAGAAAAATCAGGTAAAGGCAGCAATTTCTCGTGAGAATAAGTCAAGACTTAGAGATCGGATTAAAGAGGGACTTATTGGAACGCTGAAAAGCTCAAAGGATATGATTATCCGAAAAGCCAAAGGACTTATGCTTATCTTCGTAGGTATTATTATCTTAGGAACTTTTGTGATTAACTTTGCAGGAACGGGCATGACAGGCTTTATGAACTCGACAAGCTCTGTCCTTACAACAAGCTACTTATCAAAGCCAAATGTTCTAAGTGAAATCAATGAGAATTTTTCAGGGATGGAAAAGGATCTGCAAAACGAGGTTGACAATGTCAAAGAAAATTATCCCGGATATGATGAATACATCTTAAATAATACAGAGTACATCGGTCATAATGTTCATGAGCTTTTATCCTACATTACATCAAGGTGCGGAGAGGTAAAGAGTGTATCTGAAGTAAACTCCATATTAAAAGAATTGTTTGAGTCCATGTACGACCTTGCGTATAGGGAAGAAATTGAAATAAGGTATAGGAGAATTACAGAAACCTATACCGATGAAGATGGCAATGAATATACCGAAAGTTACGAAGAACCGTATGAGTATAAAAAGCTCATTGTAACACTTCATAAAAGGGAGATGGACAGCATTATCCGAAAGGTGTTTGCAGACTATCCCGATAATCTAAAACACTATGAAGCCTTATTCCTTGCACAAGGAAATATGGGAGAAGCCTTTGGTAATTCTGACCTTATTAGTGCAAATGGTGGTATCGGTGGTGGAAAAGAGTATGAGGCATCTACGGAAGTACAAAAGAAGATTGTTAATGCTGCATATATTACACCATCTCCGGGTGCAGGCTGGTGTGCCATGTGGGTATCGCAAGTTTACCAAAATGCGGGACTTGGATATATCGGAGGAAACGCTAATGATATGTATAGAAACTATACCTTTACATCAGATAGGTCAAAGCTAAAAGTAGGAATGCTTGTTGCAGTGGAAAGTAGCAGTAGCGGAAGCACAGCAGGACTTACCTATGGTCATGTCGGAATTTATATCGGAGACGGAAAGGTAATTGATAACATTGGTCGAATCAGAGTAACTACCTTAGATGATTGGATTGCGACTTTTTGTAAGCATCATCCCGTGGGCTTCGGTTTTCCGCCAAATGTAAACAGATAAGGAGGAGACGATTTGAAAAAAGAACTTACAGCAGTTAAAAACAGAATAAAAAAGTTAAAGGATAAAAAGGCTCTGATTGATGAAGAATTGGAGTCTTTATTCATTCGTGAGGAAGAACTTGAAAATGAGGAAATCATAGCAATTTGCAGAAAGAATAACATCACAATCAGTGATTTGATGGCAAAGGTAAATAAACAAAAAGCAGAACTGAAAAAGGAGAGGACAAATGAAAACCAGTTTGAAAAAGAATAATAAATTTGGGACAGCAGCACTTGCAGTAATTGTAAGTATTAGCTGCATTTTAGGTCTTTGGACGGTTGTTTATGCCAAGGAGCAAAAGACAGAAGCTCCTACAAAAAACGAAGCTGTCCAAACGGAAGTTGAAGTAAATGTAAAGTATATCTTTGAAGATGAAAAGCTCTACAAGGAGGAACAGATAAAGGCAGAGAGAGGACAGCTTCTCGATAGTGGCGATCTTCCAATGCTCCCTGATGATATGAAATTTATTGATGAATTTCTATTTTATGAAGTAAAGGGAGATGGAAATGATGAGATTATCCGTAAGGTAGCAAAGACTGAGCTTAAGGATAAACAAACTCAAACGGAAGAAGAAAAACCAAAGCAGGACACAAGTACGCAGACGGAATATAAAAAGACAGAGGACAAGAAAACACAGACAGAGCTTTCTAAAGACGATATTTCCAAAATGGAAAAAGAGGCTAAGGAACTTCAGGAAAAACTTGATAAGTTAAATGGCGAAATCAAGGATAAAGACAAACTAAGCGATAAGCAGAAAGAAAAAATCAAAGACCTTGAGGATGAGATTGAAAGTTTGAAAGAAAAAATGAAGAAAGATAAGGGAAATAAGGACTTATCAGAAGATATGAAAAAGGAAATAGATAAGCTGACGGGAAAGGTGAAAGAGCTTGAGAAAAAGGCTATAGAAACAAATAAAGCTCCTGTAACATCACAATCAGTTACACCGATTAGTCCTATTTCCGGAATTAAAACAAGTTCGGGCATTTCTCCTCAAACACCACAGAGTTCCGGTAAAGGCTCATCTGATACAGTAAGTTCAAGCAATACCACAAAAGATACAGGTAAAACAGAAGCAAAGGAGAAAGAAAAGGAAGTTCGCTATCCAAATAAATTGACAGCAAAAGCTCCTGCTAATAACAGCAGTCAGGATTCATCTATGGACGGTACAAGTAAGAGTGTAAATACCAATAAGGGAGTAGCTTCCGCTCCGTCAAAGGCAAGAGCTTCCGTTACGGAGAATAAAGATAATGCAAATAAGGACTACCCGATCCATCATGGAGATAGCAGCGATAACAAAGAAACGAATATGTATTCAGCAGATGCAAGGCAGTTTATTACCTTTCAGACTAAAAATGGTAAGACTTTTCATCTCATCATCAACCACGATGAGGATAGTGAGAATGTAATGCTTTTAACAGAAGTATCTGAAGATGACCTACTTAACATGGTGGAGAAAAAAGAAGCACCAAAGCAGGAAGTAGTAAAAGAAGAACCTGTTAAGGAAGAAGTAAAGCCTGAGAAAAAGGAAGAAAAGAGTAATTTAGGAACCTATATTATCTTGCTTCTTGTTGTAGGTGGAGCATTAGGAGCAGGTTACTACTTTAAGATTGTAAAAAAGAAAGAAGATAAGGAGCTTGAAGCATTAGAGGAGGAAGATGATGATTTCTTTTCTGAGGCGGAAAGTGAAGAAGAAATAAATGATGCAGATGAAGCGGAAGATGAGCAGTAATGCTGCATCAAAAATAATACAGTATTTGGTGCAAATGCAGGGCGGGAGAATAAAATCTTTCGCCCTATTATATTGAAAACAGGAGGAAATCACAGATGAAGTTAGTTATTGCAGAAAAGCCAAGTGTTGCAATTTCTATTGCAAAGGTTATTGGAGCAAATAAAAAAAAGGACGGATATTATGAAGGAAATGGATATAGGGTTTCTTGGTGTGTTGGTCATTTAATTCAGATGGCAAATCCGGACGCTTACGATGAAAAGTATGCCAAGTGGAATATGGCTGATTTACCGATTATTCCAAGCGAATACAAGTATGAGGTGGCAAAGTCTACTAAGAAGCAGTTTAACATCCTTAAAAAGCTTATGAATGATAAAGAGGTTGATATGGTTATCAATGCCTGTGATGCAGGGCGTGAGGGAGAAGCAATTTTTAGATTGGTATATAATCAGACAAATTGCAAAAAGAAGATGAAACGCCTTTGGATTTCATCTATGGAAGATAGTGCCATTAAAGAAGGCTTTAATAATCTGAAAGACGGAAAGGACTATGATAATCTCTTTGAATCAGCACAGGCAAGAGCAGTAGCAGACTGGCTTGTCGGTATGAATATCAGCAGGCTCTATTCTTGCCTGTATAAGCAAAATTACAGTGTTGGCAGAGTTCAGACGCCTACCCTTGCCATGATCGTAAAAAGAGATGATGAAATAGCAAACTTTAAAAAAGAAAAATACTATACAGTGGAGCTATCTATGGATGGCTTTAGACTTTCGACTGATAGAATTGATGATGAAATAGCAGCAGAGCAACTTTTAAATTTAGTAGGCGATAAGATTGAAATTACTGATATTATTCAAAAAGAGAAAATTACAAAGCCTGACTTGCCGCTTGATTTGACAACGCTTCAAAGAGAGTGCAATAAATATTTTGGTTACTCAGCCAAGCAGACACTTGATTACGCTCAAAGCCTGTATGAAAAGAAGCTCATTACATATCCAAGAACAGACAGCAGGTGTTTAACAGAGGATATGATTGTAAGTACGGTCAATAATATTTTGGGCAAGAATGACTTTGATACAGAGCGTATAAAGACGGTATTTAACTCTAAAAAGGTTACAGATCATCATGCGATTATTCCGACAATCAGTTCATTAAAGGAAGATGTTTCTAAGCTTCCTCTAAGCGAAGCAAAAGTTTATTTGCTTATATCTGATAAATTTCACGCAAGCGTAGGTTATCCATTAGTTGAAAGCACAACGAAGATTGTAGCGGAATTTGACGGCTTTGAATTTACGAGTACCGGCAAGGTTATTAAGGAGGAGGGCTTTACTAAGTATTTGAAAGAATATAAGGCGAAAAAAGATGAGGATATGGAGCTTCCTGATGTAAGCGTTGGCGATGTCTTAAGCATTGAAAATAAAGAGATAAAAGAAAAATTCACCCAACCTCCGAAACACTTTACTGAAGATATGCTCTTAAAGTCTATGGAGATTGCAGGAAATGAAGCCTTAGAAAAAGGTGTAGAAGTGGAAAGAAAAGGACTTGGAACACCTGCAACAAGGGCAGGAATTATAGAAAATCTAATTTTTAAGGGATTTATAGAAAGGGATAAGAAGAATCTTATAGCTACACATAAAGGAATTAGCCTTGTAACGATTGTAGCTGATAATTTTAAGTCGGCAGAAACTACTGCAAAGTGGGAAATGGAGCTATCAGATATTGCTCAGGGGAAATCTTCAAAAGAGGATTTTTTAGAAGCGATTGAAAATGAGATAAAAGAAGCTGTTCTGACATATAGCAAGTAAGTCGGGACTAATCTCAGAGTAGAAAAAATATCTTAAAAGTGCTATAATCTTTTGTAGGAAAAGTAGGGCGAAAGGAATTAGTCATGAAAGATATATTTATGGATACTGCTAAAGTTATGTCAAAAGGACAGGTTACTATTCCAAAGAGGATTAGAGAACTTTTGAATTTAGAAAATGGAGATTATGTTACTTTTGTAGTCAATAAAGATAGAGTTGAAATTCAAAATTCCAAAGTTTTTATTGAAGAAAACATTGGGAAATAAAGGTGGTGAAAAAGCAGATGATGATAGATGAAATAAAGAAGTTAATTCAAAATGGAGAGAAGATAGATGTCGAGTTTAAAGAATCCAAAAATGCTTTAACCAAAGATATCTTTGATACAGTATGCTCTTTCAATAATAGAAATGGTGGACATATTTTACTTGGTGTAAATGATAAAAGAGAGATTGTTGGTGTTAGTAAAGAGAAAGTTGATAAAGTGATTAAGGAATTTACTACGGCGATCAATAATCCGCAAAAGATGTATCCGCCACTTTATTTGCTTCCTGAAGTCTTTGATATAGACGAGAAAAAAGTAATTTACATCAGAGTTCCAGAAGGCTATCAGGTGTGCAGGCATAATGGAAGAATTTGGGATAGGTCTTATGAGGGAGACATCAATATAACAGACCATTCCGAACTTGTATATAAGCTATACGCAAGAAAGCAAGGAAGCTATTTTGTTAATAAAGTATATCCGAATCTTGATATTGATTTTCTTGATGCTTCTGTCATTGACAAAGCTAAGAAAATGGCTGTTTCCCGAAATAAAAATCATGTTTGGGAGAATATGAGCAATGAAGAACTTCTTAGAAGTGCCAATTTGATACTGACCGATCCGGAAACAAAGCGTGAGGGAATTACATTAGCAGCTATTCTGTTATTTGGAAAAGACAACTCTATTATGTCCGTTCTTCCACAGCATAAAACTGATGCTATATTCAGAGTTGAAAACAAGGATAGATATGATGATAGAGATGTTGTCATAACAAATCTGATTGATAGTTATGACAGGCTTATTGAGTTTGGGCAAAAGCATTTGAATGATTTATTTGTATTGGACGGAATTGTCAATGTCAATGCAAGAGATAGGATACTTAGAGAGATAGTTTCCAATACATTGGCTCATAGGGATTATTCAAGTGGGTATCCTGCAAAGATGATTATTGATGATGAGAAAATTACTGTTGAAAACAGCAACTTGGCTCATGGTATGGGAGCATTAGACTTGCAGAAATTTGAGCCATTCCCTAAAAACCCTGCTATATCAAAGGTATTTAGAGAAATAGGTCTTGCTGATGAATTAGGCTCAGGAATGAGAAATACCTACAAGTACACACAGCTTTATTCAGGACAAAATCCGCTATTTGAGGAAGGAGATATATTCAGGACGATTATTCCTCTAAAGAAGATAGCGACGCAAAAGGTGGGTGGAGGGAATGTCCCTCACAGTGTCCCTCACGATGTCCCTCACAGTGTCCCTCACGATGTCCCTCACAGTGTCCCTCACGATGTCCCTCACAGTGTCCCTCAGGGCAGAGATGAACTGATTGAATTTATAAAAGCACAAGTAAGATTAAATAATAAAATTACAAGACAGGCTATTGCAGAAGGTGCAGGGGTAAGTGTAAAGACGATACAAAGAACTTTGAAGGAAATAGATAATTTGCAATATGTAGGTAGTGGAAATAATGGTCATTGGGAACTTAACGAGTAAAAGTAAGTTGCAGAACCATGATTTTTAGTAGGTAATTGATTTTTAAAAGTACCATGCAATAAGGTTTTGTAGCAGAAAAATTAAGTTGCAGTAAGTTGCAATACACAGAATCAAAAGGTGATTAGAGTAAAATCTAACCGCCTTTTTTATTTGTAAAAAAGAAGGAGGTAAAAATGCGAATAAATGATTTTCATAACATTTTGGAGCTTGTAAAACAAGATGTGCTTCATAGTGAAGCAGAATATCTGAAGCTCTTAAAGGTTGTCGGAAGCAATCAAAGATATGACTTTAGAAGTCAATTAAGTATCTATGATAGAAATCCTGAAGCGACAGCTTGTGCCAAGTTCGATTATTGGAGGGAACGATTTAATCGTACCGTTATGCGAGGGCAGAAAGGTATCCCTATTTTAGAGGACTATGGCACATACAAAAAAGTGGCATATATCTTTGATATAAGGCAGACAGTTTCAAGAAACAGGGATGTCAATGAAGTAAATCTTTGGAGATTTGATAAGGAAGCTCATAGGGATGTCTTAAAGGAAATGATAACAAGTGAGGGCTATGAGGAAAGTGAAAGCACTTTAGAAAATATCTTTTCTTTAAGCAGACTTTATGGTGATGAAAAGATAGACAGTCTTATGAATGAGCTTAGAATAGCTGATGAAGATAGAATATCCTTTACTAAGTTTGTTAGGGATTCAGTGAGTTATGCGGTAGCTTCAAGATTTAAGTTAGATTATCCTATGGATAATGAGCTTCTAAAGGAAAATTTTGCAAAGTTTGATAGAATTTCCCTTATGAGCTTAGGCGAAACCGTATCGGATATTAGCGGAAAGATTATTGATGAAACCATTCAGAAAAGCAAAGAACTGGAGCTTCAAAAAGAAGTTTTAAGAGGAAAAGAAGCAGGATATAATAAGATTAAGAAAGAATTAGAGGAGGTAGAAGAAAATGTACTTCGACGAGATGATCAGGAAAGAAATGAAAGCGGGCGAGTTCTCCGAAATGGAGAGTACGGACGAGATAATAGAGAAAATCAGGGAGAATACGCTAAACAGCTTGGAGGAACAGACGGACTTCATAAGGGAGTATCCGAATCCGATCTACGCAGTGATGAGGCTCACTTACCTTTCACAGAGCGAGGAGCAGAGCCACTTCGAGATGTTAGTGGATCTATACAAGGAGAAGAAGCTAATAGGACACCTGATGGATATTCAGAAACAAGCGATAGAGTTTATGAGAACAGAGAAGCCGAAACTAATGACAGCTTGGAAGATAGAGGGCGAGAACAATCCGCAGTATGGGGCGATGATTTCAGCTCTGAAGGAAATGACAATCAAGGAAGTAGTGGAAATTTAAAAGATAATACTAATGTAGAGTTAAAAGAAGCTGATAAGGCTTCTTTTTCTTTACCCGAAAATTCGTATGGACAGATGAAGCTTACCATTCCATTAACTCAGAAGGATATAGATACTGTCCTTATTAACGGAGGAAATCATGATGGAAGTAGACTTCCTGTTATCGCTGAGTTTTCCAAAGGAAAAACGGCAGAAAAATTAGGAGAATACCTCAAAGATACCTTTAGAGGAGGAAACGGATTTTACATTGATGAAAGAGAAGTATCTTCCTGGTATTCGGATAAAGGCATTCATTTAGCGTATGGGACTTCGGCAAGAGAAGATGATACACAAATTTTAAGCTGGAGTGATGCTGCAAGTAGGATAAATGAGCTTCTTGATAGTGGTGAGTTTGCTATAAATGTAGAGCTTTTAGAAGCACCTGACTATGAAAGAGATAGAATTTCAGAATCCTTATGGTATCTAATGCATGATTTAAGCGAAGAAGGTCAAGGACAGGGATATTTTGAAATCTTAAAAACAAGCGGAGGAGGCTTTCCGGAAGAAACGAAAAGATTGTCTGAAGCATTAAAAAATCCTGAGTATCTGAAAGAAACAATCAAAGAATACAGCAGGTTTTTAGAGGGATACAAAGAAAACAGAAATGTATTAAGGTTTCACTATCACAAGGTAGACAGCCTTTATCAGAGGTTACAGGAACTTGAGTTGTCACGAAAGGAATACAGTACCAATCTGACAGAACTTCCCAAAGTGAAGTCCTTTATTACAGAAGATGAAGTCCTTGAAAGTCTTTCAAGAGGAAGTGGCGTCGATAGAGGAAAAGAGCGAATTACAAAGTTTTTCAAAGAAAATCATACCTTGCAGGAAAAAGCTAATTTCTTAAAAGACGAATATGGCATAGGTGGTAGAAGTCATGCAGTATCGGGGGCAATGGGAAGTGATGAATGGCATGATGCAAAGGGACTTAAATTACAGAAGAATAATTGTAATGATGTTTTTCTTACTTGGTCAAGTGTGGCAAAGCATATTGACGAGCTGCTTTCTAAAAATCTTTATCTTGAAGAAAAGAAAATAGAAAGTAAGTCAGAGATAGAAGAAGCAAAAGCACCGCAATATTATTCTAAAGATAATCCTGAAAACTTAATGACTGATGAAATGCTTGAAAGAGTACCTGAACTTTACGCACAGGAAGATGTAGCTTTAGCGGATAAAGAGGTTCATGCAGCATATATTATTCCTTTCCGTTCTAACTGGACTTGGTATATGACGGAATATGATAGGGAAAGCGGTGATGCCTTTGGACTTGTGTTAGGATTTGAGCCTGAATGGGGATATTTCAATCTTGAGGAATTAAAGGAGTTAAATGCCCAAAGACTTATTTTAGAGGATTTTCCAAAGACCTTTAGAGAACTTAAAGATACGGAACTTAAAAAGCAGATGGATGAACAGGAGCTTCAATCAGTCTTTAACGGAGAACTTAGCTTTGAAGATAAAGAAGAACTTGAAATATCTGAAGAAGTAGAAGAAAGAGTAGCTGCAACACCTGTTCAGGAAACGCTATTTGATTATCTGAAGGAAAAGGAAGAGGTAGAGCTTAACGAAGAAAAGGGAAGGCTTTCAGATGAATTTGCAGTTAAAGGGGGCGATACCGTCTATTTTAATCATGAAGAATATACTGTAAGGGAGATTTCTAAAAACCAAATCACAGGAAGATATGACTTATGGCTTGATCCTGTAAGAAGTGGAAACCATCAAATCCCTATTGTAGCCTTTACGGATAATGAAGATTTATTAAGACAAGTAAGCCCTGAAAGACCTGCGTTTATCGTTGGAGATGAAATTAAATACAAGGATAAAGACTATACCATCACACGCTTTGATGATATGGGAAATAACCTAAAGACGGTAACAGTTAAGGATAATATGGAATATCTTGGCGGTATGATAACAGGCTCCGATGTAATTCCTTATCGTCTTGAAAGCGATCTTGAGAGAGTATTTGAAAATCTGACATATAAAAAGCCTGAAACTATTGCTAAAGAAAGTGAAATAAAGAAAACAGAAGTTCATAACTTCAAGATTACGGAAGAAACGCTCCCGGACAAGTTATCTTCAAGTGAAAGGTTAAATAATAACCTTGAAGCCATCTCTATGCTGAGTCGCATTGAAAGTGGACAAAGAGAGCTTGATATTACAGCTCAGGAAATTTTAGCGAAATATGTAGGCTGGGGTGGATTATCTGAAGTCTTTGATGAAAGTAAGGATGGACAGTGGAAAGAGGCAAGAGCCTTCTTAAAGGAAAATCTATCGCCATCAGAATATGAAGCTGCAAGAGAATCTACCCTAACGAGTTTTTACACACCGAAAGCAGTCATTGACGGAATATATAAGACACTTTCAGGTATGGGATTTAAACAGGGAAATATCCTTGAACCGTCAATGGGTGTTGGGAACTTTATCGGTAATCTACCTGATGAAATGAGTAAGTCAAAATTTTATGGTGTGGAACTTGATTCGGTAAGCGGGCGTATTGGAAAACTCTTATATCCTGAAAGTGATATACAGGTTAAGGGGCTTGAAGAAACTTCCTTTTCCAATAACTTCTTTGATGTAGCAATCGGAAATGTTCCATTTGGAGAGTATAAGGTAAATGACAGGGAATACAATCGTAATAACTTTCTTATCCACGATTATTTCTTTGCCAAGTCCATTGATAAGGTAAGAAACGGCGGTGTTATCGCCTTTATTACATCTTCAGGAACAATGGATAAAAAAGACGAAAGTGTAAGACGCTATCTTGCAGCAAGAGCCGAATTTTTAGGAGCAATCAGACTTCCAAATGATACCTTTAAGGGTGTTGCCGGCACAGAAGTAACTTCGGATATTATCTTCCTAAAGAAAAGAGATAGCGTATTAGAGCGCGATGAAGATTGGATACACCTTGCAGAAGATGAAAATGGACTTTCATATAACAAATACTTTGTTGATCATCCTGAACAAGTGCTTGGCACAATGCGTGAGGTAAGCGGAAGATTTGGAAAGACACTCACTTGTGAACCGATAGCTTTTTTAGGGCAAGAGAACAATATGGCTTCGTTAAAGGAGCGTATCGAGATTGCAGGAGAAAGAATTTCAAAAGATGCCAAGTATGAAGAAGTAGAGCTACTTGATGATGAGATCACTTCTATCCCTGCAACTGATGATGTAAAGAACTTTTCTTATACCTTAATTGATGATGAAGTCTATTACAGAGAAAACTCACTGTTTATCAAAAAGGAAGTAACCGATAAAAACAAAGAAAAAATCAAGGATTATCTTGAGCTGAATGCTGCCTTAAAAAATGTGATTTACAAGCAGAAAGAAGGTTTTAGTGAGGAAGAAATCAAGGCTTCACAGGAAAAACTAAATGAAGTCTATGACCGTTTTTCTAATAAGCATGGCTTTGTAAATAATTTAAGCAATACAAGAGCTTTAAAAGAGGATAGCAACTTCCCGCTTGTTTCCTCCATTGAAATCCTTGATGAAGAAGAAAACTTTAAGGCAAAGGGAGATATTTTCTCCAAAAGAACTATTACAAAGGCTAAAGTCATAGATCATGTGGATACTTCTTTAGAAGCCCTTGTCTTATCGGTATCTGAAAAAGGATATGTGGACTTTGACTATATGGAAGGTCTTACAGGAAAAGACAGACCGACTTTGATTGAGGAGCTTCGAGGGGAAATCTACTTAAATATTAGGGAAGAACAAAACTTTTATAGACCTCTATCCTTTAACCCCGAAGATGGAGATTTGCCTTTTGCCTGTGCCAATGGCAGTAATTCCTACAAATACGGCTATGTAACAAAGGATGAATATTTAAGTGGGAATATCAGGGACAAGATTGCGATTGTTGACAGTTATCTTTCTAAGCTGAGACAAACGGAAAGAGAGCTGCCTCATCTTGGCTATGCGGAAGATGGCAAAGAAAAAGAGCTGATTAGCTATGAGATGAACCGATTGGAATACCAAAAGGCAGAGCTTACCAAAGTTTTACCAAAGGAGCTTGAAGCAAGTGAAATCAATGTAAGACTTGGTGCAACTTGGATACCGATAAAAGATATTGAAAAGTTTATCTTTGAAACACTGAAAACTCCGGGATATGCAAGATGGGATATTAAGGTTAAGTTTTCAAATCTAACAAGTGAATGGAATGTAGAGGGCAAAAGCAGGGATAGAGGAAATGACCTTGCTGAAATGACTTACGGTACATCAAGGGTAAATGCGTATAAGCTGATTGAAGATGCCTTAAACCTGAAAGAAACAAAGGTATTTGACCAGATTGTAAATCCGGACGGCTCTAAAACTTCTGTACTAAATAAAAAAGAAACCATGCTTGCAGGGCAAAAGCAGGAGCTTCTAAAAGAAGAATTTAAAAACTGGATATTTAACGATCAGGAAAGAAGAAACAGACTTGTAAAACTGTATAATGAGCGTTTTAACTCTATCCGAAATCGTGAGTATGACGGAAGTAATCTTTCCTTTGAGGGAATGAATACGAAAATAGATTTAAGACCTCATCAAAGAAATGCCATAGCAAGAAGCCTTTATGGAGGAAATACCCTTCTTGCTCATGTAGTAGGAAGCGGTAAGACCTTTGAAATGGTGGCATCTGCGATGGAAAGTAAAAGGCTTGGAATGTGCAGTAAGTCCTTGTTTGTTGTCCCCAATCACTTAACGGGTCAAATCGGTCGTGAGTTTATGCAGCTATATCCGTCAGCTAACATTATGGTTGCAGATAAGAAAGACTTTGAGCCGAAAAACAGAAAAAGATTTATCGGCAAAATTGCAACAGGAGAGTATGATGCCGTTGTAATCGGGCATACGCAGTTTGAAAAGATCCCGATGAGTAAGGAATATCAGGAAAAGCATATTCAAGATCAGATTGATGAAATTATAAACTATGTGGAGGAATACAAGCATGACAGAAATCAGAACTTTACTGTGAAACAGCTCGAAAAGACAAAGAAAAAACTGGAAACAAGGCTTGAGAAACTAAACGATGATTTTAAGAAAGATGATGTCATTACCTTTGAGGAATTAGGAGTGGATAAGCTCTTTGTTGACGAGGCACATGGCTTTAAGAACCTTTATCTCTATACCAAAATGAGAAATGTTGCAGGTATCGGACAGTCAGAAGCCTTTAAGTCCTCCGATATGTTTATGAAATGCCGCTACATGGATGAAATGACAGGCGGCAAAGGCGTGGTCTTTGCAACAGGAACACCTGTAAGTAATTCTATGACAGAGCTTTATACCATGCAGCGTTATCTTCAGTATGAAAGTCTAAAGAAAAACAACTTGGAGCATTTTGACTCTTGGGCTTCCACTTTTGGAGAAACGCAAAGCTCCTTTGAACTATCTCCTGAAGGTACAGGGTATAGGGTAAAAACGAGATTTTCCAAGTTCTATAATCTTCCGGAGCTTATGTCTATGTTCAAGGAAGTTGCAGATATTCAGACAGCGGATATGTTAAATCTTCCTACTCCTGAAGCACACTATGAGGTTATCAAGACCTTGCCCAGTGAGGAGCAAAAGGAAATCCTAAAGAGTTTATCTGAAAGAGCTGATGATGTGAGAAATAGGGTTGTAGAGCCTGATGAAGATAATATGCTAAAAATTACTAATGACGGTAAAAAACTTGCTTTAGATCAGCGTTTAATCAATCCGCTGCTACCTGATAATCCTGACAGCAAGGTAAATGTCTGCGTGAAAAATGTGTTTGCCATTTGGGATAAGACAAAAGAGAACAAATCTACACAGCTTCTGTTCTCTGATATGTCCACACCGAAAGGTGATGGAGAGTTTAATATCTATGATGATATTAGAGAAAAACTCGTTGCAATGGGAATACCAAAAGAAGAAATCGCCTTTATCCATGAAGCAAACTCAGACAAGCAAAAGGATGAACTTTTTGCAAAGGTAAGAAAGGGAGATGTGAGGATATTACTCGGTTCTACACAGAAAATGGGAGCCGGCACGAATGTACAAAATAAGCTGATTGCACTACACGACCTTGATGTCCCTTGGCGTCCTGCCGACCTTGAGCAGCGTGCGGGCAGAATTGTAAGGCAGGGAAATGAGAATAAAGAAGTGAATATCTATCGTTATGTAACAGAGAATACTTTTGATGCGTATTTGTGGCAGACAATAGAGAATAAGCAGAAGTTCATTTCTCAGATTATGACAAGTAAAACACCTGTCAGAGTGGCAGAAGATGTGGATGAAAGTTCACTTAACTATGCAGAGATTAAAGCTCTTGCCACAGGTGATCCAAAGATTAAAGAAAAGATGGATTTGGATAACGAGGTTACGAAGCTGAAGATGTTGGAAGCAAACTATAAGTCCAACCGTTACAGATTAGAGGATAAGGTCGCTAAAAACTACCCGGAAGAAATTGCAAGAACAGAAAAGCTAATAGAAGCTGTAAAGAAAGATATATCGGAAGTTGAACCTAAAGCGGAAGGTGAGGAAAAGTTTACTTCCATTACCCTTTTCGGAGAAAAGATTACTGATAAGAAGTTAGCTGGAGAAAAGCTGCTTGAAGCAATTTCCAAAGTGAAAATCAATGAGAGTAAAGTTGTCGGTAAGTATAGAAACATGGATTTAGAGGTAAGCTATAACTTCTTTACCAATTCTCATAACTTTAGCTTAAATGGTGCTGCAAAGCATTCAGGAGAGCTTGGAACAAGTGCAGACGGAAATATCACAAGGCTTGATAATGCTCTTGAGAAAATGCCTGAGAAATTAAAGAGGCTTGAAGAAAAGCTCATCAGCACAAAAGAACAACTTGAAAATGCCAAAGAGGAATTACAAAAGCCTTTTGAAAAAGCTGATGAACTAAAGGATAAGGTGCTTCGCTTGGCTGAACTAAATAAGCTCCTTGATATGGGAGAAGTGGAAGAAAAGAGAAATGATAATCCCCTTGTAGAAGATGTAAAACGAGCCATCATTGACTTCTGCAACAGAGAGTATGAAGAAAATCATAGTTATGATGAGTTTGACGCTCTATATCCTGATTTAAAGCACATAGGAATTGCTTATACTGATACACCGGATGAAAGACATGGCATACAGTTTGAGTTAGACCTTGAGAATTATACAGCAACTCAATATGTAAATGATGTTGTAGTAAGTCATTATGATTATGTAAAGGAAAATGGAAGTGTTGAAAAGGCTCTTGATGTCATAAAATTTGAAATGGAAAATGGAGAGTTTAATACCTTTGTTTCGGTAGATGAAGAAGAATTGAAGCAAGCAATGGGACTTGAAATTGATGATGAAGGTAACTTCTATGATCCACTTTCTAAAGACCTTGATAATGATGGAATTGCTGACAGATATGACAATGACTTTAAGGACAGCGATTATTTTGAGTCAACCTATGATGTTGAAGATAATTTGCATACCAAAGAGGAAGCCACACAGAAAACGGGTGATAAACCATCTATCTTAGGACAGATAAGAGCCTATCAGGAAGAAAGTAAAACAGAAGAAAAACAAACTGCAAAAGAACAGGAATATGTACGATAAGGGAGGGGAACCTTTCTTTTACCATGAAAGGAGAAAAAACATGGATTACAAAACAATGAGAAATCAGATAGAAGATATGGTAAGTGATAATCACAAGGACTTTGTTAAGGCGGTTATCAGTATGGAAAAAGGCATTAACGATGAAAGTGCATTAGACAAACTATATGATGCATATATGGACAATGACACCGTTAATTTACTGCATGAGGAATTTGATTATATGATTGAAGATTTAAGGGAACAGGGGCAGATTAAAGACCTGCCTTATGTTCGAGAAGAGAAAGATAACCTTGTCAATATCGTTGGAAATATTGTCGGAAAAGTTGATGTAGTTGAAAGGGAAAATAAGAACGGAGAAGCCTTCAAGGTAGCGAATTTTTCCGTAGTATCCAAAGATGATGAAGGTAACAAGATATATCATAATTGTTCCGCTTATGGAGAAAAGGGTGATATTCCAAAATACTTTAAGCAGGGAGATTTTGTGAAGCTCTTTGGACAAATCAGAACTTCCATTGATGATAATGGCAAGGAGCATAGTAATGTAAGGATACTTTCTTCAAAGCTCTTAAAGGCAAAAGAACAGATGAAAGGACAAGAAGAAAAGAAAGAATCTGTACTTGGAGCTATCAAAAAATATCAGGCTGAAGATAAGGAAAAGCCTAAAGAAAAGAAAGAAGCAAGCAAAGAAGCTGAGAGATAAACTTATGGTCGGTGTAGTCTTAGGACTGCACCGGCTTTTTTTATTTGGAGGTATATGATTAAGAGTTTTTTAATGAGTCTTTGATAGATAAAATTCAAAACACAAGAGTAAGATTATATAAAAATAAGATAGTTGGAAAATCAATGAGAAAAATCAGATTGTTTTGTAGTTGTCTAAAAAATTGACTACTGTAAAATACAGTGATATAATTTATAGTAGTTTTTTATTTGGAGGGATAATATGTCAACAATTGATCTGATAGTTTTGGGAATGATTAAAGAGAAAGAACAAAGTGCTTATGAGTTGCAAAAGAATGTTGAGTACAGAAATATTTCTAAATGGGTAAAGGTCAGCACTCCATCAATTTATAAAAAGGTAATTCAGTTAGAAGAAAAAGGCTATATAAAAGGCAATTTATCAAGAGATGGGAATATGCCTGAAAAGTCAATTTATCACATTACAGAAAAAGGAGATAAGTATTTTTTAGAATTGATGAAGAAAATATCTGCTCAAATGGTCAATGTTTTTTTAGATTTTAATGCAGTTATTATCAATATGGCAATGCTGTCAAAAAATGAAAGCAAAGAGGTTATAGACAATATTGAAACAGAGATTGAGAAGTACAAAAATGCAGTTAGCAAGTTAGAGATGGAAAGAGAAAATATTCCTGTTTGTGCCAAATCTATTATAAATCAACAAGTCTTGCTATCAGAAGCATTAAACGATTGGATAAATGATTTTAGAAAGCTATATTTAGAGGAGTGATTTTTGAATTGGTAAATATATGTGAAGATAGAGAGCTATTAAAGGAATTAAGAGAGATAACGAAAAATAAGGAGAATTGGAAAACAGCTATTGATGAAGTTTCTATTTACTTGAACGAAAATCATTCTGACGATGTAAAAGCAAAGGTCTTATGGCTTCTTGGAGAAATGGGATTAAATTATCCATTAGAAGTAAAAAAGTATGTTGCAGATATTGCAAGTTACTTACATGATGATCGCTCTAAATTAAGAGAGCGTTCAGTAAATGCACTTGGAAGAATAGGCAGAGCTGATAAGCAGTTGATTGTTCCATATTTAGATAAAATAATGGAAATGAGAAAAGATAATGTAGATGAAGTAAGACTTGCATTCGTTTGGGCTTGTGAAAATATTGCAACAAATGCTCCGGAACTGTTCTGTGAAAAACTTGATATGTTTTATGAAATGATACAAGACAAAGGGGAGAGAATACGGATAGAAGCACCTGAAATGTTCAGAGTAATAGGAAAAAGTAAACCGTACTATGTCAAACCATACTTAGAAAAATTACAGTGGCTTGCAGATAATGATGCACATCCTGTTGTTCGTATCCATAGTGCCGGTGCAATTCGAATTACCAAAAGAGCATTAAAGGAGAGTGAAGACAATGCCACAGATGACTAAAGGCGGAAAATATATTTTTGGTTGGTCGAAGATAAAAGAAGATGGAGAGTTAAGTTTTCCGACTATGGCAATAAAGGAGTACAAATTAGAAAAAGAAAAGTATGTCTATATTGTTTCAGGAAGTAAGCAGACAGGTGGCTTCTGTGTTATGCCGGAAAAATTACTTTCCGATTCAAAATTAAATAGCATATTAGTTAGAAATAAATGTTTGGCAGAGAGAAGTTTACAAGAGGGAGAACTTATTTCGTATAAGGGAAGAATGTATGGATGGCTATCTTTGAATGGAACAAATGTAAATCTTCCTCAGTCTTTAATGGATTCTTTGGGTGTTAACATAGGAGATAAACTTTTGGCAATTAGAAGTAGTAACATTGCTTTTACAATGGGATTCAGAGGTTCGTTGATAGATAAAGCGAATAATTTTAAGGGGAAAATCGAAACTTTCTGATGTGAGTATGTTGTTTTGACGATTTTTGAAAAAGATGATAAAATATTACTATATAGCTGAAAGGGGATTGTTATGAGAATTCACTTAAGAAATCATCCTAAGAACAAACTTAACTCTGTACAAATGAAACCGATGAAACATTGTACAGAGTATAGCAAATAGATTGCATTTAATATTTCATCGGGAAATACAAAAAAATTAGGCCATTTATTGGCTTTGTTTTTGTGTACATTTCTCGATATATAATTAAAATGTAAAGGGCTATAGGCAATGTTTTGTCTGTAGCCTTTTGTTTTATAAATTATTAAGCAAAAGGCAGATACTATTTTGTATTTATGCCTTTTTTTGTTGCATAAATACAGAAAACAAAATATTGAGAAGTGGAGAAAGTTTAAATGAACGAAAACAGAATAAAAATTTTGAAAGAAGAAAATATTGATAAAGCACTTTTTAAGTTAGGTATGCCTATGGTTATCAGTTTATTGGTAGCCGCTTTATACAATGTCGTTGATACTTATTTTGTGTCCGGACTTGGGAAAGAGGCAGTAGCTGCTGTTTCAGTTGCATTCCCGATTCAACTCATCTTTTTAGGGATAGGATTAACATTTGGTGCAGGAGCAGGTTCTTATATATCAAGGCTACTTGGAGGAAATAATAAAAAAGAAGCAAGTATTGTAGCAACAGTTGCTCTTATATCAAGTGCAATTTTAGGGATAATTACAGCTATTGTATTGTTTTGCTATTTAGAGGGCGTTTTGAAATTTATGGGAGCCATTCCATCTATTATGGAAATTTCTAAGTCTTATACAGGAATATTCATAGTAGGCGGTATTTTGGGATCAATCAATGTAACACTTGGTAACTTAGTCGTTGCACAAGGAGCTGCCAAAATTTCATTAAAAGCTATGCTTTTAGGTTCTATATCAAATATGGTTTTGGATCCGATATTCATATTTGGACTTAATTTAGGAGTGAGAGGTGCAGCTATTGCGACACTTATAGCCAGAGTGATAACGAGTCTAATGTATCTCATTTACTTTATAGGAGATAAAAATTTAATTGAGATGAAATTATCTAACTTCAAGCCTACATTTGCAATTTATAAAGAGATATTGAAGATAGGAATTTCCATGTTGATACTTCAGATTTTACAAACTATATCTATAAGCAAAATATCTTATGCAGCGTCCTTTTATGGAGAAGAAGCAATAGCTGCAATGGGTATTGCTCTTAGGATTGTAACACTTGGAACAAATGTTGTATTGGGATATATGAAGGGACTTCAACCGTTAGCCGGATTTAATTACGGAGCTAAGAATTATGAAAGAGTGAGAGGTGCTATCAAGGCAAGTATTAAATGGACAAATGTATTTTGCATAGTGTGGACTTTGATAATTTATATTTTTTCACCAAGTATATTATCTATATTTGGGACTGATGAAAATGTATTAAATATAGCAGTGCAGGCATTACGAGCAGGTGTCATTATGTTTATAACATTTGGATTTCAGTTTGCCTACTCTACCTTATATTTGTCTATGGGAAAGGCATTAGGGGGAATATTTCTAAACTCATTGCGACAAGGAATTGTATTTATCCCTATCATTTTATTGTTGCCTAAATTTATGGGACTAAATGGTGTTATATATGCACAAGCAATTTCAGATTTGATAACAACAATCATCACAATTCCTTTTGCTATTAGCATTCATAAAAAATTGAGATTGGTAATAAAGAACAATTTATAATTACGAATTGCATCTGCTGATTCAAAAATAAGGAGGCATCTAAGTGTAGAAATAGTTATGGAGGTAATGTGAATGAGTGCGTATTCATGTTTTGTAAATAGGCTGTTGATTATGCCTTTTTGGTTCGCTTTTATATAGATATTTTCTTGAACAATTAAATAGTGTAATAACAATAAGAGTTAATTTGATTGTTATTTTCGGAGGACTTTTTACGCCAAAGTGTAGAAGCCCTCCTTTTTTATTCTCAGAAAACCCAAAAAGAGAACTTAAAAAAGGAGGAACACACAATGGAGAAGAAAGAATATTACCTTTATGTCAAAGGAAAAGCCGTACCAGTAAATGAAGAAGTTTACAAAGCCTATTGGAAGATAACAGAGCATGAAAAATATCTTCAGAAAAAGGATTGGAAGAATAATGTAATTCCATTTTCAGCATTAGATCATGATGGACATTTTGTAGATAACATCATAGATGAAAAAATAGACTTGGGAAAAATCGTAGAAGTAAAAATGCAAATCGAAGAACTGCATAAGGCATTAGCTACACTGACAAAAGAAGAAAGAGAGTTAATGGAAGCCATCTTTTACAGAGAAGAAAGTCTAAGGTCAATCAGCAGAAAAGAGAAAGTTACACATCAGGCAATCGGACAAAGGAGGGATAGAATTTTAGAAAAACTGAGAAAGATTTTAGAAGATAAAATCTAAAAATAAGATGAAAGGCTATATAAAAAGTATTTAGCCTTTCATCTCTCCATTTCATTGCCCATATAAATCCCATAATTTTTTCGTATCTTGTAAAGCTCGTCCATAGTAGATTTTGAGGAAGAATACTCTTGCATAAGGGTATTCTTTTTTTCTTGCAATTTATCAAGCTCAGCTAAAATATCTTTTGAATTTGGGAGCTTGGAATAGGATTTTTTAAGCTCTGAAAGAGCATTTTCATATAGGGTAATCTGAGCTTTGTACTCTTCAAAAAATGCCTTGTCAGAAGGATTAGCCTTATATTCCTTATAGCACGCCCTGTATTTTTTAACGGTATGAACTTGCTCCATAGTGGTAGAAAGCTCCTGCATTTCCTTATCAATAGCCTTGATTTTATCCTGTAAATTTTGCCTTTCATCGGCTGTTTGTTGGATGTACTCGTCAAGCTGTTTAACGGATTTAATGCCATGTTCTCTGATATATATAACAGACTCAGCCATTGTATTAAGGTTATGTTTGGTTGCCCAATATTCATAGCCTTTGCTTTCCTTTACCTTTATATTAGTGTTCATGTCAATAATATTGCCGATGCGTCTTTTGACGGCAGGAGTCTTGATAAACGCTCTTTCTGTAATGCGTTCTTTTAATCTTTCTTCGGTATAATCTTCTCCGATAGTTTTAGCCCTTGTAAATCTCGCCTTATCTTTTGGTTTAAAAGCAATGTGCTTACCGTATTTGATTTCATAGCCAAGATCAGCCATCTTTTTTAGAAATTCGTCCCAATCCTTAGACTGTTTTATCATTCTGTCAATGTCAAATTGAAGCCTGCTTTTCCAAGAAGTACCACGCTTTACCTGTTCGTTTTCATACCAAGACTTACCGTTAGTCTTATATTTTTTCTTATAGCTTTCGTAAAACTCATCAATGACGGATAGGTTATTTTCTTTGCACAATTTATCATTGTGATACCTGATTTTATGATAGCTTTTTTTATTAGACTGGTAGCATTTACCCGTTACCATATTTACATTATTAAAGATAATGTGATTGTGAATATGCCCCTTATCTATGTGAGTAGATAAGACAAATTCGTACTCGTCTTTGAGTATCTTTTTACATAGCTCCATACCGATTTGGTGTGCCATTTCAGGCGTAGTTTCTCCCGGTAAAAAGGATTGAATGAGATGTCTTGCAAGAACAGTTCCCTTTGTTCCTGCATCATTTCGTGTCCTTAAAAATTGAGTATGAGCAGTTGACTCATGGCATTTATGCGTGCTGACTAAAATCTGCTCGTCTGTTTTATCTCCATTTACAATGTATTCGATAGCAAGATTAAGAGTCGATTTGATAGGGTGTATTTTTGTAATAGCCATAAAAACTAATCACCTCCGGAAGTCCTGTTAAGCAGTAGTGAATGAATTTGCCATAACTCTTTTGAGAAATGTTCAATCTCTTTTTTTATATCACTGATGTCTTCTTTATAGATTACACCTGTCGAATTTACTCGCTTTGCAATCTGATTGATGTTGTTTGTTGCATTTGAAAGCAAGCCTTGTAAAGCTCGGAAAGGCTCTAAATCTACTTGATAAATTTCCTTTTCTAAAACGCATTTGCGGATAAAATGGCTCATGTTTCTACACTTTGCAAGTTTTCTTTTCTCCTCAAAAAGAGCCTTTTCTTCTTCTGTTAGTTTAATTTCAAGTCTTTCATTTCGTATTCTATTTGCCATAGGTAGTTCCTCCTTTGAATGTATTTCGGGGTCTTAGGGTTCTCCCTAACAAGCTAAAAATTGATAAAAAAAGAAGCAGTTCCCAGAGGGCTGCTTCATCAATTTTTTCGTAAGTGTCCGTACACTTACTGTGCTTGCTACATAAGAATGAATTAGATAGCAAGCATTAAGCAAGTTTTGAATTTGTTATTAGATTATACCATAAGAACGCCATAATTTCCACATGTAACTTGACAAATATTGAATTTTAATTTATTATTAAATATAAATTCAGTATTGGAATAGAAAGAGGTGTGCTATGGCACAAGTATTAAAAGAAGAAGTTAGAAATAGAATACTCGAAGCAGCAGAAAAAGTATTTTATAAAAAGGATTATAGAGGTGCCAAATTAACAGAAATTGCAAAAGAAGCAGATATTCCTGTGGCACTCATTTATACCTATTTCAAAAATAAGGAAGTTTTGTTTGATGCAGTAGTAAGTTCTGTTTATATAAACTTCGAGTCAGCTTTTAATGAGGAAGAATCTTTGGAAAAAGGTTCTGCTTCTGAAAGGTTTGATGAAGTTGGAGAAAAATATATTCATGAACTTTTAAAAGAGCGTAAGAAGTTAATTATTTTAATGGATAAAAGCTCAGGTACTAAGCATACAGAAGCAAAACAAAAACTCATATCGCAAATGCAGGTTCATATTGAAGTAAGTTTAAAAAGACAATCGAAACAGGAATATGATCCAATGCTTGCCCATATTTTAGCAAGTAACTTTACAGAGGGACTTCTTGAAATAGCAAGGCATTATCAAAGTGAAAAGTGGGCAAAAGATATGCTAAAACTTATTGCAAGGTGTTATTACAAGGGAGTGGAATCCCTATAATCAGCACTAAAAAATAGACTTTGCGTAATCAGCAAAGTCTTACTTTAAACCTTAATACTGAATTAAAATTCAATATTATTCAATTTTGAAAGGAGAGTTGTTCATGCCGGAAAAAGAATTAAGAAAAAAAGTGATTGGGAAAAACGGCTTATCCAATTCACTTCTTGCTTTAAAAATAGTATTTGATTTGATACCACAAATCTTACTCGTCCATTTGATTAGTTCTTTAATCACACACAATATTAACGAAGGTAATTTAAAGTATATATTCTTGGGAATCTTTATATCGTTTGTATTAAAAGGAGTGTTTTATTATTTTGCAACAAAGGTTGCCCATGAGAAAGCATACGAAAAATTAACAGAACTTAGGTTAGATATTATCGGTCATCTGAAAAAACTAAGTTTGGGATTCTTTAAAGAACATAATACAGGAGAGCTTACCAACATTGTTCAACATGATGTAGAACAAGTGGAAGTATATCTTGCTCATGGTCTTCCTGAAATAATGTCAGTTACACTTCTGCCTACCATTATTTTTGTAGCTATGATTTTTGTGGATTGGCGTCTTGCTCTTGGAATGATTGCCGGAGTTCCACTCATGTATTTGGTAAAAGTTCTTTCACAGAAAACAATGGATAAAAACTTTGCTATTTACTTTAACCATGAAAACAAGATGAGAGAAGAGCTAATGGAATATGTAAAAAATATCTCTGTGATTAAGGCTTTTGCTAAAGAAGAGGAGATTAGTGAAAGAACATTAAAAACCGCAAGAGAATATATTTACTGGGTTAAAAAGAGCATGGGAGCAATTACAATTCCAATGGGACTCATTGACATATTTATGGAAATTGGAGTAGTTATTGTCATGATTTTGGGAAGTATATTTCTTTACTGTGGAAATATTACAACACCTAATTTTATACTTGCCATTATTTTATCGTCTGCTTTTACTGCATCTATAAGTAAGACTGCTACATTGCAACATTTTTCCATAGTATTTAAGGAAGCCCTAAAGGCAATTGGAAAAGTTTTAACTGTTCCGTTGCCGAATAAAAAGACAAAACAAGGTTTAGAATTTGGAAACATAGAATTTAAAGATGTGAATTTTGCATACGGAAAAGATAGCTTTGAGCTAAAAAATATCAATTTAACTTTTAAGAAAAATAGCTTGAATGCCTTTGTAGGAGCAAGCGGTTGTGGAAAGAGTACGGTATCTAATTTGCTTATGGGATTTTGGGATGCAGATGAAGGACAAATACTGATAAATGGAAAAGATATAAAAGAATATAGTCAAGAAAATATCTCAATGCTGATTGGTAGTGTGCAACAAGAAGTTATCCTTTTTGATTTAAGTATTTTTGAAAATATAGCAATCGGAAAACTAAATGCAACAAAAGAAGAAGTCATAGAAGCTGCTAAAAAAGCAAGATGCCATGATTTTATTTCAGCATTACCAAATGGATATGAAACACGAGTAGGTGAAATGGGAGTTAAGTTATCCGGTGGAGAAAAACAAAGAATCTCCATAGCAAGAATGATACTGAAAAATGCACCGATTTTAATATTAGATGAAGCAATGGCAGCTGTTGATAGTGAAAATGAAAGACTAATCGGTGAAGCAATTGACGATTTAAGCAAGGATAAAACCATCATTACAATTGCTCACCATCTAAATACGATTAGAGATTCAGATCAAATTATCGTAATGGATAAGGGTGTTGTTCTTGATGCAGGAAGCCATGAAGAGTTGATGAAAAGATGTGAGTTCTATAAGGATATGGTTGAATCACAGAACAAGGTAGATAGATGGAATTTGAAAGAGGTGGTAACAGAAAATGTTTAGAGAAATGTTAAAACTACTTACAAAAACCGGCAAGAGAGATTTGATTATATCAAGTGTATTCTTTGCCCTTTATGGACTAAGCTCCATAGCCATGATTGTTATCGTATTTTCTATACTTTTCCAAATCTTTGATGGAACGAGCTTAGCAAGCCTATATAAATATTTTATTGCGATTGGATTACTTGTAGTGTTTAAAGGCATTTGTAATATGGTCGCAGATATGAAAAAGCATAGTGCGGGTTTTGATATTGTTCAGCAAATAAGAGAACGTATGATTATCAAACTGAAAAAATTTAGTTTGGGATTTTATACTAATGAAAGATTGGGTGAAATAAATACAATTTTACACAAGGATGTTGATAATATGTCCCTTGTTGTAGGACACATGTGGTCAAGAATGTTTGGCGATTTTTTGATAGGTGCAGTCGTATTTGTTGGTCTTGCAAGTATTGATTTCAAACTTGCCATTATGATGGCTGTATCTGTTCCGATTGCACTTATCTTTCTATATCTGACAATTAAGCAATCTGAAAAAATAGAAAATCAGAACAACTTAGCACTTCTTGATATGGTTAGCTTATTTGTTGAATATGTTAGAGGAATACCTGTACTAAAGAGTTTTTCAAACAATAAGAGCTTGGACAATGAGCTTATGAATAAGACAAAAAAATTTGGAGAAACAAGCAAAGCAGCTTCAAGATTCAAGGCAAAACAGCTATCTATATTTGGTTTTTTACTGGATATTGGATATTTAGTTCTTTTAATTGCAGGAGCAATACTTGTTATAAAGGGAAGTCTTGATGTACTTAATTTTATTATCTTTGCAGTAATTTCAAAAGAGTTTTATAAGCCATTCGCTTCTATGGAACAACACTATATGTACTATGTTTCGGCGGTAGATAGTTATGAAAGACTTTCAAGGATTTTATATGCAGATGTAATCCCGGATAAAGTGAATGGAATTGTTTCGAAAGATAATGATATAGCTTTTGAAAACATAGATTTTTCCTATGAAAAAGATGAATTTAAAATGGAAAAATTGAGCTTTTCTATTGCTGAAAAAACAATGACAGCCTTAGTTGGAGAGTCAGGTAGTGGAAAGACTACGATAACCAACTTGCTTTTAAGATTTTATGATGTGCATAAAGGAAAAATTACACTCGGAGGAATTGATATAAGGGATATTCCTTATGATGAGCTTTTAGATCGTATCAGCATTGTCATGCAGAATGTTCAACTGTTTGATAACACGATTGAAGAAAATATCAGAGTAGGTAAAAAAGGAGCTACAAAAGAGGAAATCATTAAAGCTGCAAAGAAGGCAAGGATACATGATTTCATTATGAGTTTACCAAAGGGTTATGAAACTGATATTGGAGAAAATGGTGGGCTTCTTTCAGGTGGACAAAGACAAAGAATATCTATTGCAAGAGCTTTTCTAAAAGATGCACCGATTTTAATTCTTGATGAAATGACAAGTAATGTTGATCCTGTAAATGAATCTTTGATACAAGATGCCATTACAGAACTTGCAAAGAATAGAACTGTACTTGTAGTGGCTCACCATTTAAAAACAATTCAAAAAGCTGACCAAATTCTCGTATTTCAAAAAGGAAATTTACTTGAAAAAGGAAAGCATGGGGAACTTCTTGAGAAAGGTGGTTACTACACAAAATTATGGAAAGCTCAGTATGAGGTGTAACCATGATTTTGTTAAAAGATGTTTCTTATGAATGGGAAGATGGGGAAGTTGCTTTAAAAAATATCAATCTTGAAATTAAAAAAGGTGAATTTGTTTTAATTTCAGGAAAAAGTGGAAGTGGTAAAAGCACTCTTGGAAGTGTAATGAATGGTCTTATTCCGTATTATTACAGGGGCAAAATGCAAGGGGAGGCCTTTGTGTCCGGAAAAGATATAAGCAAATTATCGCTTCATGAAATAGGGCATATTGTAGGGACTGTATTTCAAGATCCAAGAAGTCAGTTTTTTACGACAACGACAGATGAAGAAATAGCTTTTGGGCTTCAAACCATCTGCAAATCAAGAGATGAGATCAAACAGAGAGTAGAAGCAGTATATGTGGAGTTGGATATTGAGGAACTGAAAGGAAAATCTGTTTTTGAATTATCAAGCGGGCAGAAACAAAAGATAGCTATTGCAAGCATCTATGCAATGAATCCGAAAGTTTTAATTTTAGATGAGCCTTCAGCAAATTTGGATATGAAAGCAACATTTGACCTATTTTTAATTTTGGAAAAATTAAAGAAAAAAGGAACAACGGTTATTCTAATTGAACATCGTTTGTACTATGTAAAATCTTTATTTGACCGTTTTCTTTTGGTGAAAGATGGAGAAATTGCACAGGACTTGAGTCGGGAAGAAGTTATCCATCTTGAAGGGGAGTTTTGGGATGAGAATGGACTAAGAACTCTTGAATTAGAAGAATACAGGATAAGTGAGAAGAAAGATTCATATCAATTAAATGATGAAAGTATCAGTGGAAAAGGCTTGAAATTTTGTTACCCAAGTGCAACTAAGGTTGGAAATAAGCAAAACCAATACATCTTAAATCATCTTGATTTCAATATGGAGTGCGGAAAAGCCATTGGTCTTATTGGGTTAAATGGTACCGGAAAAACTACTTTTGCAAGGGTTATTTCAGGACTTGAGAAGATAAAAGAGGGGAAAATATGGGCGGAAAAAGATAAAGAGTTGAATCGCAAAGATTTAATGGATATGTCATATTTTGTATTTCAGGATTCAGACTATCAGTTATTTTCGGAAAGTGTACTTGATGAAATGCTGCTTGGTATTTCAAGTAAAGATAAAAAAGAAAATACTCAAAAGGCAAAGTCTATTTTGAATGTTCTTGGCTTAGATAAACATATAGATAAGCATCCGTTTGCTTTATCAAGAGGAGAAAAACAAAGACTGACAATAGCTTGTGGAATGATGAAACGGGCAAAAGTTTTTATCTATGATGAACCAACATCAGGTTGTGATAAAGACTCAATGCTTTCAGTGGCAAAATTGATTGAAGAACAATTAAAGAATGGGACAACAGTTTTGGTGATAAGTCATGATTTTGAATTTTTAGCGAACACAGTGAGCAAGCTCTGGGTAATGGGAGCCGGAAAAATAGAAAGTGTTTTGAATATGAGTGAAAGTAATAAATTTCTCATATTAGACAAAATGAGAGGAGGTAGAGAGCTTGGCAGATAAAAAAACAGTTGATCCGAGAATAAAAATTACTCTACTCCCAATTGTTGGGTTTACGAGCTTTTTTATAAGCGATACAATTCTACTTTTCGGACTGATTGTCTTTGCCTTTTTTTTGTATGTACACAGCGGAATGTGGGAAAGAGCTTTACGCTTTATTTTGTTTTTTGTGCTTCTATACTGCATAGAGTTAGGGCTTGGAAAGTTCCCAGAAGCAAGCATCTTATTTGCAATATATATGTTTATTTACTTTGCATCAAGAATGACCTTAATTGCTATGTTTGGTGGCTATATAACAAAGACTACAAGTGTAAGTGAAATGCTGGAAGTATTAAATAGAATGAAAGTACCAAGAAGTATTGGTATACCTTTTAGTGTTTTGCTTAGGTTTGTACCAACTATAAAAATAGAACTCAAGGCATTAAAAGAGAATATGAAGATTCGAGGAATCGTAACAAGCAGATTTTTCCCATTGCTACATCCAATTAAATATATTGAATATACGCTTGTTCCGCTTTTAATGAGAATGATTAAGATTTCAGATGAACTGTCAGCTTCAGCACTTATTAGAGGACTTGATAGTGATGAGAAGAGGGTAACATTAACAGAATTGCAGTTTAGAAAAACAGACTTAATGATTGGACTATTAGGAGCTTTGATGATTGCTCTTGTGATAGTAATACAGAAAATTTATTAGGAGGACTTTTATGAAAAACAAATTGAATGGTCGTGATTTTATTACAATCGGAATTTTTAATGCAATTGGAATTGTGATATACATGGCAGCCAGCTTTGCTATGGCAACAACAGTTATTGGAGGATTTATTGCTTCAGGAGTTAGCTTTATGGTAGCTGCTACCGTTTATATCCTTATGGCTTTGAAAGTTAAAAAGAAGGGCGTATTTACAATATCAGGAACGCTTCTTGGTTTAATTGCATTGTCAGGAGGACATTTGCCGCATGCAGTCTTTGCTGTAATCGGTGGAATTATATGTGATTTGATTATAGGAAATTATGAGAGCAAGGGACGAATGATTATTGGATATGGGATATTTGCATTAGCAGATTTTTTAGGAACAGTAATTCCTGTGATTTTATTCGGAACAGCTTCTTTTGTGGAAAGAGCATCAAAATGGAAAATGAGTGAAGCACAAATAAAAGAAGCATTATCTTATTTCAAAGTTTCGTGGGCAGTAGGATTTGGCTTGATAACTTTTGTTCTTGCTTGCATAGGAGCATTTGTTGCAATAAGGATACTTAAAAAACATTTTGAAAAAGCAGGAGTGATTTAATCAATCTTTATTTGTGAGGGAAAAAATGGATTAAATAATGGAGGTAATTGCTATGTATTATTTAGGGTCTGTTATTCATATAGAAAAAAACAATAGACCTTTTTGATACTGGTAATTATCATAAAAAATCAAATTTAAAATATAAGGAAAGAGCAAGTTTCTTTCATTTCAGAGGACTTATTATGCCTATGTGCAGAAGTCCTCCTTTTTTGTCTAAAAACGCAGACAAAAAAGAAATGGAGGGAATAAAATGCCAAAAGAATATTACCTTTATGTCAACGGACAAAGGGTTAAAGTCAGCGAGCAGATATATAAAGTCTACTGGCGAGAAAAAGAACACGAAAAGTATTTAGAGCAGGTGGACAAGAGAAACCACTTGCTCTTTTTTTCATCATTGGATCATGATGGACACTTTGTAGATAATATTGTTGATGAAAGCGTTGATGTAGAAAAGATTGTGGAAACACAGATGATGATTGAAGCAGTTAGAAATGCTATATCAAGACTTAATGCAGAAGAAAGAGATATTATTGAACGCTTGTATTTCAATGATGAAACTTTATCAAGTGTTGCAACTGAAAAGAAAGTGAGCTATCAAGCTATACAGTGGAGAAAAAACAATATCTTGAAGAAGTTAAAGAAACTTTTGGAAGAACTATTGGGTTAAATACCTTGTAGTATGGGGCAGATTTTCCTTTATAAAGTGAAGGGAGATCTGTCCTCTTTAATTTTTTAGAAGATAGGAAATAAATTTAAAGATATTTAAAAGGAATTCTCTCTTAGAGCCATTAGGCAATTGTTCTTTGATAACTGAATAGACCAAGACGGGACTTTTAATTACTTAGTGAGCGAAAGAAATTTACGCCACGACTTTTCTGCTGATTAAATTCGGTTTAAATGAATACTGCTATAAGCAAGGAGATAAGGAAACGAGCGATAGATAAATATTCTAAAGCAAAGAACAGGGATAACTTTGTGAGCCATGATCTAAGTAATGATAATGATACTTCTTTAGTGAAAGCCGGCTTATCTTAACAGAGGCGGTGGTGAGATTCCAATGTTGCTAATCCTAAGCACCCGCCAATGTCATAAAACTTAATTAGAGAAAACAACGAAGAGAGGAGTTTCCTAATGAATATAGAAGAATTAACAAGATATAAAAATATGTCAGTGGAAGATATAGAGAAAAAGATAGTCCCTGACATTAAAGATATAAGAGATAAAAGCAGCGTAGATCCGATTTCTATGTATTTTATGAAAGTCGGTAATGTGCTTGTAAAATGTAGTTACGCAAAAAATGGGCGAAGTTTAGAGGATTGTTTTCTATCATATTTGCAGAAGAAAGCAATGCTGATTGATTAAAAAATATGATAAATGGGAGCTGACTTTTTTGTTTAAATGTGCTATACTGTTAAACATATAGGGATACAATTTAATATGTGCTGAGAACTCCAAGTTATCATATTTTTCTTTGGAAAAATAATGAATGATTTGGAGGTTTTGTTATGTCTAAAAATACTTTGGATGCAAATGGTTTTAAGGTGGCGATGTACCTTAGATTATCTCAGGACGATGAAAAATATGACAAAAATTTCAAGGTGGAGAGCAATAGTATTTCTAATCAAAGGTTACAAATAAAGGATTATATTGCTAAGCAGCAAGATATGGAACTTGCAAAAGAATATGTAGATGATGGATATTCAGGAATAAACTTTGAAAGACCGGCTTTTAAGACAATGATGGAAGATGTCATTACTGGAAGTATTAACTGTATTATTGTAAAAGACTTATCGAGATTTGGAAGAGATTATATTGATAGCGGAAGATACTTACAAAGAGTATTTCCTTCTCTTGATGTAAGGTTTATCGCTTTAAATGATAATTATGACAGCTTTACAGCAAGTGAAACAGAAAAGAATTTAGTTATTCCATTTAAGAACTTTATTAATGATAACTATTGTAGAGATACATCTGCAAAGGTAAGAAGTGTTTGTAAAGTAAAGAGAAAGCAAGGACAGTTTATATCAAATTATGCTCCTTATGGTTACGAGAAGGACAAAGAAGATAAGCATAAATTAGTGATAGACAAAGAAGCTTATGATGTGGTGCAAAAAATATTTTCAATGAAACTTGAAGGATATAGCTCATATTCTATTGCAAAACATCTAAATGAAACAGGCATATTATCTCCGATGGAACATAAAAGAGCGAAGGGGATTAGATATAAAACAGGGTTTAGTACAAAGGCTGTTGCAAAGTGGGATACGCCTGCTATTAATCGCATTTTAACTAATGAAATCTATATCGGAACACTACAACAAGGAAAAAGAGAGAAGATAAATTATAAGCTCGATAAAGTTGTTTCTAAAGATAGAAGTGATTGGATTGAAATTGAAGATAATCATGAAGCTATCATTGATATAAATGACTTTGAGATTGTACAAAAACTTTTGAAATGTGATATAAAAGCAAAAAATTATGGAGAAAAAGCTGATTTGTTTTCGGGGCTATTATTTTGTAAGGACTGTAATCAACAAATGACCAAAAAGGTAGACAAAAGAGGGAAAACTCCAATCGTATATTATATTTGTTCTGCGTATAACAAAGGTCTTGGTTGTAGCAGGCATTCAATCAAGCAGAAAGAATTGGAAAATACTGTTCTCGCAATGATTAAGCATTATATTTCATCACTTGGTAAATATGAAGCTATTTCTGAAAAAGTAAGAGCAATGGAAATATCATATAACCTGTTTAAGAAGATAGATAAGAGGCAGGAACAAACTAAGAAAAGTAAGGCGAAGTTTGAAATTCTAAAATCATCTTTATATCAGGACTTAAAAGAAGGAATAATCTCTGAAGATGAGTTTTACGATATGAGAGAATTTTATACTAATCGTATTGTTGAGAGCGAACTAATATTAGAAAGACAGAATAAAGAAATCACAAAACTCTACAAAAAGAGCTTGGGAAATCAGAACTTCTTTTCAGACATTCAAAAATACAAAAATATAAGCACTTTGGAAAGAGGGCTTCTTGTAAGGCTGATAGATAAAATTTATGTTTTAGAAGATAAAAAGATAGAAATTCAATTTAATTATGATGAAACCTTAGATGTGTTTGATAAGATAAATAGTTATACCAACCAGTACCCAGAGAAAATCATGGAGGTGGTATAGATGGCAAGAACAGCAAATAGGAGAATTAAATCTGAAGAAATTCAACTAAATAAGGTAGTGGAAAGCAGTTTTCAAACCGCTATTTATACAAGAATTTCAAGAGATAAAAAAGAAAAACCGAGTGATTCTATCGAAAATCAGAGTGCTCTATGTGAAAGTTATATTAAGAAGAATGATGGACATAATTTAGTTGGAATATACAAAGATATTTCAAAGACCGGAACGGAATTTGATAGACCTGATTTTGAAAAACTTATGGAAGAAGTCAGAACAGGAAAAGTAAATTGTATTGTTGTAAAAGATTTATCCCGTTTTGGAAGAAATTATACAGAGCTTGGCAACTTTATAGAAAAGATATTTCCGTTTCTTGGTATAAGGTTTATTGCTGTTAATGATAATTTGGATACTTTTCACATGGAAGATTCTAATAAATCACTGGAGGTAATCTTAAAGAACATTGTTAATGAAACTTATGCTAAAGATATTTCAAAGAAAATATCCACATCACATCAAATTAGAATTAAACAGGGGAGCTTTATTTGTGGAGCAGCACCTTATGGATATACAGCAAGAAAAGATGAAGATGGGATAAGGAGATTATATATAGATGAAAATACAGCTCCTATTGTAAAAGAAATCTTTGAGTCTTATTTAAGAGGTTTCAGTACACTTGATATTTCAAAATTGCTCCATGAGAAAAGAGTATATGTAGCAACTGATTATAGAAAATATAAGACAGCAATATCTGAAAATGATAAGCCTATTAGAATATGGAAGCCAACGACAATACTACAGGTACTTAAAAATCGTGTCTATACAGGAACTTTAATTCAGGGTAGAAATCAAAAACACCTTTATGAAGGTAAAAAGAGAGAGGTTCTTGATAAGGAACATTGGACAGTAACAGAAAATGCTCATGAAGCTATTATTTCTATAGATATGTTCAATAAAGTGCAGGATAAAATAGGTTCAAAGGTGAATACAAATAGAAGTAACATAGATAAAAATGCATCGGATGATACAGTTTTTAGGGATAAAGTTTATTGTAATAACTGCAAAAGAAAAATGAGTACACACAGACAGTTAAGTGGTAAAAAGATAGTTTTTTACTTTAGTTGTAATCGCTTTAGAGAATATAGCACTGAAAAATGTGGAATATCTATAACAGAAGTTACTCTTAAAAAAACGGTTGAGGCAGCCTTCGATATGATTCTTTCCAATAAAGGTAATAGCTATAAAGAATACCTAAATGGTTATGACCTTATTAAAAAGAAACTTAATAAGCAAAAGGAAAAAGCCTTGACAAAAATAGAGAGAAAGATTTCAGGACTTAATAGGCTTCAAGGTGAGTATTATGAAAAATATGTTTTAGGGCAGTGGGATAAGGCAGATTTTGAAGGTGAAAAAGAAGGGCTTTATCAAAAGAAAAGTGAGCTTGAAGATATAAAAGAAAAAAAGATAGTATTTTTTGAGGAAGAAACTTCTAAACTTGAAGAAAAGCATAAATACCTGAAAGCACTGTTAAAGGGAAAAACTAAGAAATGGGATAAAGATTTTGTAGATAGCATTATAGATAAAATCTTTATAGGAAATGACAATACGGTAGAAATTAAATTTAATTTTGAAGAAACACCTATCTTTGCTGAAAAAATTGGCGGAAGGAAAAAGAGGTGTTGATATGAATACAGTGGATTTTTATTTGAGGCTTTCCTTAGAAGATGGAGATCAGGAAGACGAAAGTAACAGCATTACTTCTCAAAGAGAGATTTTAAAAGACTATATCAATTCAAGAGAGGAATTTACTGGAGTTAAGATTAGAGAGCATATTGATGATGGTTATAGTGGGACAAATTTTAATCGTCCGGCGTTTCAAAAGATGATTGCTCTTGTTAAGAAAAATGAAGTGAAGACAATTCTTGTGAAAGACTTATCCCGTTTTGCCAGAGATTATATTGAATCAGGAGCCTATATTGAGCAGATATTTCCATTTATGCAAGTTCGATTTATTTCTGTAAATGATAACTATGATAGTAACAATAATGAAAATGGAATAAATGGATTGGAAGTACCGTTTAAAAACCTTGTCTATGATTATTATTCAAAAGACATCTCGCAAAAAATGCGTTCTTCCGTAAAAGTAAGACAGGATAAAGGTTACTATTTTGGTTCAAAGGCACCTTATGGATATGTAAAAGATGAGAAAGACCATCATAAACTACTTGTTGATGAAAGGGTAAGACATACGATTGAGGAGATATTTGGAAGATATTTATCTGGAGAAAGTATGCTTTCCATTTCAAAAGACTTCAACAATAGAGGTATTTTAACTCCTGCCAAGCACATCGGGTTAAAGAGAGGGAGTGGAATTTGGACTGGTCAGATTATAAGGTATGTATTAACGCAAAGAGTTTTAACCGGAGCAGTTGTAGGTGGAAAGACAAGGGTGCAAGAGGTTGGTTCTGATAATCGAAAATGGATTGACAGTAAGGACTGGATAATACGAGAAGATATGCACGAAGCTATAATAACCAAAGAAGATTTTAATATAGTCCAAGATATGTTAAGTCGCAATGAAAAGCGTATAAGCAGGGATAGGAAGAATTTTCATATACTTCAGGATAAAATCTATTGTGGTAAATGCCATCATAAAATGAGCTACACTGTTCATTATGGGAAAAGTGATGGATACTGTTGCCCTTATAGATATAAGGCGAAAGATTGTGGTTGTATGAAAGGAAAGATAACTGCATCCACGCTTGAAGATGTAGTGGCAAAAGAAATCAAACTTTATACAGAGAATTTTCTTAAAAAAGAGCAGACAAGGAATATTGAGAACAAAGTTCAAAACATTATTTGTGAAAGTTTGCTTGAAAGAAAGAATAAGCTGGAAATTGATAAAGGTAAACTTCAAGTTGAAAAGATGCAGCTATATGAAAAGCATAAAAATGGTATAATGGATAAAGAAGCATATCTATTTCAAAAACAAATTTTAAGCGAACATATTCAGGATATTGAGCAAGAAATATTCATCATAGAAAGCAAAGTAAAGGAAAATACTACTTCAGGACATAAGCTAAATGTAGATAAGTTAAAAGAAGCAGTATCAAATGGAGAACTTGTCTTAGACTGGATCAATGAAGTTATAGAAAAGATATATGTTTATGATAAAGAAACAGTTGAGATAGTTTGGAAATTTGCTCGTATTTGATGTGTCTGATTGTAAAATAAGGACTATTAAAATTTTGATAAATATGGTATAATGAATATATTTTATATATATGGGAAGGGGGTATTCCTTATAAATAATGAAGAACAGTATATAGCTAAAATTATTTTTAGAAATAAAATTTTAACTTATAAAGGACAGCAATTTGAAGATTTTTTTGTATCTTTAATGTGTAAGCATAATTCTAAATTTAAACCAGTAAAAGCATATGGACGTTTTGGAGATGGCAAGAATGATGGATTTGATAAATATACTGGAACTTATTATCAAGTTTTTGCCCCTGAGGATTTAAATAAAAAGGGAACTATTGCTGATGGAGTTGAAAAATTAAAGAAAGATTTTGAGGGATTGTACAAAAAATGGAATTATGTATGCCCAATTAGAAAATATTTTTTTGTAGCTAATGATAAATATGAAGGAGTTCCAGCATTGATTCATGAGATGGCAATAGATTTAGGAAAACAGAGTTGTTATTCAAACATTGATATTGAAATTTTAGGAGCTAGTGATTTAGAAAACATATTTAATAGTCTAGATAAATTTTCAAAACAGGATATAGTAGGATTTATACCTGAGCAGAGCATGCCAATGGTAGAATATGATGCATTAAATGAAACGGTAAAATTTTTATTGAATATTGAGTGTGATATAAATTACTCAGAAAACTTAATTGTGCCAGATTTTGATGAAAAAATTAGTTTTAATGGATTAAGTCAAGGTGTAAAAAGTCAGTTGACCATAGGGGGGTATCAAGAAGGAATTTTAAGGGAGTATTTTAATAATACACCGGGTGTTAAGGAGGTTTTACAAAAGAAATTTCATATGCTGTATGAGGAATCTAAGAACAATATAAATAATACAAAAGAGAACTTTGCTGATTGTAGGTTTTATTATATTTTAGAAAAATCGTGTGTAAAAAACACGATCCCAATACAAACTAGTGTATTAGTTTTAATGTCTTATTATTTTTCGAGTTGTGATATATTTGAGGAGCCAAGTTAGATTTATATAGAAAGAAAGGAGGAGATGTTAATATGATACTACCAAAGAAACAATTATCATTAAGTGAATCATTCTTTGGATTTGGAGCTTTTTTGTTAGAAAAATTAAAATCTCCTACCTCAGTAGATGATTTATGGTTATATTATAAGAATGCTTACGAAAGAAAAAAATACATTGTAAAGTTTTCTTTTGATCAATACCTTGCAACATTAGATTACTTGTATATGATAGAAGCAATAAAAGAAACTGAGAAGGGGGTAGTATGTAGTGAAACTTAAGTGTTTACGAGCTAATCAATCCTCTTTTCATACTATAAATTTCAAAGAAGGTTTGAATATTATTGTTGGCAAGCAGGCTTCCCCACATAATGAAAATGATGGAAATACGTATAATGGGGTTGGTAAATCTTTTGTATTACACTTGATTCATTTTTGTTTAGGATCAAACAAAATTGATTCTTTTACAAAGAATTTACCTGAGTGGGTGTTTACATTGGAATTTGAAGTCGATGGAAAAGAATATTTTGCATCACGAAATACCAGCGAACAAAATAGAATAAACTTTTGTGGGAAAGATATAAGTTTAAAGACTATGAGAGAAAATATGTTAAATCTTTGTTTTGGTATTTCTGATCCTCCAAAGAATATGACATGGAATACGTTGTTTTCTAGATTCGTAAGAAGATATAGATCATCATACTCTAGATTTGACACATATATTCCAAAAGAATCTGATTATAGTAAGCTTTTAAATACACTATATTTACTTGGAATTGATACAACTTTAATAGTAGAAAAAAAAGAATTGAGAGAAAAGCAAACTGATGCTAAAAGAACAGAAAATGCTATAAAAAAAGATCCGTTTTTTAAAAGGTATTATCTAGGTGAAAATGATGCAGAACTTGATGTAGCAGACTTAGAGTATAGAATAAGTGAATTAGAAAGGGAAATATCAGAATTTAAAGTTTCTAATAATTATCATGAGTTAGAACTAGAAGCAAATGACAAAAGTTATGAAAAAAAGATATTAGAAAATAAACGCGTCCTTATAAATAATTATATAAAAAACATTGAAGAATCTTTTAAAGAAACAGCTAAAGCAAATGAAGAAGATGTTATAAGGGTATATGAAGCAGCTAATATTGAAATTCCTGATATGGTTAAAAAAAACATCGATGAAGTTCTTGAATTCCATAGAAAACAAATATCGTCCAGAAATATTCGCTTGAAAAAAGAATTACGTAAACATCAGCTTGAATTAGAAAAAATAGACAAACAAATTCTTGCTATTGGAGAACGTATGGATAATTTACTAGGATATTTAGATTCTCATGGAGCATTAGAAGAATATGTTGCTTTAACTAAACAACTGTCTTCATTAAAAAATGAAATGGAGAGAATACAGGGATATCAAAAAATACTTAAATCATATAAAGATATTGAATTGGAGATAAAGGCTTCATTTATAAATCAAGATAAAGAAACTAATGAATATCTTGAAAGTATAAAAACAGTAACTGATAACTTAAGGAATGGTTTTTGGGAGTATGCAAAGAAATTTTATCCAAAGAAGAGAAGTGGATTAGTAATAAAAAATAATTCTGGTGAAAATATGATTAGATATACCTTAGATGCAAGGATAGAAGATGATTCATCGGATGGAGTAAATGAAGTAAGATTATTTTGTTTTGATTTATTACTGTTAATGTGTAGAAGAAGCAAAATGAGATTTTTAGCTCATGATAGTAGATTATTTGCAAACATGGATCCAAGGCAAAGAGAAATGCTTTTACGAATAGCGTACGATGTTACTATAGATTCTGAGTTTCAATATATTTGTTCCATGAATGAAGATACTATAATGTCTTTTAAGGATTTAATGTCAATTGAGGAGTATAAAGAAATAGTAACGAATAATATTATTTTAGAATTAAATGATGATGCATCTGAAAGTAAACTACTTGGTATTCAAGTAGATTTGGATTTAGAAGATAAGCACAAAAATATTGATAATATGAAATAAGTTGTGTAAAAGAGAGGATGTTCAAAAACATTCTCTCTTTTTGTAGGTGATTGAATAAAATGTATCCAATACTTGACACAAGGGTGTAATTTCGTATAGGTATTAAACCCATCTCTTATATATTTGTCTCTTGCACCGGTTTGAGTATGATGTAATTTCGTATAGGTATTAAACAGCTGGAGCGGCGGATGCTTCAAGAGGACTGTTTGAGTATGATGTAATTTCGTATAGGTATTAAACTAGATGAGAGACTATTGCCCGAATGGTCTGGTTTGAGTATGATGTAATTTCGTATAGGTATTAAACCTGGTTTTATGTCTATATTTTTTAGTTTTGGTTTGAGTATGATGTAATTTCGTATAGGTATTAAACATATCAAGTCATCACATGGAAATGATATAAGTTTGAGTATGATGTAATTTCGTATAGGTATTAAACAACGAATTAAAAGCTTTAAAAAGTGATGTTGTTTGAGTATGATGTAATTTCGTATAGGTATTAAACCAAAAATCATGTTAAGATAGTTGTAACAAAGTTTGAGTATGATGTAATTTCGTATAGGTATTAAACAGAGTACTTAGAAAGCATTGTTAAAACTTAGTTTGAGTATGATGTAATTTCGTATAGGTATTAAACTGTAGGTGAAAATATATGCCGAACTTATAGGTTTGAGTATGATGTAATTTCGTATAGGTATTAAACTTGTTTTGCATAAGCATCAATATCTGTTCCGTTTGAGTATGATGTAATTTCGTATAGGTATTAAACTTGTATATTATGCTAACAAAAAACATAAATGTTTGAGTATGATGTAATTTCGTATAGGTATTAAACTTGGCAGATATATATCTATCAAATTGCGTTGTTTGAGTATGATGTAATTTCGTATAGGTATTAAACTTATACAATCATCAAATAAAAGGGTTAGAAGTTTGAGTATGATGTAATTTCGTATAGGTATTAAACACATCTACTCAGTAGGTGTTTTTTCATTTTGTTTGAGTATGATGTAATTTCGTATAGGTATTAAACATTTTGTTTTGCATAAGAATCAATTCTTGTGTTTGAGTATGATGTAATTTCGTATAGGTATTAAACTTATCAAATAAAAATAAAGCAAAGTCTGACGTTTGAGTATGATGTAATTTCGTATAGGTATTAAACATTATGCCTTATACTTTCGTCATTTATTAAGTTTGAGTATGATGTAATTTCGTATAGGTATTAAACTTTGATATTGCAACTAGGACTAAGCTTGTAGTTTGAGTATGATGTAATTTCGTATAGGTATTAAACTTTTGATACACAAGTGTGTCATCTACTTCTGTTTGAGTATGATGTAATTTCGTATAGGTATTAAACAATAGGAAGCAGAATAAAAGAAAAAAATATGTTTGAGTATGATGTAATTTCGTATAGGTATTAAACTATGACTCTGCAACATTTTGGAATAGAGAAGTTTGAGTATGATGTAATTTCGTATAGGTATTAAACAATAGGAAGCAGAATAAAAGAAAAAAATATGTTTGAGTATGATGTAATTTCGTATAGGTATTAAACTCTTGAAAAGTTACAAGTCATGATTGAAGCGTTTGAGTATGATGTAATTTCGTATAGGTATTAAACCGCAGAAAGCAAAAAAACATCAAGTTACGAGTTTGAGTATGATGTAATTTCGTATAGGTATTAAACTTTACAATTTACATAAAGCTTATCTTTTATGTTTGAGTATGATGTAATTTCGTATAGGTATTAAACAAGTTAAAAGGTAGCGAATATGACGAAGTGGTTTGAGTATGATGTAATTTCGTATAGGTATTAAACCGTGAAGAAGTAATCGAGAATATAAATGGCCAGATTGATGTTGAAGAATTATAAAAAAAAATGAAGAGAGGAAATAATCTCCCTTCATTTTTACATTACTTTTATAAAAATATTAAAAAATAAAATCCCTAACAAAACAACTAAAGGTGCTGAAAACACTATCAATTTAATATTACTTTTAATTTCATCATCTTTAGAATTTTTTTTAATAATTAAATTATAAATTATTAAAAAAGATATATTTACGCTTAACAATATGGCTGTAAAGGTTGGTACTATGTCTGTAAACTTGTTTCTGTCAATAATAATCCTAAAAATAAAAACAAAAAATAAAAATATATTAAAACTCAATAATGTTTTTTTTATATCTAATTTTTTTATATTTATATGTTCATTTCTGTTTTTTTTCATTAGTTTCTCCTAATATTAGCAATAAGTTGAAGCGTAAGTTGTACCTAATGTAAATAATAAAGCTACAGCTCCCAATCCTACAGGTCCTGCTCCTAATCCTTTTAATACTAAAGCAGCTATTTGATTTAGTGACCAACCTGAATAAGTCATCAATAGTCCACAAATAAATGAAACTGTTCTTTTATCTGGTTTAGAGTATTGAGATGAGGCAGTAGCAGATACTCTTAATTTGTTTGAAGATACTTTTGTTTCGCTATTTGATTTTTTTGTAATTCCATTATCTTTATCATACTCAACTGATTTATTTGAATCTCTTAAAACACCAGACTCAATTTGACCTTTTGAATCATAAGAAAACTCATAAACTAAATAATTATCAGAATTTACTTCAATAAATCCATTTATTGATTTGTCTTCATTTGAGTAATAGAACATTTTTGAACCTTCTAATACTTGATAAGTGTCTTCGAAAGCATAGCCTTTATTTTGTATAGATTCTACTTCTCTCTTTATGTTTAAATTCCTGTTTGATAATGTTTTTATTTCATTTACTGCATTTTCTTTCGTTACTATTTTTTCATAATACTCTTTTATTTCTTGTACATTCTCATAAAATGTTTTTCATTCGAACTGTTAGTAAGAAAATTATTCTTAGCATATACACCTGGTATAGTAAAACTTAAGGTAAATATAAGCACACTTAAAAACATAGCTATTTTCTTTTTTAATTTTGTAATATTATTCTTCCTGTTTTTTTGTTTTTATACTTATATATTATGATACTTTATTATATATATCAACGTTTTCTTATTCACTATATAATTTAAAGTAAATACACCCTTATAGGATAGAGACTGAAGGTCGAAAATCCATAAGGGTGTATTTGTGCTATTGCAAAGAGCTAGTAAATAATATATACTTTATTTACTAAAAAAAAGGAGTTTAGGACTATGGCAAATGTATATTCAAGACAAACAAAAATATCAAATGTAGTTGGTAGAAGTGATTACATTTCAAATGAAAAAAGACAAGAGCATATAGTCTTACATTCCAAAAGTAGTGTCTTTGATTGGAGTTTGAGTATGATGTAATTTCGTATAGGTATTAACCGACAATAAATGTATTTATAAGATAGAGGGTGTTTGAGTATGATGTAATTTCGTATAGGTATTAACCCAACAAGCAATAAGAATGATGGCGATAATGGTTTGAGTATGATGTAATTTCGTATAGGTATTAACCTAATAAGATAACTAAAGGAGAAAGTCCGATAGAAATAGTAAAAGCAACTCACCCAGTTGTTTCGGAATTAACTACACAGGTAGTAATCAATAGTATTCCTGAAGAGGAACTATTAGAAATAAATGTAGAGGGGGAATGGTATGAAGTGCCAAAAAACGTGAAGATACAGGAATTAGCATTTGTATTGGCATCACACCTAGATGCCATATTGAGAATTAAGAGTGAGCGTATGAAAGAGAGTAGACAATTTACTACTGTAATGAATACATTAGCTAACAGGTAGTCTGAAATCTGGAGTCACCAAACAAAACAGAAGGGATAAAAAATAACATAGAATATAAGAAGAGGATAAAATTATTATGTTTAATAAAATTGAAAGAAAACCAAAATGTGGAATTAGAAAATTAAAAGTAGGATTTGTGAGTTGCTTATTAGCATTTGGAATCTTAACAAGTGTAGGAAGTCCTTTAATAGGAAATACAGTAGTAGAGGCAAAAGCACAAACTGAATCTGAAAAATTTTTACAAGCATTTGGAATGACATTAAAAGATGTAGCAAGTAGAGATAAAAGTGGACAAGCCAAAGCATTCCTAAGTAAAATAGATGTGAATGATAAGAAATCATCATTTAACAAAGATAACTTAATAAGGGCTGCTAAAGAATTAGTAGAGATAAATAACTTTAGAAAAAGCAAAGGATATACTCCATTAAAAACAAATAAGAGAATCAATTTAGAATCAGCTTTTAGAAATGAATACTATAAAACACATAAAGAACATGCCGAAATGTTTAATACAGGAGAAATAGCAAGGGTAAGATATCAAGGCTATATAGACGAAACCAACGGCAGGATACCAGCTTATATAGAATGGCATGATGAAGAAAAAGAAACATTTGACCAAGTATTAAAACTAAAATTCGGAATTGATAAACCAGTGACTAAAGAAGAAATTTTAGCAGCCATTGAAAAAGTAGGAGGCATAGAGAAAATAAAAGATGCTCTTAAAACAATACCTCAAGACGAATTAAAATATGATGGTCAAATCGGACACTTCTTAGCATTTGTCCATGATTATTCTATCCAAGGATATGGATTCTGGGAAACAGAAGACGGACTTGGTTCATCAGAAGTAAATATATTTAGCTATAAAGACTATTATGAAGATGACCAAAATGACCCGTTATTAGAACCAGAAGAATACTTTAACTGGCTACTATCAATAGATAGTAAAAAAAGTTGGTCGCAAGTATCTGATAAATGGTATTTTGTAAAAAATAATGGCAAATTAGCTAAAACAGAATGGTTATATGACAATAATTACTCATCATGGTATTATTTCAACAATAATGGTGACATGGCAACAAATAAATGGATAAAAGATACAAATAGTAAATGGTATTATCTATCAGTAAATGGTAAAATGGCAAAAAATGAGTGGATTTATGATAATAACTACTCATCATGGTATTATTTCAACAATAATGGTGACATGGCAACAAATAAATGGGTAAAAGATACAAATAGTAAATGGTATTATCTATTAGGTAATGGTAAGATGGCAAAAAATGAGTGGTTTTATGATAATAATTACTCATCATGGTATTACTTCAACAATAATGGTGACATGGCAACAAATAAATGGGTAAAAGATACAAATGGTAAATGGTATTATCTATTAGGTAATGGTAAAATGGCTAAATCAACAACAATTAATGGCTGGTATGTGGACTCTAACGGTGTTTGGGAAAAATAAATATGTTAATAATAACAAAAAGAAATGTATTCATTAATAGACCCATATTTCTTAGAGGAGATATTCTCAAAGGTTACTATTGTAAGAGCAATTAAAGAGATTAAACATTCTTCCATTTCTAAATTAATCTTTATGTGATTTCCTTTAGGAGGAATTAGAAGAAAGAGTTATGACTGGAGAAAAATGTCAGACTCTTTGGCTAGATCCTGTTCTATGAACCATACTTATAACGAAACTATAGAGGAACTAATTAATATTGTTTGGTTAATATCTATGTTTCCTCAACTCTTTTCAGAGGACCTTTTAAAACCTCTACAAGAGATTATATAGATGAGATACTAGTGAAGATTAACAAAATTGTTTGAGTATGATGTAATTTCGTATAGGTATTAAACCTGTTGCTGTGCTACCAGAGTTCTGCATTACCTGGATTAAATTTAAGACTTTTTTCTATTTTTCTTAATGATTTTGTAGTATCTCTTGATTTTGTTTCAACATTTTTTAATGCATTGGATAATTTTGTAGTATTACCATCAAATTCAATTGTTATATCTTTAATTTTACCAGCCATAGAACCTCATTTACTTTTAAAATAAAAAAAGATACTACTCCTAGTATCCTAATTTAAGAATCAAAAAGCACTATATGAATAGTGCCTTAAATGATTCTTTTATTTTTTTTCTTAATATTTTTTTGTCATATCTTACTAAAAATCTATAGTGTTTTTTTTCAAGTCTATATCTATACACAGTTTTATCATAAATAACATTTGATACAAAATAATCATGTGGTTCTTTTACTTTATTAGATTCTTCTACAAAAATTTTATGAAAATCTAAATTTTTTTTTCTTTCTTTTTTGCTATATAATAAATATTTTTTCAAATCGTTAAATAGATTGCTTAATTTTATATTAAAAGATAATCTATTTTCATTATTCAATTGTTCCATAAATTACCTCCTAACACTTTAATATTTACATTTATTATACCACTTTTGAAATGTTATAATCAACTAATTAAAATTTATCAAAATCATTTTGATTAGCTTCTCTATCCTCTGTGCTTACATTCTTATATTCAATCATTGAGTTGTTATATTCAATACAATAATCAATTATTTGTCCTGGATTCATTTCATTTCAACTTATTGATAAAACATAGTACAGAATATAAAAATAAAAGTAAAAAGCTTCATATGATAAAGAGAATAATGTTGAAGTAGTATGCTTAAAATTTAGTAAAAGTAAAAAAGTTTAATATAACAATTTAAACTACCACCTATAAGCTGGACATATAAAATTACATTTGCTAGATAGTGTTTGTTATTTTTAATTACCTCATCAAATGTATTGCTATTAGCAATCAAAACTGATATAATCTAAATCGAAAGGAAGTTATATATATGGCAAGAACATCAAATATTTATGTAAGAGTAGAACCTGATATTAAAGAGCAGGCGGAAGCGGTGCTTGAAAAGCTTGGAATACCAATGTCAAATGCCGTATCTATTTTTTTAAGACAGGTTGTAATGCAAAATGGTTTGCCTTTTGAAGTTAAAATCCCTAATACAAAGCCTCTTTCTTTATCCAATTTATCAGAAGCAGAATTTAATATGCAAATGCTAAAAGCCCATAATGATTTTGAGAATGGAAGAACGTATAGTTTTGAAGAAATAGAAAAGGAGTTAAAGAAAGAGTTAGGTAGATGAAATATAAGATAATATTTTCTGAAAATGCTAAAAGAGATTTAATAAGCATTGTAAGATATATTTCGGATGAATTATTAGAATCCAATATTGCTGAAAAGTTATTGTATAGAATATTGAAAGCTATTAAATTTCTTGATGAATTTCCAAACAGGCATAGATTATGTGATTATCAAGAATGGAAAGACAAAGGGCTCAGAGTTTTACCTATTGAGAACTATCTTGTATTTTACATTCCTGATGAGTCAAGTCAAATAGTTAAAATATACCGTATTATATACTGAAAAAGAGATATAGAAAAAAAATTAAAAGATAAGGTTACATTTGAAGAAAAAGTGTAAGATTTACCGGACGGGGTCAGTAAGATATAGCAATGCTCGTTGAACAATTATAAAAAAATAATGTAAATATGACTAAGAGAAGTGGAGGAATAATCTGCTTCTCTTTTTTTATTGCTATGGAAGGAGATTACAAATGACAGATGAGAAAAACAAAGCTGAGAATACATTTAGCAAAAAAATTGGGAAAACAACTACAAAGTTATAGTGCATTTCAGCGAAATCGGTAAGGGATTAGTCATGAAAGATACATTTATGGATATTCAAAAAATACGGTTAATAATACATAAAAATATCGTAAAAAAAATCAAGGAGTTAAATCTTAGATAGACGAACGAATAAAAGAATTGAATGATAAATTTATATCTAAACAAGAAAAATATTAAAGTTTTTAACAATGGTAATGTTTGTAAAAAAAACAGAAGAAGTCTTGTATTGTATGGATTAAGGTATACAAGGGAAAATTAGGATAGGAAATATCTGAAAAATATAAAATAAATGCGATAGAAAGTGGACTGATAAACTAGAATTAAATGCGAGAGCAACATGAACTTGAATATTAACATCATACGTGGTAAATACAGCAGAATTAGATGACAGTAAACGACGTGGAATACTTGCTAAAAAGTTTGAAGCCACACTTGATAAGAGGACTTCAAAAATATGTAGGGAACACGACCAAAGAATTATTCCTATTGATAAAATAAAAATTGGAGTGAACGCTCCACCGCTTCATCCTTATTGTAGATCACATTTAAGCGATATGCTTGAAGGTTGGGATTATGATAGTGAAGATGAGTTGATGAGGATGATTGAAGGGAAGAATGCAACTAAAAAAGTTGATAAAACTCTCGAAAAAAAGTATAATATAGATAAAAGAAAGTTAACCGAATATGCATTAAATCCTGAAAGACAACCAAATAAAGCAAGAGCCTTTAAGGAAGCTTTGGGGTATGATTTGTCGAATTACGATGAACTTATACAAAACGTACATTCTAATCTTAAAACGAACGAATTTAAACCTAAAGGTAAAAATAATTATGGAGAATTATTTGAACAAGTTTTAAATTTATTAGGACCTAATGGAAAAAGGGCAAATGTAATGACGGGGTGGATAAAAAAAGAAGACGCTATTCATTTAACCTCAATTTATGTTACCAAAAAGAAAAGGGGGGATTTATGACAATTAAACAATATGATAAAGTTCTCCTAAAAAGTGGGGAATTTGCTTATATAGTTGAAATTCTTGAAAAAGATAAAGCTTATGTGGCTGATATTGAAAAAGAAGATGGGGAAACATCCACTGAATTTATTTATCAAATAGATATTAAAAGCACAACTAACTAAAATGTTAGAGGTGCTTTTTTAGTATAAAAAATCAAGGAGTTTAGACGATGAGTGAAAAAATAGATGACCAATTAAGAGAATGTCCTTTCTGTGGTAATAAATGGAACAAGCCCTCAATTAGAACATACTACAACAAATATGTTGGTAGAATGTATTTTGTTGAATGTGGAGAATGCATGGCAACATCAAGACATGAACCGACAGAAGAATATGCTATAATGGCATGGAATAAGAGATTTTAGAAAAGTTAAGAAGAGTTGAGAATAAAGGAGTGTATAATGGCAAATTTATTATATACTATATCCGTTTGTATATTTTGTTTAATTTACATTTTTTATAAAATAAATGAATAAACATTGAGTAGGAGTAAATATGAAAGAAAAACTAAATGATTATTTTTATATATATTTTATAATAGGATTTGTTATAACAACGGCTATATTAAACCTTTTGTTATAACATTAGAGTTTTTAAAAGAAAATAAAAAAAGGTACCAGAGTTCCAGTCCTTAAGGGTTACCCCTACAGGCATTTTAATGAGAACACTACTACCTTTATTTAATTAAATTTTATCATCTAATAAATTAAAAGTCAAGGAAGGAAAAAATATGATAGAAACTATGATTCCAAATTTAGTGTGGGATGATGAAGAGTTGATAATCAGAAGAATTAATAATATGAAAGATGGGGTAATAAATTTTAAATATTGCGATGGAAAAGTTAAGAATATTATTTTTGATTTAGTAAACTTAAAAGACTATAAAAAATATATTTCAAATTTATTTACAGAGTATAATTGGATAGAAAAAATAATAATTATGAATAATAAAAATATAAACGGAGATAAGGAAGAAATATATATGGTCGTTTATAAAAAAGTTATAAACAAACCTTTAGATTTTAACGTTAAAGAAAAAAATTAGATAAATAGAATTTTAAAATCTAGTGTAAATGATGTAAAGTAAATATAATTTTGGGATTTAAGATGCATCAAGAATGGGATAAAAAGCAATTTGAAAATTTTATTGAGGAATATGGATTTTCAGTATTTGAAATGAAATTAGTGCATGGTGCTATTGCACCAGTTGGGGTGATGATTGCTATAAGAGAGGGATAATAGATTTTGTTTTTGTGAAGAAAAATTTCATATAAAAAGTTAACAAAGGCGATAGAGAAAAAACTATCGTCTTTGTTAATTGTCTATTTTTAAATATTGAGTAAGTGATAGAATTTTATTATTATAACAGAGGAGTTAAAAGGTATGATATATGTTTTTTGTAATTAAATTTTATTTTAGTATATAAATTGACAAGCCGAATGAATAAGTCTTTTTACTGCTTTGTCCGTAAATTTAGTATTTAATTTATTTAAATCAGATGTACCTATAATTATTATTGTATAAGCTTCTGAAAATAGAAAGAAATTATCGAATGATTTAGTAGTTGCAAGTTTACTCATCATAAATTTAGCGTTTTCTTCTATTTTTTCATTTCGATTATCAAGAAGGCCATATTTTTCTTGTAGTATATTGTAGTCATCTTGAGTAAGGCATCTGTAAATGTTATTATGTGATATTGTATCAAATAAAAATTTTTCAAACACTTCCATAGGAATTTCATTTGAATATTCTTTAGATATTGATAAGAATTGTTTTACTGTTTCATCTTTTCTTTTATTTATAAGCCAAATAATAAATTCATCTTTACTTTTAAAAAAATTATAAAATGTTCCTGTGCCGATTCCAACAGAGGAAGCAATATCAACAATCTTTAATTTTTTATATCCGAATTTTTTTAAAAGAATATATCCTTGCTTGTAGAATTTTTTTATTAAAGCAGCTCTTTCTTCTTTTGTAAAGTTAGCAGGCATTGGTTCATCTCCTATCGAAAAATTATACTTATATTTTAGCAAGTATGAAAGATAAAGTCAATGAATCTAAAGATAATTATATTCATTGACTTTTCTAAGAAAAAAGTGTTATAATCATTTCAATGAATATTAAACACAAAATATTCGCTGAGAGAGGAGGTGGGAAAGTGATAGAGTTTAAGGATTTTTCTTTCACTTATGAGGGAGAAATAAATCCGACCTTGAAAGGTATAAATTTAAAAATAAAATCAGGAGAGTGTGTTGTTTTTACAGGGCTGAGCGGTTGTGGGAAAACCACATTGCTCAGAGTTATAAATGGACTTTGCCCCAGTGTATTTCAAGGAAATGTTACAGGAAGTTTTAAGACAGATTTCTATGGTTATGAAAATAGCTTTGCCGGACTTAATTCAAAGTATGTCAGTAGCATTTTGCAAAATCCTAAAAATGGATTTTTATTTTCTAATGCAGATGATGAGTGTAAATACTCTTCAAAATGTATCGGAAAAAGTAGAGCAGAAATTGAAAATAAATTTACTTTACTAAAAGATAGATATTCTGAGTTATTATTACACGAAAATATTTTGAATTTATCAAGTGGAGAAGCACAAACACTCAGTGTTTTAAGTTCCTATATTAAAGCTCCTAAAATAATTGTTATGGATGAGCCTACTGCAAATTTAGATATTAATGAAATAGATGAATTAAAAAAGCATATTATTGAACTTAAAAATAGTAATGTAACAATAGTTATTGCGGAACATAGAGTCGGTTATCTGAAAGATGTATGTGATAAAGTTTATGTAATCCAAGATGGAACTTTGATAAATGGCGATGGATTTGAAATTAGAAGTGAAAATATAGCTTTTTCAAACATTAAAGAACATTTTTATAGAAAAACAAATGATACATTAGAAATTTTAAATCTTAATTATACTATCAATTATAAAGAGATTTTAAAGGATATATCTTTATCAATTAAATCTAATAAGGTAACGGCAATTATAGGGTTGAATGGTTCGGGAAAAAGTACATTAGGTAAGCTAATCGCAGGATTGATTGATAATAAAAAAGCTGTTTTTTCCTTTAATAATAACATAATTTCAAAAAAAGATAGAATAAAAAATTCATATTTTTGTATGCAAGATTGTTATCATCAAATGGTTACAGCTTCAGTAAAAGATGAGATTATTCTTCAAAACAAAAAATTAAATGATTTAGAAATTCATAATCTACTTAAAATGGTGGATATGGATGCCTTAGAAAATCGGCATCCATCTAAACTTTCAGGAGGTCAAATTTTAAGATTGGCAGTGCTTTTAGCATATATAAGTAATAATAAAATTGTAATTTTGGATGAGCCTACAAGTGGGCTAGATTTGAAAAGAATGAATTGTATTTGTAGATTGATAAATAAAATGAAAGAACAAGGAAAAATTGTTATTTTAATTTCGCATGATTTAGAGCTTTTATCAAAAGTTGCTGATGAATATATTCTTTTGGAAGGAGCAACGGTAATCGCACATAGAAGGCTTGTTAATCAAAATGATTTTAATGAAATGATAGATAAGCTTAAATCCGCAAAAAATGTAAAAAACAAATATTCTACAGAAAAGAAAAAAACAGACTATTCAAAAGTTAATCCTATCATAAATTTGATTGTATTTTTTACAGTTGCAAATGCTATATTTTTTTATCCGTCAAATCAAAGTTCAATATATTTAATGGGGATAGTAGCTATAGTATTTTTGTTTAATAAAAATTATATGCTTGCAATAAAAATGGCGGTAACCTATTTCGTGATAAGTAAGCTAAAGATATTTTTTCCATTATATTATCAAGCTTTTATTGAGATTTTTATTGTAAGAGGTATGTTATGCGGTTACACCATAAAGAATTTAACAGCCGGCACAAAGCTTATAACAATTATAGAAGCCTTAGAAAAAGTAAAGTTGACAGATTACATCCTCATACCGATTATCTCGTTCATGAGATTGTTTCCGTCAATGAGGAATGACTTTTCCATAGCTTATATGAGTCTTAAAACTAGAAAGCTGATTAAAAACAAAAATCCGGCAGCAATTTGGAGATTTATCATTGTACCTGTTGTTTTCAGTTTAATAAGAAGTGCGGAAAATTTATCTTTAGGGATTGAAACAAAAGGAATGATAATAGGCAAAGAAAGAACCCTGTTGACAGATGTAGATTTTAAAATCACAGATTATATGTTATGTACTATGTATATATCAATTTATATATTTTTAATTATAGGAGGAATAAAATGAATAACAAATTAACAGTTAAAGATTTAGTATTAGTGGCGGCTTTTTCGGTATTAGGAATTTTATTTATGTACTTAATACCGATGCCTTTCTTATTTACACCGTATACAATTTTAATTTCACCAATTGTACAAAGTTTATTTTTAGCATTTCCATTTATATTAACAGGAGCTAAAGTTCAAAAGAAATGGGCAATATTAATTTACTGTGTAATATGGGGTTTAGGTGGATTTATGCCTTATTACATTGGAATGATGGTTATTGCGGGAATAATTGCTGAATTGATATTAGCGAAAACTAAAAATAGATTTAAAGGTCTGACTTTATCATTTGTTGTGACGATGTTGGCTCATTATATAGGAGGTACCGTAATTCCTTATATAATTACTAAAGAACAACAATTAGAAATGATTAAAAAAATGTATGGGCATGACTATGCAATGAAAATGCAAGAACTTAAGACAATACCTATGATGGTTATAATTGCAGTAACTATCGTTGTTGTTTCAATTATAGGAACTTACATTTCCAAAAAGTTCTGCAAAAAACATTTTTAAATATGAGAAGGGGTATGGTTATGATTGAACTTAAGCATATAACAAAGAGATATAAAAAATTTCTTGCTCTCATAGATTTTTCGTATAATTTTGAAAATGGAAATGTTTATGGGATATTAGGTGTTAATGGTGCCGGTAAAAGCACATTGATTAATTGCATTACACAAAATGTATCCTTTGAAGGAGAGCTTAATTACGCAGATTTAAGTATTTGGGATATTGGTTATGTTCCGCAAGAGCTTGCCATATACCCTGAACTTTCTGTAATGGATAATATGTTGTTTTTTGCTTCTATATATAAAATGGATAAAAGAGAGACAAGAGAAAGATGCATCTTATTAATAGAAAAAGTAGGACTTAAGGAAAAAATATATACAAAAGCAAGGGATTTATCCGGTGGAATGAAAAGAAAATTAAATTTAATAACTGGGCTTGTTCACAATCCTAAACTATTAATTTGTGATGAAGTTTGTGTTGGAATTGATCCTATTTCCAGAAAGGAAATATTGGCATATCTTAAGGAATTGAAAAATAGCGGCTTAAATATCATCTACACTTCTCACTATTTGGATGAGGTTGAGTATTTATGTGATAAAATTATGTTTTTAGATAAAGGTAAACTTATATTGGAAGGAGAAACCGAGAAGTTAATCAAGGAAATTTCAGATACAGAAAATAAACAGGCTGATTTATCAGATGTTTTCGTAAAGGTTTTGCGTAAGGGCGGTGAGTGATATGCTTAAAAAAGAAATAAAAGGAATTATAAAAAATCCGATATATTTTATAATTATGTTCTTGCCGATGGTTCTTGCCTTTATTATGAGTGAGGGTACAAAGAACTATTTATCACAGCATATTCAAAATTCATTTTCTGTAGATACCGTCAAAGAAGTTGTTATGTATGATGGAATATTATTGAATTCCAAAGTACAGTTTGCGGTTAGTGAACTTAATTTTATGTTAATGATGTCGGCAGTTTTGGCAGGACTAAGTATTTTTGAGGAAAGAAAACTTCATGTTTGGGACAGGATTGTGTGTAAGAGTAATTTTGTTTTGATAAAATTTTTTATACATTATATTTTTTCCATTATTATGATTACAAGCAATGTAATAGGGTATCGATTGCTGTTTGATATCTGTTTTCCTATAAACTCGATATGTATTTTTTTAAGCATTCCAATTATAAGTATTAGTTTAGGATTGTTTTTTGGACTTTCAGTTTATAATAAGGCAATACTTTCTAATACTATTATGATGATTGTTATGCTTATGGGATATTTTGGTGGAGCTTTGAGTTTGACATCTGTTTTATCAAATACAAAATTTATGGATTTACTTATGTACTTGTCGCCTTTGACAATTGCTAACAGGTTAATATTTAAGGATTTAATTCAAATAAATTTTGGAAATGATTTGCTAATATGGATTTTAATATTTTTTACATTTGTCATAACCTTTATTTTATTAATAGGAAGGAGGATGAGGAATGGTGCATGCATTTAAGTTTACTTTTAAAATTCTTAGAAATACCAAAGGATTTATTTCTTCAATGATTATTATGCCGATTTTAATGATTTTACTTGTAAGTATTACCCTTGCATATTCCGATGTTCCTGTTGTGGGTTATATCGGAGAAAAAGCCCCGAATGTAGCGAATGTTAAAATGATGAAGCTTAAGGAAGATGAAAAAGATTATTTTCTTGGACTTTCTCAAGGGACTTTGGTAGTAAAGACGGATGGAGCGGGAAATGTCTTGCAATATTATAGCAGTATATCGAATAATCCATTAATACCTATAATAGATAACCGCAACTCAAACAGTAATTTGTTTAATGAAAAAGCGAAACTTAGTTATTCTGTTGGAATTATTCTTTTTAAGCTGTTAACATCGGCATCCCTACTTGCTACAGTTTTAATTAATGAAAAGGATAATGGTATTGTTTTAAGAGTAAAAAATTCCAAGACAAAGTTAAGCTCATATATATTAGGTAAAAGTTTAGCCATCATATTTGTGTATGAAATAGCAAATTTATTGATACTGTTATTTTATAAATTTGCAGGTTTTGATTTAGGTAAATCTAATATTATTCAGCTTGGTATTTTGTTTACTATTGCAATGTTTATTTCAATGGGACTTTATATTTTCTTATCATCTATAATAAAGAATGAGGGGATAATCTGGATAATTTCAACAGGAATTATATTTCCGTTAGGGTTATTTTCCGGCATTTTATTTCCGGTTGAACATATGGCCAATTGGATGAAAACTATCGCTTATATATCGCCACTTTATTATCTTCAAAATTCTATTATTAGTGGAAAAATTTATGTGATTCCAATTGTATTAATGTTATTTATTTCGTTAGTACTTGCAATATATGGAATAAGATTATTTAATAGAAAAGTTTAATTATGTTAAAAAAATTATAATGCTTAAGTTATAATTAATTATATAAAAATATTATGATATTACAATTTTTAATTGTAGAATTTTATACATAAAAGTTTTTATGAACAATTTTATACAATTTAAAACAATACATCATGGAAATTGTTTTCATGATGTATTATTATTTACATAAGATAAAAATATAAGGAGAAAAACTATGAGTAAAAAAATATTTGCATTGGTAATGTCACTAATACTAGTCTTTTCACTAGTTGCATGTAGTAAAGGAGGCGATGGTAAGAAAACAGGCGATAAGGGTAAACTTGTTGTATATTCACCGAATACAGAAAATATAATGAAGACAATAATCCCAATGTTTGAAAAAAAAACGGGGATAAAAGTTGAAGTTATTTCAGCAGGTACAGGTGAATTATTATCAAAGATCGAAGCTGAAAAAGGAAATCCATTAGGAGATGTATTATTTGGTGGAAGCAAATCAACAATAAGAGAAAAGAAAGACTTATTTGAACAATATGTATCACCAAATGACAAAGATATGTTACCAGATCATAAAAATGTAGACGGATTCTTAACGCCATATACAGCTGATGGTTCTGTTATTTTAGTAAATACAGAATTGATTGGGGATATTAAAATTGAAGGATATGCTGATTTATTAAATCCTAAATTAAAAGGTAAGATTGCATCAGCTGATGCTTCAAATTCATCATCAGCATTTGCTCAATTGACAAATCAATTGTTAGCAATGGGTGGAGATTATGAAAATGAAACTGGATGGAAATTTGTTGAACAATTATTAAAGAATATTGATGGTAAAATTTTAAATTCATCTTCAGCAGTTCATAAAGGTGTTGCGGATGGGGAATATGCTGTTGGTTTAACATATGAAGATCCATCAGCAGCATATGTTAGAGATGGAGCACCGGTTAAAGTTATATATCCAAAAGAGGGTACAGTATATCTAGATGCAGGGGTAGAAGTTATTAAAGGTGCAAAAAATATGGAAAATGCTAAGAAATTTGTTGACTTTGTAATTTCCAAAGAAGCTCAAGATGCTTTTGGTTCACAATTAACAAATAGAGCATTAAGAAAAGATGCAAAAACAGGTGATTATATGACACCATTAGATAAAATTAAAACTATAAAAGAAGATGAAGAATATGTAAAGAAAAATAGAGAAAATATTATTAAAAAATACACAAATATACTTGTAAAGACAAGAGGTTAAAATGAGTACAGTAATTAAGTGTGAAAATTTAATAAAAAGATATGGAAGTAAAACAATAATTCCTGATTTATCTGTAGAGATAAATCAGGGAGAGTTTTTTACTCTATTGGGTCCTTCAGGTTGTGGAAAAACAACCTTGTTGAGAATGATTGCTGGTTTTAATTCAATTGAAGGAGGAAATATTTATTTTGGAGATAAGAGAATAAATGATGTTGCTCCTAAAGATAGAAATATAGGTATGGTATTTCAAAATTATGCAATATTTCCACATTTGACAGCCGGTGAAAATGTTGCATTTGGATTAAAAACTAGAAAAATTGAAAAGAATGTTATTGAAGGTAGAGTCGATAAAATCCTAGAAACTGTAAAAATTTCAAATTTAAAAAACTCTTTACCGGAAAATATGTCTGGAGGACAACAACAAAGAATAGCACTTGCTAGAGCTATTGTTATTGAACCGGATGTATTATTGATGGACGAACCTCTTTCAAATCTAGATGCAAAATTAAGAGTTGAAATGAGAAATGTAATTAAAAGAATTCAAAAAGATGTAGGGATTACAACTGTATATGTTACTCATGACCAAGAAGAAGCTATGGCAGTTTCTGATAGAATTGCTGTAATGAATAATGGGGTAATTCAACATATCGGTACTCCACAACACATATATCACAGACCTGCGAATGTATTTGTAGCAAGTTTTATAGGTCGTACAAATATTATTTCAAGAAATATTGAAGTTGAAAAAGGTAAAAAATATATTGTATTTTCTGACAATTATAAAGTTGAATCGGAAAATATAATTATTGAAACACCTAAAAAAGTTAAATTATCAATTAGACCTGAAGAGTTTGTAATAAGTAGAGAAGGTAATGGGCTAAAAGGAAAAGTAATTGATAATATGTTTTTAGGTATTAATACTCACTATTTTGTAGAGTTAACAAATGGAGAAAGAGTGGAAGTTATCCAGGAATCATCACTTTCAAATATTATTCCAATAGGTGAAGAAGTTGTCCTTACAGTTAAAATGGATAAAATAAATATATTTGATTTTGACACAGAAAAAAGTATAACAAAAGGAGTAGAAAACGATGCAAACTAAAGGAAAATCTAAAAGTATTTGGTCTGTAATTACTATTGTTCTTATTCTTTTGTATGTATTATTTTTAATAGTTCCTTTATTTGGACTTATAAAATCAAGTTTTTATGTAGAAGGACAAGGATTTTCTTTAGCTTATTTTAAGAGATTTTTCGGAGAATCATATTATTCCCAAACATTGATAAATTCACTTTTAGTTACAATTGCAACAACAATTGCGTGTGCGATTGTGGCATTCCCATTAGCGTATTTTATGACAACTGTAAAAATTAAGGGATCTTCATTTATTCAAATTTTGATTCTTATTTCATCAATGAGTCCTCCTTTTATTGGTGCGTACTCTTGGGTACTTTTATTAGGAAGATCCGGAGTTATAACAAAATCATTGAGAAGTATAGGTGTTACGGGTATAAGCATTTATGGCTTTCATGGTATTTTGCTGGTACTTACTCTTCAAATGGTACCATTAATTTATATGTACCTTATGGGAGCTATGAAAAATATAGATAAATCATTAGTTGAGGCTGCAGAAAATTTAGGAATGACCGGTTTTAAAAGAATTATGAAAGTATTTGTTCCGCTATTGATTCCATCAATTTTATCAGCATCATTACTTGTATTTATGAGAGCATTTGCTGACTTTGGTACTCCGATGTTAATAGGTGAAGGATATCAAACTGTTCCGGTTATGATATATAATCAGTTTGTTGGAGAAATTGGAGGAGATACAGCTTTTGCTGCTGCAATTTCAGTAGTAGTAATTATAATGGCTATTACAATATTTTTAATTCAAAAATATATAGCTGAAAAAAAAGCATTTTCAATGAGTGCATTACACCCAATTGAAGCTAAGAAGGAAACAGGATTAAAAAATATAATTGCACATTTATATGTCTATTTTTACGTATTTGTGTCTATAGCACCGTTGCTATATGTTATATATACATCATTTAGAAAAACACGAGGTTCCATATTTGTAAAAGGATTATCTTTAGATAGTTATAGAAATGCTTTTAGTAGATTAGGTACATCAATTACATCTACATTCATACTTGCGTTTATTGCGATAATTATAATATTGATAATGGGAGTATTAATTGCATATGTAGCTGTTAAAAGAAGAAATAATATGTCACAAGCATTAGATGTTTTATCAATGTTACCATATATCGTTCCTGGTTCGGTAATGGGTATTTCATTATTATCAACATTTAGTTCAAAACCATTGTTATTAAGTGGTACCGCTACGATAATGATAATAGCTTTTGTAATTAGAAGATTACCATATACAATCAGATCTTCAGTTACAGCTTTATACCAAATCAGTCCTTCAATAGAAGAGGCCGCCGAAAACTTAGGTGCATCTCCTATGAAGTCATTTACTAAAATTATTTTACCAATGATGAGATCAGGGGTAATTTCAGGAGCAATATTAAGTTGGATTTATATATTATCAGAATTATCAACATCAATCTTGCTATATAGTCCAAAAACCAAGACAATGACAGTAAGTATCTACACTGAAGTTTTAAGAGGAAATTATGGTAATGCTGCAGCTTTAGCAACTATATTAATTGTGCTAACAGTAGTATCATTAATGTTATTCTTCAAAGTTTCAGGAAAAAAAGAAATTTCAATGTAAAATATAAACAGGAATTTATACGATTTGTATGCATTCCTGTTTTTTTATGATAAAGTGGAGAGAATATCTAATGATATCGTGAGATATATTAAAAAAAAGATTTATTATGTTATAATTAAATAAACCATAACTGTGTAGTATTTACTTTAGGAGGTATTAAAATACCGGTTTGCTATAATAATCTTTGGAAACTACTTATAGATAAAAATATGAATAAAACTGAATTAAAAGAGGCTGCTGGGTTAAGCTTTAATGTGATAGCCCGTATGGGAAAAACCGAAATAGTATTTTATATTTCGTAAAATATTGTAGATTTAGAAATAAACATTTATTCCTAATATTATATTTTTGATATAATATACATATGAAAGATAATCAAAATACATTTAAAAAATACAATAGAAAATTAGCATATAAATATAGCATAATACCAATAATAGTTTTAATAATATTAATTATGATTTTATTTATATCTTTGGTTAGATTTAATGAGCAAAAAATTAATAATAATTCTAATATAGAAGTTAGTAATATAATTAATAAGGATTATAGTGAAATTATAAATTTTTCAAGAGATTTTATTAAAAAAAAATATAAGGAGGGCTTTAATAATGATATAAATAGAGCAAATATATTATATGAATTTTATAAATTAAAAAATTCTCTTAAAATAGATGTAAATCTAGTTGTGTTTAATGAAAAGTACAATTCAATTTTTACTTCGAAGAATTATGACGAGAATTTAGTAAATTATAAAAATATAAATATTTGGCAGACAGTTAAAATTGAAAACAATATTTCACTTATAACAAGTTTTAATAGTAAAAAAATTCAGCAATTTGTAGAAATTAAAGAAAAAATTAATAATAAAGAATATATAATAATTATTGATATTGATTTAAATAGTATGTCTAGAATACTAAATTCTAATAATAATACAATTAATTTTATAATCGGGAAATTTAATCAAGTAATAAGTTCAAATAATGATTATATAATTGGTAAGGTTTATAAATTTAATGGGCAGAGATTATCAAATAATTTAGTAAAAATTAATAATGATAAATTTTATTATATTGAATCTGTCATAGGAAATTTAGATATGAGAGTTGCCACGGTTAATAAAATTACCCCAATAGTGAGTTTTGGTTGGGTTATGCTTTTCAGTATTATTTTATTATCTGTTTTGACATTTTTAACTGTTGTAATTACTTGGGATATTTTATCTAAAAAAAATATGAAATCATTAAATATTATGATTTCAAATATAAGAGGAAAGAAATTTGATAAAGATGATAATATAGAATCTGAATTATTTGAAGAACTTAAACATCTTGATGAAGACTACAATAATATGTTAAATGAAATAAATATGCTTATTGCAAAAAATCAACAATATTCATATTTAAGCGATGTGGATCAAGTAAAATTTTTGAATACACAATTTAACCCCCACTTTTTATTTAATACTTTAGAATCCCTAAGATATTTGATATATTTTGACATTAAATCGGCTGATAAATATATTATGAATTTATCAAAAATTTTAAGATATACAATTGATTTTAAGGGATTTTTTTCAAGTGTAAGTGATGAAATAAATTACTTGAATTCATATTTGGAACTTCAAAAAATAAGATATCAAGAAAGATTAAAATATAGTATTTATGTTGATGATAGCGTATTAATGATGGAAATACCAAAATTAATATTACAACCAATAGTTGAAAACTCAATAAAATACACTTATAAATCTCAACAAAATTTAGAAATTAATTTAGAAATTAAAAATTTAGATGAAAATATTGAAATTATAATAAATGACAATGGGCCGGGTATTTCAGAATGCAAATTATCGGAAATATTAAAAAATATGAAAAATTATAATAGTAAAAATAGTATTGGAATATATAATATAAATAAAAAGTTAAAATTAATTTACGATGAAAGATATAAATTTAATATAAAAAATTCAAATTCAGGGTTAGAAATAAAAATTTTAATTCCAAAGGAGTAGGAAATGTATAAAGTTTTATTAGTTGAGGATGAATTATTTATCAGAAGAGGATTAACCTATTTGTTTAATTGGGAAAAAGTAAATTGCACAATTATAGGAGAAGCTGAAAATGGTCAGATTGGTTTGGAAATGATAAAAAAATTGAATCCTGATATAGTAATTTTAGATATTAATATGCCTATTCTTGGTGGTTTAGATATGCTAAAACAGGTGAAAAATAAAAATTTTGAGAGTATAATTTTATCAGGATATGATGAATTTGAATATGCAAAAGATGCAATAAATCAAAACGCAATAGCATATCTGTTGAAACCCGTAGATTATGATGAATTAAAAAATGCACTTAATAAGGCAATATCTAATATAAAGAAAAATAAAGATATATTAAATTTAGAAATAGAGTTAAATAGTAAATTAGATAGACTAAATCTTGATACTGATGACGTTATAAGCACTAACTCTAAAACTACATTGCAAGTAATTGAATTTATAAAAAAAAATTATAAGCAAAAAATAAATATTGATGATTTAATTAGAATTACTAATAAAGGTAAAACAAGCATACTTCAAAATTTTAAGGAAGATACAAATCAAACTTTAACGGAGTATATCAATATTTTTAGAATAAAAAAAGCAATTAAGCTTATGTATGAAACAAATTATTCTATAGAAAATATATCTTATGAGGTTGGATTTTCAAATTATAGATATTTTTCTTCAGTATTTAAGAAATATATGGATATTACGCCGTCAGAATTTATAAAACAATATAATAATTAGGGGGATGATATGAGATTTGGAATAGTTGGTACAAATTTTATCACGGACGAATTTATGGAAGGTGCAATGCTAATGAAAGATTGCATTGAAGTCACATCTGTTTGTAGTGGTAAAATTGAAAATGCAAAAAAATTTGCTGAAAAATATTCTATAAAAAATGTTTATGAAAATCACATTGAAATGTTGGATAGTGGAGAAATTGATTCTATTTATATAGCTGTTCCAAATGCATTACATTTTAATATAGCTATGGCTGCGATTCAAAGAAGAATCTCTGTTTTTTGTGAAAAACCATTAGCTGTTAATTCGGGTCAAGCTCGTGTTCTAATTAATGAAGCTTTAAAAAATAAAGTTTATGTACATCATGGAGTTGTTCCATTATACACCGAAAACTTAAATGTAATCAAAAATAATTTGCAAAATATAGGTAGAATTAGAAGAGCAATATTTGGATTAAATCAATATTCATCAAGATATGATAGATATTTAAGAGGCGAAAATCCAACAACTTTCAGAAATGAGTTAGCGAATGGTGCAATTATGGACTTAGGAGTTTATATTGTTTCACTTTGTGTTTCTTTATTTGGAAAACCTAGAAATATATTTGCTAATAGTATAATGTTAGAAAGTAACGTGGATGGTTCAACATCAGCTATTTTGTCATATGACAATTTTGAAGTTATTTTATTATGTTCAAAAATTATTGATTCAAATGTTGTGAGTGAAATATCAGGAGAAGATGGGATCATAAGTATAGGTGTTCCTTCTAGAATTTCTACAGTAAAAATAATGAAAAGACTTAATACAGCTAATATTGAAACATTTAATGAAATGGAAAACTCATTTAAGCGTCAATTAAAAGAATTCTTAAATGTAGTTGAAAATGGAAATTATGAATCAGATGTAGTTCCATATAGTCTATCAATAGATATCATTGATGTTATGACTGAAATTAGAAAAATATGCGGCGTAAAATTTAAGGAAGATGAGTAAAAAATATTATAATAATTAAATTTAATAAAAATTTTATATTTTAGGAGGCAATATGAAAAAGTTTTTAGTATTTTTAGCTGAAGGATTTGAAGAAATTGAGGCACTAACTCCTGTTGATTATTTAAGAAGAGCAGGTATTGAAGTAGATACTGTCTCAATTACAGATAAAAGAGATGTAGTTGGATCTCATAATATTCAAGTTTTAGCAGATAAGACTATATATGAAATTAATGGAGAAGATTATTTAGGATTGTATATACCAGGAGGAATACCGGGAGCAATAAATTTAAGAGATAATCAACAAGTTATTGATTTCATCAAGGAATTTAACAATGAAGGTAAAATAGTAAGTGCTATATGTGCTGGACCAATTTCTCTTGGCAGGGCAGACATAATTAGAGATAAAAAAGTTACAAGTTTTCCAACTTTTGAAGATAAAATAGAAAATATAGGGATGTACGTAAATAATCAAATTGTAGTTGAAGATCAAAATATCATTACAGGTAGAGGAGCAGCAATTGCAATATATGAATCGTTTAAGATTATTGAAAAAATTAAAGGAAAAGAAGCTGTTAAATTATTAAAGGAAGGTATCCAACAAACAAGTGTTGAAGATTTTTATAAATTTCAATCATAAATCGTATTTTAATTGACTAGTTTTACTAGTCAATTTTTTTGAGTATAATGATATAATAATTATATAAATTATAGGAGATTATTATGATAAAAAAAGAGTTAAATGAAATAAAAAAAGCTATTAAATCAGATGATTTTTCAATTACAGATGTGTGGTCTACATATGTGAATATGACAAAAGAAATAATATTTTCAACTAAGACAAATTTTGTTGTAATGAATGAAGAGATTAGAGAGGTTTATGCAACAATTTTTTCTAAAGTATTGTCAGGTACCCAAGGTAAAAATTTAATAACACTTAATTTTTTGCCTGAAGAAGAGATAGATGGTGGAAAACGAGATATGCTGTATAAAACTGTTAGAGATTCATCAGGAGAAAAATATCAAAGTTTAATAGATTTAATAATTGAAAATTATAATCCTAAATCAAATTATGCCATATTAATTGCTAAAGGTTCGTATGACATTCCAAGAAAAGCATCAGATGGTGAATTTTTAGAAGATTCTGAAGATGTATATAATTTTATTGTTACAGCTATATGCCCTATGAATTTAACGAAGCCATCGTTGTGTTATAAAAGTGAACAAAATGATTTTGTTGAAAATCGAAGAAATTGGACTGTTCAAATGCCGGAGACAGGTTTTCTATATCCAACATTTACAAATCGTCAAAGTAATATTTACGAATGTCTATATTACACAAGAAAGGTCGTAGATGTTCATGATGAATTTATAAATGGTGTACTTGGTTGTGATATGAAGCTTAATCCTATTGAACAAAAGGAAAAATTTAATGAAATAATTGAAAGTAATCTTCCGAATCTTAAAATATCAGATTTTGTGGAGTTAAATAAAAATATTACAATTTTTACTGAAGAGTTAAAAAACGAGGGTGAATCTCCAAAGTTAAAATCAAGACAATTAAAAGAATTTTTATCATCAGTCGGTGCGAAAAATGTTGAATTAGAAGATGATTTAGAAATTATGGCGGATAATGTTATAAATAAAAATTATAATATTGTTAGTGGAGGTAATATTATAATTAGGACAAATAATGATGGTATTTTATTTATTGAACAACGCATCATCGACGGAAGACCATGCTTAGTGATACCAATGGATGAAGTAGAGTTGAATGGGATAAGATTGAATTAATTTAAGACAGAATAATATTATTCAATGTAATACTTTAATATTTTGTCTATTATTTTATTATCAACTACTTTATTTGAATATTCAAATGTTATAATGAGATTTTTCCCGGGTATAAAACCATTTTTAATATAATTGTATAGTTTATCAATTGCGTTAGTTGCATATGCAGGATTATCCATCATTCCAAAATGTTCCCAATATATTTCTGTAAAAGTGTATGGACTATATAATGTAAAGTCAGGATAGTATATACTGTTACCGACTTTTAGAGAATGCTCGTACTTGTAATTTATTCCTTTATTAAATAGCAAATCAGCAAAAATTTTTTCGGATTTAGAACGTACCTGTTCTCCTTTTAAGGTAATATTTTTGTGTTATCAAATTGATATGGATTAGTGTGAGATATATTATTATGCCAATAATTTATATTATGAATATGATTTATAGTTATTGGATTTATGAGATATTTTCTATAACTATCTATAGAATTAATATTTAGATTTTTTATAATTTCGTTGCAGGATTTTAATAAAGGAATAAGATTACTTAAATTTTTAATTAGTTTTTTTTGATAAGATTTTTGTGCTAAGTTTCTAGCCTTATTAATCTTTTTTTTATTTATATATTTTTTTTCAAATCTCTTATTGAATTTATTGTAGTATTGATGATAGTATCTACATTTACCATTACATTTTGATATAACAAGCGTACCATCTATCATTTTCTTTTCATTTTCAATTAATTTTTTATGCAATATCTTATAACAGTTTATTAGTTCATTTATTTGTTGATATATATTATTCATAATTCCTCCTTATATAATAAACATATGCTTGTGGATTGTTAATACCTCCATATATATTATGCCACAAATAAATAAATTGTATGTATCAACATTATTACATTTATTTAATATTTTCAAAATTAATATATAAATTAGGTTTATTTATAAATAGGACTAAAATTGTAGAAATTAATTATTTGGTTTCAAAAAAATATTGAGAATAAATTTAATATGCAACCAAATTCAATTAATTAGGTAATTTAGTTTTATAAAATTGTCTTTAAGTTTAATAATTTCAATATTTTTATCACATAATTTAAAACTAAATATAAAAATATAAAATTTTGGTTTTAAAAATAAATATAATAATAAATAAAATTAGAACTAAAACTTTATTAACATTAAATTTGGTTTTAAATATTAAATCGTAACATTATATTTTAATACTAAAAAGATTATTATATAAAATTTAGTATGAAAAATTGTATCAGAGTAATTATATTATTAATATACTTATCTAAACCTCAAATTCTCACATATTGTTGAATTTCTAATATATATAATATATAATAAAATGAGTTAGAATCTAGTGTTATCAAGTATTAACAAATAATTAAGATAAAATGGAGTATCAAATGAAAATTGATAAGAAAAATAAAAAGCCAATTATAGCAATCTGTTATGATTTTGATAAAACATTATCTCCAGATGATATGCAGGCTCAAGGATTTATCCAATCAATTGGATATGAAGTTAATGAATTTTGGAAAGAATCTAATAAACTTGCTGTTGAAAATGAAATGGATACAAATTTAGCATACATGTATCTTATGACTAAAAATAAAAATCTTACAAAGCAGGATTTAAAAGAGTATGGCTCAAAAGTTGGATTATTTCCGGGGGTAGATACATGGTTTGATAGGATAAATCATTATGGAAATGAGCACGGAGTAGAGGTTGAACACTATATCATTTCTTCCGGACTAAAGGAAATGATTGAAGGTACAATCATTAGCGATAAGTTTAAGAAGATTTATGCAAGCTCATTCTATTTTGACGAAGATGGTGTTGCGGTTTGGCCAGCTCAAGCTGTAAATTATACAAACAAGACTCAATTTTTATTTAGAATAAAAAAGGGTGTATTAGATATAAATGATCAAAATGTTAATAATCATTATGAAGGTGATAAAAAGAGAGTTCCTTTTAGAAACATGATTTATATTGGTGACAGTGATACAGATGTACCATGTATGACACTTGTTAATATGAATGGTGGACATTCAATTGGGGTTTATAATGCTGAAACAAATGATAAATCTAAAGTATTTAAAATGTTGGAAGATAGAAGAATTAGGTATTATTCACAAGCTGATTATCAAGAAAATTCAGATTTAGAATTATTAGTTAAACAAATTATTAATCGTACAGTAACAAATGAAATTTTAGAACATCGTTTTTATAATGCACTACACGAAAAAGATGATGAATTAAAAAATCAATCAGATGAAGAAAAATATAAAGAAGATTTAATCAATAAGTTAGAAGATAGTACAAGTTTTTCGCACACACATAGTCTAATTCATGAAATGAGCAAAATTGATTCGTGGACGTCATCTCAAAAAAACAAATTGATAAAAGTTGCTCTTTCAAATACACAAGTTAAATTTATCTTAAAAGATAAAGATTTATTTGCGTTTTATAAAAACATATATGAAAATGTTGCATCTCAAGATGCTGTGATTTTACAAAAGTTAATAGAAGATAATAAATAAAAGTTTTAGCACTAAAATATTCTATTTTAGTGCTTTTTTACTAGACTAAAATTAAATAAAGATATAAAATATAAAGATAACATAATACATAATAGAGGTAGTAATGAAATTTAATAAAATAGTTGAAAAATTGAAAGAATCAAATATCTTAAAATTCAATCAAGAGATAAATCAAATACCGGATATTATAAAATTAACAATAGGAGAGCCGGATTTTAATACGCCTGACCATATAAAGAAGGCGGCAAAACAAGCAATAGACAATAATTTTACACATTATACAGTAAGTAACGGAATTTTAGAACTTAGAGAAGAAACTGCAAATTACTATAATGAAAAATTCGGATTTAATTATACAAAAGATCAAGTTATAGTTACAGTCGGAGCTACAGAGGCGATGAATGCAACATTTCAAGCTATTTTAAATCCGGAAGATGTAGTGATTATTCCGACGCCTACATTTCCTTTGTACATGCCCGAAATAATGATGAGTTATGGAAATTTTGAGTTGATTGATACAAGTAAAAATGGATTTATATTTACGGCGGATATGTTAGAAAAAATTATTAAAAATAATCCACATATGAAATATAAAGCAGTAGTATTGGTATATCCAAATAATCCAACAGGTGTAACTTATACAAAAGAGCAACTTGAAGATTTAGCAAAAGTAATAAAAAAATACGACATATATGTTATATGTGATGAAATTTATGCGGAGTTAGTTTATGATAAAACACATTATTCAATTGCAAATATTATACCTGAAAATACAATATTAATTACAGGATTATCTAAATCACATGCAATGACAGGATGGAGAATAGGATTTGTATTATCAAGCAATGAAATTATACAGCAAATTTCTAAAACGCATCAATTTAATGTAACAAATGCAACTTCTATAAGTCAATATGCAGCATTAGCAGCAATGAAATATGGAAAACAAGATTCTGAATTAATGAAGTGTGAATATAAAAAGAGAAGAGATTTTTTAGTTGAAGAATTGACTAAATTAGATTTTGAAGTTGCCAGTCCTGATGGAGCATTTTATATTTTTGCCAAAATTCCACAAGACAGAAATCAAAATTCTCAAGAATTTGCATCTGAAATTGCATACAATGCAAAAGTCGGGACTATACCAGGTTCATATTTTGGACCGGGTGGTGAGGGATTTTTAAGAATAAGTTATGCAACATCAATTGAAAATTTAAAAATAGCAATTGAAAATTTAAGAAAATATTTAAAATAGGGAGGAATTGAATGGATATTATTGAAAGGTTTAAAAAATATATATCAGTAGATACAAAATCAAATGAAGAAAATGCAACATGTCCAAGTACACTAGGACAATTAGAATTAGGTAAAATTTTAGTTGAAGAATTAAAAGAATTAGGAATTAAGGATGCATTTCAAGATAAAAATGGATATGTTTATGGAACTTTAGAAAAAAATATAGATAAAGATGTTCCTACAGTTGGGTTTATTGCACATATGGATACTGCACCGGATTTAGATGGTAAATGTATTAATCCTCAAATATTTACATATAAAGGTGGGGATATAAAATTAAATGAAGAATATACAATGAAAGTTTCAGATTTTCCTATTTTAAATGATTTAATTGGAATGGAACTTATCACAACAGATGGTACTACTTTATTAGGAGCTGACGATAAGGCAGGAGTTTCAGAAATAATGGATGCGATTCAATATTTAGTAAATCATCCTGAGATTAAGCATGGAGATATAAAAATTGGATTTACACCTGATGAGGAAATAGGAAGAGGAGCTGATTTATTTGATGTCAAAGGATTCGGTGCTGATTTTGCATATACAATGGATGGCGGACCAATTGGAGAATTAGAGTATGAAAATTTTAATGCTGCAACAGCAATTGTTAAAATTCAAGGAAAAAATGTTCACCCCGGTTCTTCTAAAAATACAATGATAAATTCAGTAAAAATTGGTATGGAGTTTGAATCAATGCTTCCAGTTGCACAAAAGCCTGAATACACAGAAAATTATGAAGGATTTATACACTTAGTAGATTTTTCCGGAACTGTGGAATTTACTGAAATGGTATATATTATACGTGATCACGATATGGATAAATTTACCAACAAGAAAGAAATATTGAAAGCAGCGGCTCAATATTTGAATACAAAATATATCGATGCTATAAAATTAGAAATTACAGATTCATACTTTAATATGAAGGAAAAAATTATGCCAAAAATGCATATAGTTGAACTTGCTAAGAAATCAATGGAAGACATTGGGATTGTACCAAATATTGTTCCAATTAGAGGTGGCACAGATGGTGCAAAATTATCATTTATGGGATTGCCAACTCCAAATATATTTGCAGGGGGGATGAATTTTCATGGAAGATATGAATTTATTCCTATTGAATGGATGAGGAAAGCATCTGAATTAATAGTTAAAATTGCTGAAAATAATGCAAAATAGGAGTTTTATGTCAGAAATATTAAAAATAAATAAAATTATTTCTAATATAGTTTGGGGCTGGCCAATGATAATTTTATTATTAGGGGCTGGTCTCTTAATTATGATAAGGACAAAAGGAATAATTTTTAGAAAATTTGGTTTGATATTAAAAAGTACATTTCTTAAGATGTTTCATAAAAATCATGATGGAGATGGCACTATTACACCATTTCAAGCAGTTACAACAGCATTAGCGGCTACAGTTGGTACAGGGAATATCGCAGGTGTTTCGTTGGCGATTGCAGTCGGTGGTCCAGGTGCAGTATTTTGGATATGGGTTTCTGCATTTTTTGGAATGTTTACAAAATATGCAGAAGTTATACTTGCAATAGTATACAGAGAAAAAAATGACAAAACAGGACATTTTTCAGGTGGACCAATGTATTACTTAAAAAATGGGGCGAACAAGCCGATTTTAGCATTTCTTTTTGCTTTGTTTGGAATGGTAGCATCATTTGGTATAGGAAATATGACACAGTCAAATTCTATTTCACAAGCTTTGAAAACTTCGTTTAATTTCAATCCTTCAATCGTTGGAGGAATTGTAATGTTTTTAAGTGCTTTAGTTTTAATTGGTGGCTTAAAAAATATAGCAAAAGTTACAAGTAGACTCGTACCAATTATGGCATTTTCCTATATACTGGGTTCATTAATAGTAATATTTGTAAATTATAGTGAAATACCTAATGTTGTTTCTGAAATTTTTAAAAGTGCATTTACACCGCATGCTGCTGTGGGAGGATTTGTAGGTTCAACTTTATTGATTACATTAAAACAAGGATTTTCAAGAGGGATTTTTACAAATGAAGCCGGTTTAGGTTCTGCACCAATTGCTCATAGTGCTGCTAAAACAAATCATCCTGTAGAGCAGGCAATGTGGGGAGTTTATGAAGTATTTATGGATACAATTGTAATTTGTACTATGACCGCATTTACAATACTTATTTCAGGTAAATGGAGTAGCGGTCTTAAAGGTGTTGAACTTGCAATGTCAGCATTTAATACAGGATTTTTAGGTGGAGAATATGTAGTTTCAATTGGATTAACATTATTTGCATTTTCTACAATTGTTGGTTGGTACTACTATGGTGAAAGATGTTTTGCATACATATTTGGTGATAAATATGTATTAATTTATAGAATTATTTATATACCTTTAATTTATGTAGGGGCAGTTGGTGGACTTGAAGATATATGGTCAATTTCAGATACATTAAATGGTTTAATGGCTATTCCAAATTTAATTGGTTTATTTTTATTGAGTGGAGTAGTTGTTAAAAAGACAAATGAGTATTTTAAAAATAGATAGTAGGTTATTATGAGTAAAAAAATATTTTTAAGCGACAAAACATTTTTAAAAATGATGTTATCAGTTGCACTTCCAGTTTCAATACAGTTTTTGATATCTACATCAATTAATATGGCAGATACAGTAATGATAAGTTCTTTAGGTGGGGTAGAGATTGCTGCAGTTGGACTTGTTAATCAATTTGTATTTTTCTTCTTTGTTGCGTGCTTTGGAGTTTGTAGTACAGGTTCAGTATTTTTTGCACAATATTTTGGGGATAAGGATTTAAATAGTGTTAGAAAATATTTAACAATAATCATGCAGTTTAGTCTAATAATTGGGATTTTATTTACTGTATTTTCACTAATATTTCCATATCAAATAATGAGAATATTAATACCTGATGAAGAGGTAATAAATGTCGGAATAAGTTATTTGCGATTAATTTCATTTACATTTGTTATAACAGCAATTTCGCAATGTTATAACACAGTTTTAAGATCATGTAATAGAGCTAAAGAACCTCTTTTAGTTTCCATAATTTCGTTTTTTGTAAATGTATTTTTTAATTATGTATTTATATTTGGAAAATTCGGAGCTCCAGCAATGGGAGTTTCTGGTGCTGCTCTAGGTACAATAATGGCTAGATTTGTTGAAATATTGATTCTCAGCTTTATGATTTTTAGAAATAGTTCAAGAATAAATTCATTAAAACCATTTAATTTATTTAAATTTGAATTTGTGAAAATTAAGAGATATTTTGAAATAGGTGTTACTATTATTCTTGCTGAAATATTATGGGCATTAGGACAATTACTTTTTGCAATAGCTTATGCACGTATAGGAAAGGACGCAACTGCATCAATTCAACTTTCAAATACAATTCAAAATATATTTTTTATTATAGTAAATGCAGTCAATACATCTGCTTCAGTATTAATAGGACAAACTCTTGGAGCTGGTAAAATTGACAAAGCAGACAGATATGCAAAATATTTTTTACAGATAACATCAATTATGGGAATTATATCATTAACAATACTTGCCGGTTTACCAAATGTTTTGATGAAAATATATACTAATATTGAGTCTGGTATTTATGCAACAGCAATTACATTATTGATAATTAGAGGAATATTTATACCTTTTAGATTTTTAAATGGTATGCTTTATACAGGAATATTTAGATCTGGTGGAGAAACAAAAATTCCTTTTTTAATTGAACTTTCAACAATGTGGGGATTTGCGATTCCAATGTCATTTATAGGTGTTTTATTATTAAAATGGAAAATTGAATGGATTTTTACAATAGTGAGTCTAGAAGAATTTATAAAATTTTTCTTAATATTACCTCTTTATAAAAAGAAAAGATGGTTAAATAATTTAACTAATTAATTATGGCGTAAATATCAAATTTCATGTATAATATTAGTTAAAACTAAAAAAATAATTAGGAGGATTAAATTGAAAATAGATAGTTTTAAGGACTTTAAATATATTAGTAATATTGATCAAAATGAAAATTTTGTAGTATATCATATTACTACAGTAAATATGAAAGAAAATATATATGAAAAAAACATTTATTTATATGATAAAAAATTAAAAAAACAAATACAATTGACAAATTCTGGAAAAGATGGATATTTTACATTCTTCAAAGATGGCTCAATTGTATTTTCATCAAGTAGGAATGTAGACTCAAAGAAAAAAGAGAAACTTCCAAAAGAACTAGAAGAAATAATTTACGGAGATTCAAAAAAAGAAGAAAAAGAAATTAAATCAAGATTGTACAAAATTAATCCAAATGGTGGAGAAGCTGTAGAATTTCTAAAATCAGAGCATTCCATTGGAAAATTTTATGAATTAAATGATAATAAAATTATTTATACAAATAATATTTCAGCTGAAAAATTAGATTATCAAGATATAACTAAACTTCCATTTTGGTTTAATGGTGCAGGATACATTTATGGGAATAAAACCGATTTACACATTTTAGATGAGAATGGGAATGATAAAAAAATAAATTCTGATGAAATTGAAATTTCGGATTTTGTTTTAAATAAAAATAAAACATATGCTGTTGTTATTTACTCAAACAATACTGATGTAATGGAATTAACAAATTATATAGGAATATTAGATTTATCAACTCTAAAAATTAAAGAAATTTCTAAAGGAAAAGTTCATTATTACGCTGATTTTATCAAAGATGGAATAATTAGTATTGCGACAGATATGAAGAAAACTGGATTAAATGAAGACGCTAAAGTTTTCTATTTCGACATAGATGGCAAAAATGAAAAACAAATTTCATCAGATAATATCGATATTGCATTTTTTAATTCAGTTGGTACAGATGCTAGACAGGGAGAAGGTAATGCAGTTCAAATAGTTGATGATAAGATGTATTATATTTCAACATATTTTGACAATGCTGTTTTATCAAGTATTGATTTAGATGGAAATATAGAAGAAGTTATTTCAAGAAATGGGTCAGTTGAAGGATTTACATATGATGGAAATGATTTTTATTTTACAGCAATGAGAGATTTACAACTTCCAGAATTATATAAATTAGAAAATAATCAAGAAATTAAGTTAACAGATTTTTCAAAAGATTTAGAAGCAGTAAATTTATCTAAAATTGAAGAATTTAATTTTGAAAATGATGGAAATAAATTTGTTGGATATGTTATAAAACCAGTTGGTTATGAAAAAGGTAAAAAATATCCAGGAATTTTACAGATTCATGGTGGGCCAAAAACTGCGTATTCAACAGTTTTACATCATGAAATGCAATTTTTAGCAAATCAAGGATATTTTGTATTTTACACAAATCCAAGAGGCTCATCAGGTAGAGGAGATGATTTTTCAGACATTCGTGGAAAATATGGAACTATCGACTTTGACGATTTAATGAAATTTACAGATGAAGTTCTTGAAAAATATTCAGATATAGATCAATTAAGATTAGCCGTAATGGGCGGAAGTTACGGTGGTTTCATGACAAATTGGATAATTGGTCATACAGATAGATTTAAGGTGGCAAATAGTCAAAGGTCAATTTCAAATTGGACATCATTTTATGGAGTGAGTGATATAGGATATTGCTTCGTTGATGATCAAACACAGGCGAATCCATTAGATAATTTAGAAAAAGTTTGGGAACAATCCCCATTAAAATATGCAAAAAATGTAAAAACACCAACATTATTCATACATGCGAGTGAAGATTACCGTTGTCCTTTAGAACAGGGTGTACAAATGTATGCTTCTTTAAAGATGAATAATGTAGATACAAAACTTGTTATTTTTGAAGGTGAAAATCACGATTTATCCAGAACAGGAAAACCACAGGCAAGATTAAAAAGATTGTATGAAATTCAAAAATGGTTTGAAAAATATTTGAAGTAGGAATATTTAAATTAAATAAATTGTATTATTACTCAAAAATTTTATCAAATTAAACCAATATACAATATAATTACAATTTGGATCTAATTTTCATATAAAATTTTTGAAATATAAATTAAGAAATAATACCAAAATTTTACTTATAAATAAAATGGTTCTATATTTGTGAAAAATATAAAAAAAATTCATACTAAAATTAAAAAAATTATCAAAATGGTTTAATATCTAATTATTAATCATTGCTGTTATCTTATTGGGAGTTATGATTGTGATAAACAGTAATAAAAATATTTTTAAAATATAGTAAAATATATTATAAATTAATATAGGAGTTATTTATGAATGCAGATTTTAAGATAAATGGAAAAATTATTGAAACAAAAAGACTAATAATTAGACAATTTGAACAAGGAGATTTAGATGATTTTTATGAATATGCTTCTGTAGATGGTGTTGGACAGATGGCTGGATGGAATCCACATGAAAATAAAGAAAAATCTCAAGAAATATTAAATATGTTTATTGAAGAAAATAAAACTTTTGCATTATTTCATAGGGATGATAAGAAAGTAATAGGATCATTAGGAATTGAAAAATATAAGCGTGAAAATGAACTAACTGAATTTAATAATTATATTGGAAGAGAATTAGGATTTGTATTAAGTAAAGATTATTGGGGAAAAGGATTAATGCCTGAGGCGGTAAATGCTGTTATAAATTATTTATTTAATGAATTAAATTATGATTTCTTAACATCCGGATATTTCATTTTTAATAATCAATCTAAAAGAGTTCAGGAAAAATGTGGCTTTAAGCCTTATAGGAAATTAATTATAGAAACAAGAATGGGGACTAAAGAAGATACAATATTAAATTTAATTATAAACCCAAATAAAAATATTAAATTAAATTTTTCGTATCCGGAAACATTAATTTATAACAATTAAAATAAAATACCGAATAGTCACTAGAATGTAATTAAGTGATTTTTCGGTATTTTTATATTAATTATTAATGGAATTTACTTTCTCCAATTTTCTAATATTTTTTGATTTAATTATAATTAAGGAAGTAAGTGAAAGACAAATTCCGGCAATTATAATTAATAACCCGATTCCTTTTCCACTTCCAACTCCTATGATTTTACCAACTGAATTTTCAAGTAATCCACCTTTTGACATAATTGGTGAAAAAATATTGTCAGCTAATAGTCCTGAGGTAGGATACGCAAGTACAAATCCCATTTGAGATATAAATGTAACAAATGACCAAATTCTTCCCTCATGTTTATTGTCTAGATTTATTCTTATTAGATAATCTATTGTACTATTTGCAACTGGTAATGTTGCAAAAAATAGAAAACCAAATAGAGTTATAATATAAATATTAGTAGTTAAACCAAATCCTATCATAAAAATTCCACCTGATAAAAGTGAAAGTGATAATTTTTTTATATGATTTTTCGTAATTGAATGAATACTTAAAAAAGCACCTGATAAAAACATTCCAAATGCAGCAATAGTCATAGCATTACCCAATGTTTTACTATCGGAAAATGATAAAAAATAAGGACTGGATAATGTGTGTATAAATGCTATAAAAAATGTTAATAGCATAGAAATTAATACTAATTTAAATATACTTTTATCTTTTTTTAATAATTTCCATGTATTTAAAAGATTTTGAAAGAAATCTTTTTCTGTATCATGAAGTTTACATTGCCTTAAATCATTTTTAATATATAAGGTTGTAGCTATGGTTACGAAAACAGTTAATACATCGATTAATAAAATAATTTCAAATCCATTTTGAATATTAATTAAAAAGCCGGCCAAAATGGGTGAAACTAAAAATTTTGCAGAGTTTGAAATTTGTACTAGTCCACTTGCTTTAATATATTCATTTTTTGTTAGAATGTCACTTACTGTTGCTTGATATGCAGGAGTCATTAGTGCTGAAAAAATTGAACTTATAGTTACACCTATGTATACATCTATTAGTGTAAGATTTCCGTACAATTTTATTATTAATATATATAATATTCCTAATGCAGAAAGTCCATCACCCAATATCATCATTAATCTTCTATCATACTTATCTGCAAGAACTCCTGATGGGACAATTAATATAATATATGGTAAAAATCCTAAAAGCATTACCATTGAAGTATCAATTGCGGATTGAGAAACAGAAAATGCAAAAACACTTAGTGCGAAAGTTGTTAGTCCATGTCCTACAGATGCAGTTAATTGTCCAAACCATAGGACAATAAATTTTTTCATTGATTTTGTCATTTTTTACTCCTAACTTATTGTAATTATATGTATAAAATTTATAAAAATCAATTATATTAATACATTGTAATATTAACATAAATTTAGATTAGTTAAGAAAATGTAATAAATCAATATAAAAATAATAAAAAAGCTATACTTTTTCTAAAAATATATTTACATTTTTAAAATTTTTGTTAAAATTATATCTACAGCGTATTGATATTTTTAATACAAAGTTTAAATTAAAAGGAGGAAAAATGAGTAAAAATAAATATATTCAACCTGTTTTGGGATTGATAGTAATTTTATTATTAATATTTTTTGCGGTAAATTTATCAAATCCAAAATTACAATTATATCTTGTAGCTGGATTAGGGTTAGGATATACCCTTACAAGATCAAGATATGGTTTTGCAGGTGGAATAAAACGTATCTATATGAGAGGAGAGGGAAGTTTATCTAAAGCACTTATTGTTTTATTAGCAATTACATCGGTAATTTTCTTTGCAATACAAATGAAAGCGGTTCTAGGTGGGGCAGTACCAAGCTTTTTAGCAAAAGAAGGAGATAAAATTATTCCCGGTACACAAAATGCATACTTTATTAGTTTAGCAACTATTATTGGGGGAATAATCTTCGGTATAGGGATGATGCTAGCCGGAGGATGTGGTTCAGGAACTTTGGCAGATTTTGGAGAAGGGCAAGGGAGAGCATTTATTGCATTTATTTTCTTTGTAATTGGTTCGGGTCCAGGATTTTATGCTTTGAAAATTTTTGAAAAGACATCTGTTGGTAAAATTGGTGGAAGAGTATACTTGCCACAATATTTAGGCCATTGGGGTGCATTGGCATTTACGTTGTTACTATTATTATTACTTTATATTTTAACATTGAAATATGAAGATATGAGAAAAAAAGAAGGAACCTATATGGATCCTAAAGGCGACTATGAAGATATTGAAAAGGAATTGGCACCAAATTTAAAAGAAAGTAAATTCTTTAGTTATAGTACATATCATAAATTATTTGTTGAAAGATGGTCATTTACAATTGGATCATTAATGTTAGCAATGTTTGCAATTTTCGTACTTGTTACAACAAATAAACCATGGGGTGTTTCATCACCTTTACTAACATTGAATGTTGGTATTTTTAGACATATTATAGACTTCCCACAAGAAATGTTTGGAAGTTATTTAGATAAAGTAAATAAAGGATTATTAAACGATGGCGGTACAATTAGAAATATTGGTTTATTCTTCGGATGTACAGTAGCGTTTTTATTAGCAAATAGATTTAAAATAGATTTTGATTTTAAATTTAAGGATGCAGCATATTTTGCACTAGGTGGATTTATGTTAGGATTCGGGGCAAGATTTGGCCAAGGTTGTAATGTAGGAGCTATGTATTCAGCTATTTCAAGCTTTTCATTATCAGGATGGGTATTTTTAATATCAATGTCATTAGGTGGTATTATAGGTTTGAAATTATTCGCTGGTAAAGTTTGTGTAATTGGTACATTAAGAAAAGATCAATTAAAAAAATTAAAAAAATAAAGGAGACTAGTAATGAGTAAAAGATATATAGTTGTTGGTGGTGTAGCAGGTGGTGCTTCAGCTGCAGCAAGAATTAGAAGAATTGATGAAAATGCAGATATTCAAATTTATGATAAAGGACCTAATATTTCATTTTCAAACTGTTGTTTACCTAATTTCTTCAGTGGAGAAGTTAAAAATGTTGATGATTTAATTTTATATAATCCAGATGAATTCAGAGCTTCATTTAACCTAAGTGCTAAAGTAAATCATGAAGTAACAAAAATTATAGCAGATGAGCACAAAATTTTGGTTAAAAATTTAGAAACAAATGAAGAATTTGAAGATCACTACGATTATTTAGTTTTATCACCTGGAGCAAATGCTATTGTCCCAAAATCAATTAAGAATGTTGATGCTGATAATGTATTTGTTATTAAAAATGTATATGACGTTAGAAAAACAGATGCATTTTTGACAAGTAGAAATGTTGAAGATGTTGTAGTTGTAGGTGGTGGATTTATAGGTGTTGAAATGGCAGAAAACTTGCGTCATTCAGGCAAAAATGTAACACTAGTTGAGTATGCAAATCAAATAATGAAGCCTTTCGATTATGACATGGTTCAAATGTTACATAAAGAATTACATGATAATGGTGTAAACTTAATTTTAAATGATGCATTAGTAGAAGTTCAAGATGATAAGGTGATTTTACAAAGTGGAAAAGAAGTTAAAGCTAAAGCAGTTATTTTGTCAATTGGTGTTGAACCGGATGTTGAATTTGCTGTAAAATCAGGTGTTAAACTAGGTGAAACCGGAGGAATTTTAGTTGATCACAACTTTAGAACAAATTTAAAAGATGTTTATGCGGTTGGTGATGCAATTGAAACATTTAATTCAATTACAAAGAAAAAAACAAGATTACCTTTAGCTGGCCCAGCACAAAGACAAGCTAGAAATGCTGCAGATCATATTTTTGGTAGAGCAGTGCAAAATAAAGGAGTAATCGGTTCATCATGTATAAGAGTATTTAATCTTAATGCAGCAGCAACAGGATTAAATGAAAAAGAATGTATTGAAAATGGAATAGATTACCGTGTTGCATTAGTTATTCCAATGGATAAAGTAAAATTAATGCCAAATCCAAATCCTATGCATTTTAAATTGATATATGAATATCCAACAGGAAAAGTTTTAGGTGCTCAAGCAATCAGTAAAGGAGATGCAGTAGCAAGAGTTAATGTTATTGCTGCAATGATTACTATGAATGCAACACTTGATGATTTAAGAGAATTAGAATTATGTTATGCACCGGCATTTGGAACAGCTAAAGATGCAGTAAATTATGCTGGATTTACAGGATTAAATGTTTTAAATGGTGTTTATGAACAAGTTCCTGTAACAAAAGTTAGAGAATTAGTAGAAAATAAAGAATTTATATTAGACGTAAGAGGAAAGGCTGCATTTGAAAAATCTCATGTTATTGGTGCAGTAAATATTCCAATTAATGAAGTTAGAGAAAGATATAATGAAATTCCAAAAGATAGACCGGTTTATGTTCATTGTAGAACTTCATGGGATAGTTATTACGTATTACAAGCCTTAAAAGGTTATGGTTATAATAATGTAATTAACATACAAGGTTCATTCTTACAATTAAGTTACTATGAATATTTTAATGATGTTACAACAGGACGTGAAAAAATAGTTACAGGATATAACTTTGACTAAAATTTTATAAATATAAATAAGATGGTTGGAAACATCCATCTTATTTATTTTATTGATAAGGAGATATATTTTACATGAAGAGTAATAAGAATTATAGATATATTACTATAACTACTTGGGGAGTAATATTATTGTTATGGACTTTACTAAGTGTATTTAATGTGTTGCCATCTCATAAATTGCCATCTCCATTTGAAGTAATATTAACATTTAAGGACATTTTAATTAATGGGTATAATTATACTTCATTTTGGAGTCACATTGGAATTAGTATGTTTAGATTGATTGTCTCAGTTGTTATTTCAATTATAACTGCAATACCTTTGGGACTAATTTGTGGATATTTCCCTAAGATTCGTGCAATATTAAATTCCTTTGTAAATTTTTATAGAAATTTGCCTCCGTTGGCATATTATTCATTATTAATAATTTGGTTAGGTATTGATGAAAAGTCAAAAATAACATTATTATATTTGGCTGCATTTGCACCTATGTATATTTCAAGCATTTCAGCTGTTTCTAGAGTAAATCAATCTTATATATTAAGTGCTGAAACATTTGGAGCTACAAAATTTCAAATTTTCAGGACAATCATATTACCTGCAACATTTCCTGAAATTTTTGTTGGTATAAGGACAGCAATTGGTGTTGCTTATACTACATTGGTATCCGCAGAAATGATTGCTGCAACAGCCGGTATAGGATGGATGGTAATTGATGCATATAAATATATAAATACAGATGTGGTATTTGTAGGCATAATTATAATGGGTATAACAGGTGTTTTAATAGATTATTTATTAACTTTGATTGAAAAAAGATTTGTATTTTGGAATGGAAAATAGGAGTAAATATGAAAAAGAAAATTCTAATTATTATCTTTGTGCTTACTTTTGTTTTAATTTCAGGGTGTAATTATAATATTCAAAAAAATGGATGGCCTAAAAAAATAAAAATAGGAACAATTCGTGTAGCAAATGATAAAACTGTTGCAGATAAGTTAAATATTTTTAAAAACATATTTAGTAAAAAAGGAATAGATGTTGAATTGATATTTTTTGATTCAGGAACATCAGCAAATATTGCATTTTCATCAGGTGCAATTGATTTTGCTGAAATGGGTTATACAAATTCAGTTGTTGCACTATCAAGAGGTATAGACGTTGAACTAATATGGATACATGATGTTTTAGGAGAAAATGAAGCACTTGTTGCACAAAAAGGTAGAAATATTAATAATATTAAGGATTTAAGGGGAAAGAAAATTGCGACACCTTTTGCATCTACAAGCCATTTATCTTTAGTAAAGGCGTTAGAATTAAATGGAATTAGTAAACATGATGTTACCTTATTAGATATGAACACAGTGGATATTGTTGCTGCATGGAAACGTGGAGATATCGATGCTGCATATAGTTGGGAACCAACATTATCAGATTTAAAAAAGACCGGTAACGTATTGATTACAAGTAAGGATTTAGCTAAAAAAGGAATTACAACTGTTAATATAGATTTAGTAAATAAAAATTTTTCAAAAAAATATCCTGAATTAGTCTATGATTATATTTTGGCACTTTCAAAAGCTGGATCAATATATAAAACAAATCCTGAAAAAGCGATTAAAGCTGCTGCTGAAAGTTTAAGAATTACTGAATCGGAAGCAAAATCTCAAATGAATGGATCCATGTGGTTAACCAGAAGAGAATTATTATCAAATGATTATTTTGGAACATCAAAAAAACCGGGTAATTTTGTAAATGTTTTTTATGATACGGGAAGGTTTTTACATGATGAACGTAAAATTAAAAAAGTTCCTTCAATTGAAGAAATTAAAAAATTTATAAATCCAATATATATTGAAAGATCTTTAGAAATGGAGTAAAGTATGATTAAATTAAATAATGTTTCACTAGTTTATAATGAAAATTTAAGAAATACTCATGCTATTAGTAATATAAATTTAGAGATTAATAAATCAGATTTTATAGTTGTTTTAGGACCATCCGGATGTGGAAAAAGTTCGCTACTAAAATTAATAGCAGGTTTTATAAAACCAAGTAATGGTAAAGTATTGAAAAATAATGTTGAAATATTAGCTCCCGGACATGATAGAGGAGTAGTTTTTCAATCAACAAATCTTTATCCATGGTTAAACGTTGAAGATAATATAAAATACGGACTTAAAATTGCTAAGACAGAAAAACATGTTATGAACAATTTAGTTGATGAGTATTTAGAAAAAACTAAATTATTAGAATATAGAAAACATTATCCATTTGAATTATCTGGTGGTATGCAACAAAGAGTTGCTCTTTCGAGAACATTAATAACCAGCCCGGATATTGTTTTGATGGATGAACCATTTGGAGCACTGGATGCAATTACCAGATCATCAATGCAGGCATTCATAAGAAAGATGTGGTTTAATGAATCTCAAACATTTTTCATGATAACACATGATATTGATGAAGCCTTGAAATTAGCTAATAGAGTAATTGTAATGAGTAAATCGCCGGGAACTATTATTAAAGAATTTAAAATTAACTATTATGAAAAATTGATTGATAATCCATATGAAATAATTGAAAATGATGATGAATATATAAGAATTAAGCATGAAATTCTTAAAATAATAAATAGTTAGTTTTGATAAAAATATACCATTAATTCTACAAAACATTCAGAATTAATGGTATAATATTATTTAAATAAAAACGTTATCATAAATGTTTTTTTTGAACAATTAGGAGGAAATATGATAGATTTCACAGATTTATTAAAAAGTGAATTGATAAAAGCCTGTGGATGTACAGAACCTATCTCAATAGCTCTTGCAGCAGCAAAGGCAAGAGAGGTTTTAGGTAAATTGCCTGTTAAAGTAGAGGTTAAATGTTCGGGAAATATCATTAAAAATGTAAAAAGTGTTACAGTTCCTAATACTAGTGGCATGAAGGGTGTTGAATCAGCGGCAGCAATTGGCATTATAGGAGGAAAAGCTAATAAGGAACTTGAAGTCTTATCTGAAGTTACAAAAGAAGACATTCAAAATGCTAAAATAATGCTTGAAAATAAACAAATTTCAGTATTTTTAAAGGAGGGGGAGGAAAATTTAGATATTGAAATAGTTTTATATGATGATTATGGAAATAATGTTGAAGTTGAAATTAAAAATAAGCATACAAATATTGTTAAAATAATAAAAAATGGTGAAGTACATATGTATGATAATTGTTATTCAAATGCAAGGACTCATAAGGATTATGATAGACTTTCCGTAAAAGATATATTTGATTATGCAGAAAATATTGATTTAAGTAGGGTTGAAAATTTATTAGAACAACAAATATCATCAAATACAGCGATTTCTAAAGAAGGATTAACTGGAAAATGGGGCTCTGCAGTTGGTAAAATGCTTTTAGACGAGGATAATAGTCTTAGAACTAGAGCTCGTGCTAAAGCTGCAGCAGGATCAGATGCAAGGATGAGTGGATGCAGTTTATCAGTTGTCATAAATGCAGGCTCAGGCAATCAAGGAATTACTTGTAGCATACCAGTTATTGAGTACGCAGAAGAAAGAAATGCATCTAAGGAAATACTATATAGAGGACTTATTATTTCAAATTTAGTAGCACTTCATATAAAAAGATTTATTGGCAGACTTTCTGCTTATTGTGGAGTTACATCAGCAGGAGTTGCAGCAGGAGCAGGTATTGCATATGTTGAAACTCAAAATTTTAAAATTGTTGAAGAAACAATTAGTAATGCTTTGATGATTGCTTCAGGTATGATTTGTGATGGTGCTAAACCTTCATGTGCTGCTAAAATAGCGACTGCTGTTGATGCCGGTATTACAGGTTTTAATCTTGCTAAAAGAGGTAAAAGCTTTATTGCGGGAGATGGATTATTGAAAGATTGTGTAGAAAATACAATTAGAAATATTGGATATATAGCTAAAGAAGGCATGAAACAAACGGATATAGAGGTATTAAATAGAATGATAGAAAAATAGGAGGAATAGTGAAAAGACCGATAGTAGGGATTTCAGGCTCAATAATAGTTGAAAGTGCAGGAGGATTTGAAGGTTATAGAAGATCTTATGTTAACGAAGATTATTGTGAGTCCGTAATAAAAAATGGTGGGATACCATATATTATTCCAATGAATAGTGATGATGAGGTTATTAAACAACAAATTGAAAATATTGATGCACTTATTTTGAGTGGTGGTCATGATGTTACACCGATATTATATGGTCAAGAACCTCATCAAAAAATTGGACAGACACTTTTAGAACGAGACAAATTTGATTATAAATTAATTAAATATGCAAAAGAAAAAAGTATACCTATTTTAGGTATTTGTAGAGGATATCAAATATTAAATGTTTATCATGGCGGAACATTATATCAAGATTTATCATTAAATAAAGATGTGTATATAAAACATAATCAGGTTGGTAATCCTACTTTATTAACACATAGTGTTAATCTTGAAAAAGGAACAAAATTATATGATTTTTTTGGGAAAGAAAGTATAATGGTAAATTCATTTCACCATCAAATTTTAGATAAAGTTGCAGATGAATTTGTTGTTTCCGCAAGAAGTAAAGATGGTGTAATAGAAGCTTTTGAAAGTAAAAATTATTCGTTTATGATTGGCGTTCAATGGCATCCAGAAATGCTTCATAGAGTTGAAGAATCAATGAATTTACTATTTAAAAATTTAATTGAAAATGCTAAAAAATAAAGGAGAAATATATGAATAGTGAAAATGTAAAAAAATTTGGATTTTGGTCAATTGTATTATTAACAATTAACTCAATAATAGGTGCGGGTATTTTCTTGTCACCGGGTGAAGTTGTAAAAATGTCAGGACAATATGCTCCATACATTTATTTGATTGCAGCAGTATTTGCTACAGTATTGGCGGTTACTTTTGCATCAGCTGCAAAATATGTTTCTAAAGGTGGGGCAGCTTATGCATACACAAAGGCTGCATTTGGTGACGGTGCAGGTTTATATGTGGGTGTTACGAGATATTTCTCAGCAGCAATTGCATGGGGAGTAATGGCAACAGGTGTAGTAAAATCCGTTTTAAGGATATTTAATCTTGACAGTGGAAGTTTTACAAATATAACACTTGGTTTTGTTGTATTAATGATTGTTTTAGTAATTATAAACTTGTTAGGTACAAAATTTATTGAATTTGTAAGTAATATCTCAACTATAGGAAAATTATTAGTTTTAGTCACTGTAATAATTGCAGGAGTTTTAATTGTAGTATTTACACAAACAAATAATTATTCACATATTAATGATGTAACAAAAGATGTAGTTTCTAAAATGGATTTTTCAGCATATGTAGTCGCAATTATTGCTGCATTTTATGCGTTTACAGGATTCGAATCAGTTGCTTCAGGATCGGATGATATGGAAAATCCAGAAAAAAATCTACCAATAGCAATTCCTCTAGGAATGGGGATAATTGCATTCATATATATTGGTATTGTATTAGTAACAATGATGATTAATCCAGTTGAATTAGTAAAATCAAAAGAAGTAGTTGCTTTACTATCAGTTTTCGATAATGCAATTATTAAAAACATTATTTTATATGGCTCATTAGTTTCAATGTTTGGTATTAATGTTGCAGCTTCATTCCACACACCAAGAGTCTTAGAATCCATGTCAAAACAAGGACAAGTGCCTGCTATATTTGCGAAAAGGACAAAAAGCGGATTCCCAATATATGCAACAATTATCACAGCTATAATAGCGATATTATTACCGATTGCATTTGAATATAATATGGGGTCAATAATGATTATCAGTGCGATAGCTAGATTTGCTCAATTTGTCTTAGTTCCAATAGCAATAATTATGTTCTTCTATGGAAAAAATAAACAAGAAATAATAAAAACTGCAAAGAAAAATTTTGCAACGGATGTTATAATTCCTTTAATTTCTTTAGTATTAACATTAATTTTATTAGTTAAATTTGATTGGGTTGGCAAATTCACACTTACATCAGAAGCGGGACTAAAGACACCAAACTATCTAGCAATTGCTTCAATGATTATTGGATTTGTTATTTTACCAATTATAACAGCACTATACAATAGGAACAAAAAATAAAATATAAATATAAGATATAAATTTATTTTATTTAAATAAAAAATAATTGGATAATTAAAAACTGGTGTTATATATGTCAAAAGCATATTTACATCAGTTTTTTAATTTATATTAAATTTTATTTATTAAATCATTTTTGAATAATATTGGCCTGATAGCCATATAAAATATGGTTGCAAAAATAACTGCTAATACAGCGTTAAATAATGTTACTCCGGCTGAAATTTTTGCTAAAGCTTTTGCGATATTTTGTGGTTGTCCAAGTAGGTATAACTTATATAAATAACCAACAACAGGATCAGCAACTACATTAAATGCCATGCCACAAATTGAAGAAATTATTGTCCATTTTAATATAAATTTTTTATCGTTTGATTTATTAATATGTTTTAAATTATGAGCAATAAAACCTACGATAAGGCCAATACATAATTTTAGTAAAAATGTTTTTGGTGCAACTAAAATATACACAGGATCTAGTAAGTCTCCTATTGTCATTCCTATTGCTCCGGCTAATCCACCATGAACTCCTCCAAGTAATAATGCTGCTAAAACTAAAAATACATTTCCAAAATGGAATGAAGTAAAATCAGCTCCTCCAGGTACCGGAATCTTTATCTGTAAAAATCTAAAGGCTATAAAGCATAATGCAGCTAAAATAGCTGTTTGAGTTAATCTTAAAATTTTATTGTTCATATGTAACTCCTCATTAATTTAATATCTATAAGTTTATATTCTACAAATATATTTGTCAATTATATTTGAGATCACATAAAAATTTTATAATTTTATTTATAATTTGTTTATAAAATACAAGGAGGAATTATGTATAATAAGAAAATAAATAATATTTTATTAAAATATATTGCAATTATTTTATTAATGATTTTAGTTAATTCAACTATTTCTAAAGCAAATAGCACTTTGGATAATAAAACTAATAAATTTGTTTTAGATAAAGCAACATATAAAAAATTATCAGCGACTGAAATGGCTAAGCTTGTTAGAGATGGAAAAGTGACAGCAAGACAGTTGGTTGATATGGCATATGAAGTTATTGAGGAAACAGATCCAATTTTAAATAATATTATTAAACAAGACGGACAAACAATTAATAAAGCACTTAAAGATAGAGCTTATGCTGACGCTGAAAATATGTCAAATAAAGATAAACCTTTTTTTGGAGTTCCATTACTTATAAAAGGACTAACATTTGAACTTGCAAATGGTATGAATTCTTATGGGTTAGAATTTATGAAAGATAATATTTCAAAAAAAGATAATGTTTTGGTAAAAGCATACACGGATTTAGGATTTATACCGGTTGCTCAAACAACAGTTCCACAAATGGGATTGATTAATGTTACAAATTCAAATCTTTTTGGAATAACAAAAAATCCTTGGAATACCAATAAAAATCCAGGCGGATCATCAGGCGGTTCGGCATCTGGAGTTGCAGTAGGGCAAACTCCTATTGCAACAGCAAATGATGCAGGAGGCTCTATTCGTATACCAGCCTCATTTAGTGGATTAATTGGATATTTTCCATCGGGAGGAGTAGTAAAACCTAATTCTAAATCGACCGGATTTCAAATGGAAAATTTTATTATGGCTGAAAAAATGGAAGATGTTATAGGTATTGCAAATGCATTAGGTGGAGATATTAAAACTAAAGATTTACATTTAGATAAAAATAAGGTAATTGCATATACAACAAAAACTCCGGCAAATACACCTATAAGTGATGAAGCGATTAAAGCAGTAAATGAAGCTGTTAATTTTTTAAAATCAAAAGGTTATTTATTGGAAGAGGTAGAATATCCTATTGATGGCAAGAAAATGATGATAGATTATTATATTAATGCAAGTAAATCAGGAAGTATATCAAATCATTTATTTAAAAAAATATATAAAAAAGATATGTCTGAAAAGGACGTAGAGTTATTGAATTGGGGATTATATCAATTAGGAAAGAAATTGTCTTCAGATGATATAAAAAAAGCAAAAAATGATTTAATAGATTTTAGAAACAAAATGGAAAATTTCTATAAAAAATATCAAGCATTTATAACACCTACAACTTCATATTCTGCACCTGATGCTGATTATAATCATATTCCCAAACAATTAAATGAAAAGATGAGAGATATGTCTAATTTGACTAAGGATGAGGCATTAAATTTAATATATGATCAATGGCTGCCAGCATGGACCATAACTCCGTTTACACAATTGTCAAATATAACGGATACTCCAAGTATAAGCATTCCTACTCATTTAACAAAAGATAATTTGCCTTTAGGTGTATTGATTTCAGCGGATAGATTAAATGATAATATTATATTGGAAATAGCAAAATTATTTGAAGATAATAATAAATTCTATTTATATCAAGATTTCGAAAATTTTAATAAATATGAAAAAGTTAAAAAATATAGAAAAGATAAATTGGATAAAATCAATAACGAAGTATTAGAAAATAAAGGTGAAAAAATTATTAAAAGAGCAGATATAAATAAAAGTCCTGTTAAAGTTACTGAAAACAAATCGGATGGATTAGATGTTCAAAATTCAAAAAATAAAAATCCAAACACATCAGATTTTGGGGTTCAAGATTATATTTATTTATTTCAATTTACAATTATTGCATTTATATATAAAAAATATAGAATAAATCTAAAAATGTAATATAATAATATTATATTAAAATTAAGGAGAATTATTATGGAAGAAAAGAATAAAATAGGATGTCTAGGTAGTTTTATTGTTTTATTAGTTATTATATATGTAGTATTAATTGTTATGAAATTTTTTATAAGTGTTACATTGAAAATTGCTTGGTTTGGTTTAATTGTTTTATTAATAATGTGGTTATTTAAGGAAATTTTTGGGAAAAACAAATAAAATTCAAAGTTTGTAATTAAGTTAATTGGATTATACGTGTGATGGTGTTTTAAGTAAATTAATGATTTTTATATTTTAAATATAAATGGTGTCATTTGAAAATCTTTTTTGTAAAAAATTTAATAGTGAAAAATAGAACCAAAAGTCCACGTATGGTGGAAAGGTTCTATTTTTAATGGAAAATAATAATAAAAGTTCGAGAAAAGAAAAACTAAAGATAAATTAATAAAAAGGATATATTTTACAAGTAATCATTCTTTTTTTATAAATAGATTATTAAAAAGCTTAGTCCAAATGATATTAAAATTAAATACCAAAATGCAAATGGGTGATTTGCGAATGGTAGATTTGCTGTATTCATTCCCCAAAGTCCACCAATTATTGTTGGTACAGTCATAACAATTGAAACTGATGTTAAGACTTTCATTATTGTATTCATATTGTTACTTATAACGTTTGAATATAAGTCACTTAGTTTTTCTATAAAGTGGTTTGATTTTTAATCATTATAAGAGCTTGTCTATTATCCATTTGAATTCACTTTTTTCATCATATGTGCTAATTTTGCTGTCAATTATTGAATATTTGTTTATCATAGTTTTTCCTTTATTTTTTTCTACTAATATAAAATTTTAAAAAATTTCACCAATCATACACCTTGCAGATCCACCACCAATTTTTTCAATAGTATTAATTTGAACTGATACAATTGGGATTTTTGATGTAATAATTTGTTTTTGTTTTTTGGTTAAACAGTTATATGCTGTATTTGACATTATAATAAATTTGCCATTTTTTCCTTCAAGTTCAAGGACATTTCCAGAGAAACTTAATATTTGTTTTGGTGATAATTCTATAATTTCATGATATTTTGAAAGCTCTGTTATAATTGAATATCTGTCATTTTTATCAATTAAGTCTTTACATATAAATACGAAATCACTACAAATACTCATAAGTACATTTGTGTGGTAAATTTCAGCTCCAAGATGTTGTGAATGAAATGTGAAACCATTATAGTTTAATGATTTACATATACTTAAAAATAATTGTTTATCTGCTCTTTTTGAAAGTGAACAAAATGCTCTTTTATGAATTCTGTCAAAAACCACGGCACCAGTACCTTCAAGAAATTTTGATTTTTGATAAGCATATTTAGAAAAATCTAATATTTGAATAGGAGAGTATTTTTTAATTAATTTATTTTTAAATTTTAAGATTTCCTCTCTACGATTTTTTGCGTACATTGGATAAATACACAAAATTCCATTGTGTGTTGAAAACCAATTATTTGGAAAAATACTATCAGGTGTAAAAGGATATTGATTGTCTTCAAAAATTATTACCTCTACACCATTAGATTTAAGTGTATTTATAAAATTTGTAAATTCTTCTAATGCTTTAGCTTGAATTTCATAATCATTTTCATTTGATCGATTTTGATATAAATTGTCATTTGCAGTTTCTTGATTAAAATTAAAATTTACAGGTTTAATCATTAAAACTTTATTTGTTGATTGTTTCATATTTACCTCATATAAGTAATTTATTACTATCTTATCACTCTGAAATTTATTATACAATAAAAAACTATTTATTATTTTATCAATTTGTGATAATGTATATATAAATTTATTTAAGGGAGGAATTATTATGAAAGAACTTGAAAAATTATATTTGCGACATGGCATAATATCCTCCGAAGAACTTCTTAAAGGATGGTCAAAGGATAGGAAATTTATCTTAACTTCATCAAATTCTGAAAAATTTATTTTGCGATTAACAAATGCGGATTATTTTTTGGAAAGAAAAAGACAATTTAATATCTTGAAAAAAGTATCTAAACTTAATATTAATACTACAAAAGCTGTAGATTTTGGTTATCTTGAAGACGGTACGCTGTTTATGTTACTAACATATTTACCTGGAGAGGAGGGACTTGATTATATAAAAAAAGTTGATGATAAAGAAGCATATAGACTAGGTATCCAAGCGGGGAAAATACTTAAAAAACTTCATCAAATTAAGATTAAAAGACCTGATATTTCATGGAAAGATAGATATGACGTAAAAGCAGAAATTAAAATTAATAATATATTGAATTGTAAATATAAGATAAAACACTTAGATAAATTAATTGAATATTATAAAAATAATATTTATCTTATGCAAAATAGACCATTAAAATTTTCTCATGGTGATTTTCATTTAGGAAATATGATTATATACGATAAGAAAATAGGGATAATAGATTTTGAAAAATCAACTATTGCAGATCCATATGATGATCTAAAACCATTTAGATGGAACGTCATGGGAAATTCTTATTTTGAAACAGGACTTATAAATTCTTATTTTAATAATAAGGTTCCTGAAATTTTTTTTGAAATATTAAAATTTTATTCTGTTGAAGCCATGATATCACAGCTTCCATGGGCTTTAAATTATGGGCAGGAAGAAATTGATATGGCATACTATATGATAAAAAAACAAATGGAATGGTTAGCAAATTTGTCTCTAACAGTACCTATATGGTACAAAGGTATAATTAAAGAATTTGAATAATATTTAAGTTTTAGGGTATACATTCTACAAGTTCAAAATATTAAAGGAGAACAATATGCCAATTAGAAAAAATATAGCAAAAAAAATTATAAAAATAGGAACGAATGGGGTTAAGGTTGTTAGAAAAAAAATTAAAGAAAATCCTGAAATTGCAATGGAAACCTTAAAAGTTGCAAGTTCTGCAGTTGCCGGTATTTTCTTAGGCATTAAAAATTCAAAAGATAAATATGTTAGAGTTCCGGATGTTAGAGATTTATTGGTATCTGATGCTAAAAAAGTTTTATCTGAATTAGGTTTTGATGTTCATTTAATCTTGGATAAACCCAATGCCAGATACGCAAATGAAAGAGTTGAAGAAGTTACAAGAGTTGTACCTAATTCTAAAAAATTAGTAAAGGGTTCATTGATTAAAGTTTATTATTTAGATAATTTTGGACTGGAGGAGAGTAAAAATTTAGCTAAAGTAAATAAAAAAAAGGGTAATATTTTAGATAAATTTTTGAAAAATAAAAAATAAGAGTAGAACTGTTGGAAATAAGATTTCAACAGTTTTTTATTTTTGTTTAAATACACTTCTTGTTTGACAAAAAATAAATTATCGCTAGAATATTTTGTAAAAATTCATATTTGTTATATACTTATTGTAGAGATATTTAGTTAATAAATATATCAATATAATGATAATAATAGTGAGGTGTATTATGATTGAAATCAAAAATTTGCAAAAAGTTTTTGATAATAAATTTGAAGCATTAAAAAGTATTAATCTTCAAATTGAAGAAGGGGATTTAGTGTGTTTATTAGGTCCAAGTGGATGTGGAAAGACTACAATTTTAAATTTAATTGCCGGGCTTTTAGATCCTACAAATGGTGATATTAAATTTGATGGTAAGTCAGTTGTAGATTTACATCCCAAAGATAGAGGAATCGGTTTGGTATTCCAAAATTATGCATTGTATCCACATATGACAGTTTTAGAAAATATTATGTTTCCACTAACAGTTGGAAAAAATAAAATTGCAAAATCTGAAGCAATAAAGATTGCCAGAAAATATATGAAGATAACAAGTATTGAAGAATTGGAAGAAAAGAAACCGGGGCAAATGTCTGGAGGACAACAACAAAGGGTTGCAATAACAAGAGCACTAGTACAAAATCCTAAGGTTCTTTTATTGGATGAGCCTCTTTCAAATCTAGATGCACGTCTAAGACTTAAGATTAGAGAAGAAATTCGTCTTTTAGTTAAAGAACTGGGTATAACGACAATATTTGTTACACATGATCAAGAAGAGGCATTATCAATAAGTGATAAAATTGTAATTATGGATAAAGGTGTTGTACAACAATATGATAAACCATATAATTTATATCTTGATCCGGTAAATCTTTTTGTTGCTAAATTTATGGGTAACCCAGTTATAAATATTTATGAATTTATTAAGCAAGGTAATTCTCTAGTTTCAAGAGATTTTAGTATAGCGTTAAATGAATTAGATAATTCTAAATTAAAAGAAGAGTTAATTGATGAACAAAAATATATTGTCGGTATCAGACCGGAATATTTCAGTATTTCAGAAAATCCATTATTAAATGTTAATGTAAAGTCTATTGAATTAATCGGTAAAGATTGTATTGTAAACTTTATGTTAAATGATGTATTTTCTAAAACTATAACAGATGTTGCAAACCGTGTAGAGCAAGGTGATAACATCGGGTTAGGATTAGATACAAAAGAAATTTACATTTTTACTGAAGATGGAAAGAGAGTATACTAATGGACAATTTTAAGAAAAAGTTTTTTAAGTATAGAGCGGAAAACTCACCAAAAGCATGGTTATTTTTACTTCCAGCTTTAGTTTTCATCGGAATATTTAATGTTATGCCTTTAATAAATACATTTATTATCTCGTTTCAAAGAGGTACCTTAAATAATCCTAAATTTAATGGAATTAAAAATTTTCAAATAGTATTAAGAGATCCAAAGTTTCACAGAGCATTAACAAATACATTTATGTATGCATTTATTGTTGTGCCGATAGCTTTAATAATTTCTTTATTTATTGCTGTAGCAATTAACGAAAGAATTAAATTCAAAAAAGTTTTTGAATCAATTTTCTTTATTCCATATTTAACAAGTATCATTGCAATAGGTGTTGTATTTAGATATATGTTTAATGGGGATTATGGATTTATAAATCATTTGTTAAGTTATATTGGAATGGGGCCAATCAATTTTTTAGATAATCCATCAATGAGTATGACCACAGTTATGATATTTGGTATTTGGATGGGTTTGGCATTTAATATTATAATATTATTAACAGGATTGAGAAATATAGATGAAAGTTATTACAAAGTTGCAGACATGTTTGGTGCAACAAAATTTGAACAATTTAGAAGAATTACTTTACCACAACTAGTTCCAATAATAACTTTTTTATTATTAGTTAATTTTATTGGTGCATTTAAGATTTATGGACAAGTTTTTGCTATATTTAATGGGCTTCCGGGAATAGCTGAAAGTGCAACAACCGGGGTGTTTTATATCTATACTAAGTTTTATACTGAAAATAGATACGGTCAGGGTATGGCAGCAGCTGTTATATTATTCTTTATTATTTTAATTTTTACAGTTGTTCAAAATAAAATATTAAAGAAAATTTCTAAGTAGGAGGCGAATATGAAAAAAATATTTGACTTTATATCAAGATTTGCAATAGTGATTTTAGCAATCATAACATTATTCCCATTTATATATATGTTACTATCATCGCTTATGACATATCAAGAAGCTACAAGTATACCACCTAAATTGATACCTTCTAAGTTAAATTTTAGTAATTATGCAGAAGCATTTAGTAAGGCACCATTTTTTAGATATTTTTTAAATACTATATTTACATCATTATCAACTACATTAGGTACATTGATAACTACGGTACTTGCAGCATTTGCGTTTGTAAAATTACAATTTAAGGGGAAAAAGTGGTTGTCACTTTTTATGGCTGCATTATTAATGGTTCCATACGAAATTACAGTATTTACAAATTATCAAACAATTGCGAAATATAAATTGTTAGATACGTATTGGGCATTGATAATTCCTCACTTAGCAAGTGTTTTTTATATTTTTTATTTAAGAGGATTTTTAGAAAGCATACCGATGTCATATTATAATGCTGCAAAAGTTGATGGTTGTTCAGATTTGGAGTTCATTTGGAAAGTTTTAATTCCAATGTCAAAACCGGCATTATTTACAATGGGAATATTGAGCTTTATAACAGGATGGAATTCATTCTTATGGCCAATACTTGTAACAAATAATAAAAACATGAGATTAATAAGTAATGGTTTATCTGCATTTACTTCTGAAAGTGGTACAGCTGTACAACTGCAAATGGCTGCATCAACATTTGCTATTCTTCCTATTTTAATCTTATACTTTGTATTTAGAAAACAAATTATGAGAGGGGTATCAAGAAGTGGAATTAAAGGATAAAAGACAAACTAAAGTAAAATTTTATGCTGGCATGCGTACAATTGGTGGGACTTATATAGAAGTAAGTTACAAAGGTGCTAGGGTTTTATTTGATTGCGGTTCTATTTTTGACCCGACAATTACTGAACAAATTAACACTTTAGATAAAATATTACAGTATGAATTAGTTCCGGATATTAAAGGAATTTTTGATAGGAAGATTACCTTAGAAGATAAAAAATTGTATGAAAATACTGCATTTTGCGTTTCGCATGTTCATTTAGATCATACAAAAATGATTAATTATATTGATGAGATTATTCCGATTTATGTTACCAATGATACTAAAAATCTTTTAAATGCATGTAATGTTGACAATGATTTTATTTTTAATAATTATAATCTTAAATCTAATACAAGAAAATTAAATGGTGTAGATTATGGTAAATCAGTTAATGTAGGTGAAATAAATGTTAAATTTGTAAGAGTTGATCATGATGCTTATGGAGCATGCGGATTTATAATAACTACTCCCGATATGAAAATTTCTTATACTGGAGACTTAAGATTACATGGATATTTAAAAAGGGAAACATTAAATTTCATTGATGAATCAAAAAATTGTGATATGTTAATTTCTGAAGGGGTTTCAGTTTCATTTAAGGAATTTGATGATGAATTAGTAGGGGAATATATCACAGAAGAAGCATTGCTTTCGGATTTTAAATCAATTTTAAATGATAATCTAGATAAACAAATAACATTTAATTATTATATTACAAATATTGAAAGATTATTAAAAATTATAGAAATATCTAATAGAAAAGTAGTTTTAAATGCTTTTGAAGCATATGTTTTATATAGTACAACTGGAAAAAAAGTAAATTACTATAGTTTAGATAATAAAAGATATGGTTTAGATGACGAATTAGAAATTTCGTATAATGATTTATTAAAAGATACTGGAAAATACTTATGGCAATTTAAGTCTAGTTCAGAAAATAATATATCAAAGTTGATAAAAAATGGCATATACATTCATTGTGATGCAAGCCCATTGGGAGAATTTGATCCTGCATATTTACCATTTATTTTAAATTTTAAAAATAATGAAATAATTTTAAAAGAGCTAAAATGTAGTGGACATGCTCATCCTAAAGACTTGTTGAAAATTATTGATGGAATAAAACCAAAAATTTTGGTCCCAATTCATTCATTTAGACCTGAAATGTTGTATAATAAAAATGGGGAAACAATTTTACCCGAAAAAAACGAAATAATATAATTGGAGGGATTATATGAAACTTAAAAATTTGTTGGCTTTATTTTTAGCTTTTGCGTTAGTTTTAACAGCTTGTGGACAAACTAAAAAAACTGATGATAAAAAAACTAAAAAAGTTGAAACAACAAAAGAAGGTACTACAAAATTAGAACCAGCTAAAGTAGTTTTTTGGCATGCTATGAATGGTAAACAAGAAGAAGCATTAAAAGAAATTACTAAAGCATATATGGATAAGAATCCTAATATTAAAATTGATTTACAAAATCAATTAGGTTATAAGGAATTGCAAGAAAAAATTACAAATACTTCTTCATCTCCTGATAATCTACCAACAATGACTCAAGCATATCCAGATTGGATGTTTAATCCTATTCAAGATAATTTAGTTGAAGATTTGACAGGTTATACAAAAAATCTAGCTGATTATAATGATATTCTTGAAGGGTTTAGAAATGGTTCAGTTATTGATGGTAAAGTTTATTCAATGCCATTTAACAAGTCAACAGAAGTTTTATGGTACAATGAAGATTTATTTAAAGAATTAAATCTAAAAGTTCCATCAAACTTAGACGAATTAAAAGAAGTATCGAAGAAAATTTATGAAGCAAAAAAAATTCCTGGGTTAGGATTTGATTCATTAAGTAATTACTATACAACATTTTTAAATGCTCAAGGGGTTAAATATGATAACAAATTCGATCCTACATCAGATGCTTCAAAGAAAGCTGTAAATTATTACTTAGAAGGTGTAAAAGAAGGATATTTCAGAATTGCAGGTACAGATAAATACATGTCCGGACCATTTGGTAACCAAAAAACAGGTATGTACATCGGTTCAAACGCAGGTGAATCATATGTTTTAAAAGGTGCAAAGGGTAAATTTACACCAAAAGTAGCTAAATCACCATTCCCTGCAACAATTCAACAAGGTACAGATGTATTTATTTTTAAGAAAGGTTCAGATGCAGAAAAGAAAGCAGCATTTGATTACTTAGCATTTTTAACAAACAAAGAAAATCAAATTAAATGGGCAACAAAAACAGGATATATTCCAGTAAGAGAATCAGCAGTAAATGATGAAAAATACAAAAATTCAGGTTCATTAATCGCTCCAATTTTAGGAGAAGCAACAAAGAACTTATATTCAAATCCATTATTAAGTGGTGCAAATAATGCTTATAGAGAATCAGGAACAGTTTTAGAACAATTATTAGCAGATCCTGCAAAGGCAGATGTTGATGCAACATTAAAAAATTTCAAAACAACATTGGAAGGTATTTGGAATTAGTAGTATCACGATTTTAGTTACTTAATATATTTGATATATTTGATTATATTTTAAGAGAAACATAGATATTAAAAATTTGTGTTTCTCTTAAATTTTATAATTAATATCAATATGGATACTGAAAATGAAGTTGATGATACATTAATTAAATAATATTTTAATATGTTAAGGAGGAGATATGAATACAATTTTAAAAAAGAGTTTATTTGTTTTTTTAGTACCATTTATTGCTATATTTATTTTAGTACATAAAAATGTAGACGCTGCTAGAAATGAGTGGTTATACGATAAAGAGTATAGCTCATGGTATTATCTGAAATCAGATGATAAGAAAGCAAAAAGTGAGTGGATATATGATAAGAAATACAACTCATGGTATTATCTGAAATCAGATGGTAAGATGGCAAAAAGTGAATGGATATATGATAAGAAATATAGCTCATGGTATTACTTGAAAATAGATGGTAAGATGGCAAAAAGTGAGTGGGTTGATAATTATTTTGTAGATAAAAGTGGAAAATGGATTAGAGATAAAAAGTTAAATGCAAAAGATATATTAAATGAAGAACAATTGAATAAATTTAAAATTAGTGATTCTATAGCCAGATATTACTATAAAAATATTCCTACTGATGATTATTATGTAATGGATAAAAATGGAAATATTGAATCTTATTCATTAAATTTGATAAATAGAAACTTATCTGTTTTTGATAAATATTTGGAAAATAAATATATAGAAAATATAGATAAATCAATATTAAGCGTAATTGAGAGTAGAGAAAGTATTTCAGATAAATACTCATATATAATTTTCAATAAATCTAATAATAAGCCTGAATTTATAAGAATATATTATATTTCAAGAAAAAATTCTGAAGGAATTGAATATATAGATAGAAAAATAACTATAAATACTGCTATTGATAAAACGATAGACTAGTATTAAAGAATTATATTTTTACATAATAAATATTTAACTTATTTTGCAAATTTAAGTACTTAAATTAATTGACATTATTTTAATTTTTAGAGATAATATTTTTAGGTATGTTAATTATAATGTACATAAAGAATAAGGAAGGATGAATATTATGAAATTAGTATTAGTTAGACACGGTGAAAGTGAATGGAATAAGTTAAACTTATTCACTGGTTGGACAGATGTAGAATTAAGTGATAAAGGTCACGAAGAAGCTATTGAAGGTGGAAAAACACTTAAAGCTGAAGGATATGACTTTGATGTATGCTATACATCATACTTAAAGAGAGCAATTAATACGCTAAATCATGTTTTAGAAGAAATGGACAGACAATGGTTGCCTGTTATTAAAACATGGAAATTAAACGAAAGACACTATGGGGCATTACAAGGATTAAATAAATCTGAAACAGCTGAAAAATATGGTGAAGAACAAGTTAAGATTTGGAGAAGATCATTTGACGTACAACCACCATCGCTTGATGCATCAGATGAAAGAAATCCAAAATTACAAGAAGCTTATAGGGGAGTTACAGAAGAATTGCCTTTAGCAGAAAGTTTAAAAGATACAATTGCTAGGGTTATTCCTTATTTTGAATCAACAATAAAAAAAGATATGCTAGATGGCAAGAGAGTTTTAATTGCAGCTCACGGTAATTCATTAAGAGCATTGGTAAAATACTTTGAAAAATTAACAGATGAAGAAATTATGGGAGTAAATTTACCTACAGGTATACCACTAGTTTATGAATTTGATGAAGATTTCAATGTAATTTCAAAAGAATTTATAGGAGATCAAGAAAAAATTGCAAGCAAGATTAATGCTGTAGCAAATCAAGGAAAAGCTAAATAATATTATTCATTGGATATTACAGAACATTTTTGTTTTGTAATATCTTTTTTGTATACATAAAAAGGTGTATTAGCGTAATATAATACAAAAAATTTAATTTTATGGAATAGAGTTATACGGCATTTGTTTTTAGACAATAAAATAATATCCTTAAATATACTTTTCTGATATAATATACATGAGAAAGAGAGGAATAATGAAAATAGCTATTTATCATACAAGTGATATGCACGGATATGTGTTTCCGACTAATTATGTAGAATATCAAAATTTAGGAATGTTAAAAATCCTATCATATATTGAAAAAGATAGAGAAAATTATGATGCAAGTTTATTACTTGAGGGTGGAGATTTAATTCAAGGTTCAGCAATGACTAATTATTTATCAAAAATCAAACCGGATATAAATCCGATTTTGACATTGCTGAAAATGGCGAAATATGATGCCTATGTAATGGGAAATCATGAATTTAATTATGGACAAGATTATTTATATAAATCATATGAACAAGTAAAAGATTTTGTATTAAATTCAAATATAAAAGGCCTTAAACTTGGAAATAAACCATATAAAATATTTGATTTAAATGGATTTAGAGTTGGAGTTTTTGCAGCTACTACAGCTTATATTCCAAATTGGGAAAACACTCAAAATATTGAAGGTCTTGAATTTTTAAATCCTGTAGAAGAGTATGGAAAATATGAAAGGGAAATTGTTAATAATTCTGATTATGTAATCTTCCTATATCACGGTGGATTTGAAAAGAGTTTAGATGAAGAATTCATTCCTACTGAAAAATTAAATGGAGAAAATCAGGCAAGTGAAATGCTTCAAAGATATAGTAGTATAAATGCAGTATTAAGTGGTCATCAACATAGATCATTTATTACAAAAATTGGAGATGTAATTTGCTCTCAACCTATAAATAATGCAAGAAACTTCACTAAACTTGTTATTGATACGGAAACTAATAGTGTAGAATATAATTTGGTAGAAGTGGATTTATTGGATGTAGAAATTGCTCCTAAGTTTAGTCAAATATTTGATGCAACAAATAAAAAATTAGAAGTTTATTTAGCTGAAATAATAGGAAAATTAGATAAGGATATTGAAATAAAAGATCAATTTGAAACAAGACTTTATGGACATCCATATATCAATTTATTGCAACAAATACAAATTGAAGTTTCAGGAGCAGATTTTTCTACAACAACGTTATTTGATACTGCAATTGGATTTAAGAAAGATATAAGTATTAGAGATGTGCTTGTTAACTATCCATATCCAAATACACTAAAAGTTTTAGAAGTTTCCGGTCATGTTATTAAAGAAGCAATTGAAAAATCAGCGACATATTTTGTTATAGACAATCAAGGAAAACCTACTGTTAATCCAAATTATATTAAGCCAAAACTTAAAAATTATATTTATGATTTTTATTATGGATTAGAGTTTGAAGCAGATTTAAGAAGACCATTTTTAGATAGAGTTATTTCAATAAAAAAAGATGGCAAAAAATTAGATTTAGATAAAATGTATACTGTGGTTTTAAATAATTATAGAGCATCTAATGTTAATGAATACCCATGTTATGAAGGGGCAAAAGTAGTTAAAGAAATAAATTTTGATATGAGTGAAATTATGATTAATTACTTCCAAAATAATAAGGATATTAAAGTTGATGAAACAAAAAACTTTAAGTTTATTTATTGATTTCATAAAAATATATAATTTAGTTAATATACTGTAAATTTATCGGCAATAGATATAGAAATTATTGTTATATATTATAAATGTTTCATATTAATTTTATTGGGAATATATATAATATATTAGTATAGTATATATAAATTATGTAATATGCTAATAAAATAAAGCAAAAAGGGAGAAAAGTATGGGTTGGATAGTAAGTATATTATTAGGTGCATTAGCTGGATGGTTAGCAAGTATAATCATGAAAAAGGATGCTTCAATGGGGGCAATTGCAAATATCATTGTGGGTATAGTTGGTGGTGTAATAGGTAGAGCTATAGCAGGTTTTGCAGGGATATCAGCGGATAAAGTATCAATTGGCGGTGTTGCAATCGCAGTACTTGGTGCATGTATTTTATTATGGTTGGTAGATTTAGTTAGAGGTAGAAAATAATTTAAATAATGATTATTTGCAATTATATTTATTTATGTAGATGATTATAAATAATAAATTTAATAACAAATCAAGATAAAATTGAGATAATTGTATAGAAATTTTGATATTTGTTAATAATTTATGTAAATAATTAAAGTAGTTTATTGAGAGAATTAAAAGGTAAAATTTTTAATTCTCTTTTAATTTTAAAATTATATTTCGTTTTTAAATTAAAGTTAAAAAACAATTATTTAAAAGTTATAAAATTTTCTAAAACTATGTTAATTTTATGATATAGTTAATATATAAAGTATTAGGGGGGAAAGTATGATTTCTGTAAAAAATTTAAGAAAAGATTTTGGAAATAAATTAGCTGTAAATAATATTAGTTTTGAAGTTAAAGATGGTGAAATACTAGGATTTTTAGGGCCTAATGGTGCTGGAAAGACTACTACTATAAGTATGATAGTTGGATTACTTGAGCCTACTAGTGGTGAAATCGAAGTTAATGGCATCGATGCAATTAAAAATTCATTTGAAGCAAAAAAACAAATTGCATTTTTGCCTGATAATCCTGAAATTTATGAAAATATGTCGGGAAGAAAGTTTGTTACATTTGTTGCAAATATTTATGGAGTTGATAAAAATAATAGAGATGGAAAAATTGAAGAATTAGCTAAAAAGTTTGGCTTACAAGATGATATTGATGCATTAATTTCTACTTATTCTCATGGGATGAAGCAAAAAATTGCTTTGATTTCAGCGTTAGTTCATGATCCGGAAGTGTTGATATTGGACGAACCGATGGTTGGGTTGGATCCTCAATCTGCATTTAATTTGAAAGAATTAATGAGAGAAAGATGTGATAGGGGAAAATCAGTATTTTTCTCATCTCATGTTATGGAAGTTGTTGAAAAAATTTGTGACAGGATAATTATAATTAAGCATGGAAATATAATTGCACAAGGTACCATTGAACAATTGAAGCAACATTCAAACTATGAAGGGGATCTAGAAAAATTATTTTTGGAGTTGACAAATGACTAATATTATACAATTACTAAAAAAAGATTTTGGATTTTATTACACATTAAAATCTGTATTTAATGATAGAAAAGCTAGAAATAAATTTGTTGGTGGGTTATTTGGATTTGCAGTTATAATTTTTTATTTGTATCTTGCACAATCTATCTTACTAAATATTTACGATTTATTTTTAGAAAATGGTTATGCTAAAGAATTAATTGTATTATCGCAATTTGTATTTTTATTTTTAGTGTTAGTATTTTTTACAACTACAATTATTAGTAAATTTTATTTTTCAAATGATATAAAGATTCTTCTTAGATTACCGATTAAACCTGAAGAAATAATGGCTAGTAGAATTATTTTCTATGCTGTAAGTTCGCTATTTTATGGTGTGATTTTATCATTTCCTATAATAATTAAAACAGGACTTTATTTAGAAAAACCTATTATATTTTATATTTTATCAGTTATTGTTTTACTATTAATATCATTGATATTAATTAATATTATAACCTTATTTGTTGTATATATAATGAAATTTATAAATAAAAATATTAGATTAAAAAATCTATTAAAATATGGGGCATATATTTTATTTTTTGGGAGCGTTATTGCGTTACAATTTGTATTTCAATATTTTACAAAAGAATTAAATGAGACATTGTTGCTTCGAACAGCTGGAAATCTAAAAAATACATTATTAAATTTTTTCCCTCAAATTAGATTAGGTACAGATGTTTTAATCTCTGAAAATATAATGACTTCGGTATTGAGCCTATTCGGATTATTTGTTATAGCTTTATTTACAACATTTATAACTATTTCAATGGGTAAAAATGCTTTAGTTTCAGGTATACTAAATGTTAATAGTTCAAAAAGTAAAAAAATAAAATTAAGTAAGTCAGATATTAACAATATTTCAGTACTAAGACTTATTTTTAGAAAAGAAATAAAAAATATCTTTGGTACTGCAATCTATTTAGTAAATAAGGTTACTTTTGGATTTATTATGACGATAGCATTTTCTATACCGATTATAACCAATAACGGTAATAATGTATTTGAAAAAATAAATGGTTTTTATGATGAAATCAGTAAAATGGAAAATGGTAATATTTTATTGATTGCAGGGGCAATTATGCTTGTTACTTTATTTACTTTATTCTCTTCAAGTGGCTCGGAACTTACTTCATCAACATTTAGTAGAGAAGGAAAAAATATATGGATTATGAAAGTACTTCCTATTTCTGCTAAGGATCAAATTTTGGGAAGATTACTTGCATCATCTGTACTTATTATGATAGCAGTTTCTCCATTAGTAATATTGTTAAATGTATTTGCTAGATTTAATATTTTTATAATATTAGGTTCAATTGTTACAATGTTTATAACATCAATGTTTACTAGTGCTTTGTCATTTATAGCTGGGATATTGTGGCCATATACAAATTGGGATAATCCAAATCAAGCCATTAAAGGTGCCAGATCGTTAATTCCTTCATTACTACTTATACTATTTACGATATTAGTAGTTGGTATTACAGTGGGTTCAATTCGTTTTGATGCTGTTGTTCATAGCAATTACGTATTTTTATATCCGATTTTCTGGAATTTGTTGTTTGCAATATTAACATATGTATTGTATAAATTAGATTTAAAATTGTATGAAAAATATTTAGTAAGAATGGGTAATTGAAATGAAATTGAAGATTGTAGATTCAAATTTAAAATATGACAACATTACATTAAAAGAATTTGAATTAATAGAAGATGTTTTAACTTATAAAAGGTGGAAAAATGATATCTTAATTTTACATTTTTTAGTATATTCTGAAAAAGATGACCAATATGATATCGATTTAAGTTTTGAAAATCCACTAAAATATAAGATATATAAAGTACAAAAAAATTTAGCTTATGAAGGTGACCCTACTTATCCAATATCTTTGAATAAAAAAAAGAATAGGGCAGTTGCTTCGGATATATTAATTGAGGATAACAAAGCTTCAGTTAAAGCAGGTAATTTTCAATCTTTTTACGCAGAGATTAATATTCCTTATGATATTGATTCCGAATTTGTATTTAAGGTTAAATTGTATAACTCTCAAATTACAGAGTATATAAGTAAAAAAGTTTGTGTGAAAATATCACATAGATATATTGATTTTAATAAATATAAATTTGATTTAGAACTTTGGCAATATCCATATTCTGTAGCTGAATATTATGGTGTAAAACCATTTTCACATGAACATTTTAAAATTTTAGAAAAACATATGAAGCTATACTATGATTTAGGTGGTAGAGCTATAACAGCTACATTATGTGAAGATGCATGGGGAGGACAAACATATAGTAAAAATGAAATTAAGTATCCATCAATGATAAAGTGGTATAAAGAAGGAGAAAAATTCAGATTTGATTACACTAATTTTGATAAATGGGTTGAATTCTGTCAGGGATTAAATTTAGGAAAAGAAAAAATTATTATTTATGGCATGGCTCCATGGCATGAATCATTTACTTATTACTCAAATGAAGAATTAATCTTTGAAAAATATATGCTTGATAGTCAGAGGTATTGTACTGTTTGGAGAGAGTTTTTAAGTGATTTTTATATTCATTTAGAAGAGAAAAAATGGTTTGATATGATATATATTGGAATTGATGAAAGAGGATTTTCTAAAGAAATTTTTGAGGTATTATCATCGGTTAAAAATTCTAAATCTAATACCATAAAAATTTCCGCAGCAATTGATAATTATTCTGAAAATGCAAAATATTTGGAAAATGTGCAGCAAGTCAGTGTTTCAATGATTGAGTTTGAAAAGGATAGATTAAGATATCATAATTTTGTGGAAGATAGAAGAAGAAAGGGATTTGATACTTATCTTTATTCATGCGTAGGACATAGACCTGGAAATTTTGTTTTAAGTGAAAATGCAGAAACATACTACACCGTTGTGTTATCCTCTCTTTGTGACGGATTTTTAAGATGGGCATATGATGCATGGACTCAAAATCCTATTGAGGATTCAACACATTCAAGTTTTGAACCCGGTGATTGCTTCTTGGTTTATCCATCAAATGATAATGATAAAAATACAAATATTTCATTAAGATATTTAAAAATTAAAGAGGGAATCTATGATTCGTATAAAATAAAAAGAATTGAGGAAAGAAATAAAGATTTACTAGATCAGATTTTTTCGAGAATAAAAACTAAATTTATTTTTGGAAAAAAGTATTTATCAAAAATTGAAATTGAAATTTTATTAAATGATATAAGTATTATAAAGTCAATGTTTTAATAAATATGGAGGAAAAATGATTCAACGTCAAAAGAAGATACTTATAGAATTAAAAAATAATCCTATGGATATTTCTCAGATTGCAAAAAAACAGAATGTTACTGAAAGAACTATTAGAAATGATATAAAATCAATTAATGAAAATTTAGAAAAATTTAATGCTGAAATTAATAAAGATTCAAACGGCTTGTATAAAATTTTTATGCAAAATAAAGAATTATATGAAAAGTTTGAAAAACAGGAATTACTAAATTTTGAATTTGATTATTCTGAACCAAAAAATAGAATAGCATATATTGCCTTAAAATTTTTATTTTCAAATAAATATATTAAATTAGAAGATTTAATGGATACTATGTATATTTCAAGATCTACTATTCAAAATGATATGAAAGAAACAAGAAAAATGTTAAATAAATATAATTTAGATTTTGATATAAAGCCCAACTATGGAATGAAGATAATCGGATCAGAAAATGCTATAAGAAATGCTATATCAACAATAATTTATGATATAAATAAGAATTTTTATAAAAGATTTACTAATAACTCAAAATTTTTTGATAAGAATAATCTTAATGAAATATATAACATTGTTATAAAAAATATTACCGAATCAAATCTTAAACTTTCAGATATTGCTCTTAATAATTTAGTGGTTCATATTGCCATAGCAATAAAAAGAATATCTATAAATCAATATTTTAATAATAATATTGAAATTGATATTGAAAATAGTAATGAATTTCATATAGCTGAAAAAATTGTAGAAGATTTAGAGTCAAAATTTAATATTGAATTTCCAATGGATGAAGTTTACTATATTACAATGCATTTGCTTGGTACAAAATTAATAATAAATAACAATAAAAATAATAAAATTTTAGATGAAGATGAAAAAATAAAAGAACTAGCTTTTGAAATTGTAAAAGAGGTAGAAAAAGTTTTAAGGTATGATTTGTTAGAAGATAAGGAACTTTTAGCTTCAATAGCATTACATTTAAAACCTGCAATATATAGATATAAAAACAATATGAATATTAGAAATCCATTGTTATCATCTATAAAAATAAATTATCCATTTGTTTATGAAGCATCATCAATTGCGTCAGATGTTATATATAAAAAAACAGGTATTATATTTAACGAAGATGAACTTGGTTATATTGCAATTCATTTAGGAGCTGCAATTGAAAGAGCAAAATTAAATATAAAACCTATTAGAACATTACTCGTATGTACTACAGGAATAGGCAGTTCAAGATTACTTAAATATAAATTAGATTCAATTTTTTCAAATCAATTGGAGATTGTAGATACTACTGAATTATATAATATTAAAAATTATATAAATGAAAATTTGGATTTAATAATAAGCACAGTTCCCTTTTCTATGGATTTAGATGTGCCTATTATTTTTATATATGATATTTTAGGAGAGTCAAATTTTGAAGATATAAAAAATTTTATTTATAAAAAAAGTAACAATAAAAAGTGTACAAAGTATTTGAAAAAAGAGGATATATATTTAGGTCTTGATTTTGAAAATAAGGAGGATGTAATTAGATTTTTATCTGATGAAATTGTAAAAAAAGGAAAAACACCAGATACACTTTATGAAAATATAATGAAGAGGGAAAATATTATATCAACAGCTTTTGGTAATTTAGTTGCTGTCCCTCATCCATTTGAACCAATTTCTAATGAAACATTTTTAACAATGGGTGTATTAAAAAAAACAATAAATTGGTCAGGAAAGAAGGTGCAAGTAGTCATAATTCTTAATGTTGAAAAAAACTCAGAGGAAAGATTTGAAGAAATGTATAGATTATTACTTGAATTAATTGATAGAAAAGAAAGCGTTGAGAGAATAATAAAATCTAAGTCTAAAGAAGAGATAATAGATTTGATATCAAGGTGAATGTAAAATTTTGATTTGTATATAATAATTTTAATAAATAGTACTAATTCAGACATTTTCAAAAGAAATGGAAAATGTCTGAATTAATATTATTTAACTATTATGATATTATCAAAGCAAGGAAGCGATTTCCTTAATATTATAAATATTCATGATAGGAGGAAAATATGAATAAATTAATCGCATGGATGGAAAAGTATTTTATTCCAGTTGCAACTAAAATTGGTCAACAAAGACATTTAGTTGCAATAAGAGATTCGTTTATAGCAATAATGCCATTAACAATGGTTGGTTCTGTAGCAGTTCTATTAAATGTATTTTTTAGGGATTTACCAACTGCAGCAGGTTGGACAGGATTTGTTCAAAACATGCAATGGTTAATAAATATAAATGGTATAGTATGGTTTGCATCATTCGCAATAATCTCATTTGCGTTTATAGTCTCATTTGGATATCATTTATCTAAAGATTATGAAGTAAACCCTATAGCAGGTGCTATAGTATCTTTATCTTCTTTTGTTGTATTTTTACCACAGGTAGCTACATTTGAAGCAGAAGTAAAAGGTGTAAAAGGAATTGTTTCTTCATGGGGATTTATTAGCTTAAATCATATAGGATCAGCTGCATTATTTACAGCTTTGATAGTAGGACTTATCTTTACAATGATTTATATTAAATTAATGAAAGCAAATTTAATTATAAAATTACCAGATACTGTTCCTCCAGCTGTATCAAAAGCTTTTGCAGCAATTATACCATCAGTTATCTCTATTTATTTGAGTGCTGTATTGTCATTCTTATTGACTAATTATACAGGAATGGTATTAAATGATATTATTGCAAAATATATACAAATCCCTCTGATGAGCTTATCACAAGGTATATTTTCGGTAATTTTACTTTCATTTTTAGTACAACTATTTTGGTTCTTTGGGATACATGGACATAATGTTCTTGCTCCAATTATGGATGGAATTTATTTACCAGCAACTACAGCAAATGCAGAACATTATTTAAAATATGGAGTTGAAGGTATTAAAGATTTACCATACTTATGGACAAGAGGGTCATTCGATGCATTTGGACAAATGGGGGGTTCTGGTATAACTATTGCACTTATAATTGCTATATTTATTTTTTCTAAAAGAGATGATTCAAGAGCTATAGCAAAATTAAGTGCTCCTATGGGTATATTTAATATTAATGAACCAATAACTTTTGGTATCCCAATAGTTTTAAATCCAATATATGCTATTCCATGGTTAATAGTTCCACCATTGGCAGTATCAATAGCATATACATTGACATCTTTAGGAGTAATTAGACCTGTATTAGCAGCTGTTCCTTGGATTTTGCCTCCTGGGATATATGCGTTTTTAGCTACAGGTGGAGATTGGTTAGCAGCAATAGTTTCGTTACTTTTAATTGTACTTGCTGTTATGATTTATACTCCTTTTGTATTATTAGCAAATAAGATGAATAATAAATATGAAATTTAATAATAAGCAAAAATGGATTTTAAGTCTATTTACTTTTGGGTTTATATTAATTTTAATTTCACCTTATGAAAAATATAAGATAATAACTATATTTATGGGATTATGTATTTTAATTATTGCTTTTATAATGTATAGTAAAAATAAAAGGATTAAAGATAATGAAAATGAAAAAAAAAATAAAAAGTAACACTTCAGATTTATTTATAACTATAATGAGATTATTTTATGAAGAACTTAAATTTAATAATATTGATATATCAAAATCAAATATTTCTGAAGGATTTTCATATATAAAAAAAATATGGTTTAATGGAAAATATATATTTAATAAAGCTGTAATTACAAAATTAAATGAAAATAATGAATTTGAAACAACAATTTATACATCTAGGGGAAAATATATTATAAATTATAAATTGCAAGAAATAGATGAAAATGATACATTTTTGATTTATACTGAAGAATTTATAAGTGATAAAATTTTTAATAATTGGAATCAAAAGTTTATGGAATTTTTATTAAAATCAAAAATAAAAAAACGATTAAATAAACAATTAGATGTTATAGAAAAAAATATTAATTCTGAAATTATAAATTATTAAAAATTAAAGGAGGTGCTATGAAATATGAAGATGAAATTACTCAATTGATAGCAAATAGTGGAATGGCTAAATCTTATGCTATGGAAGCTATTTTTGAAGCAAAAAAAGGTAATTTTGAAAAAGCGTATGAAGTACTGGACCTAGCAAAGGAAAGTTTCTTAAATGCACATAATATACAAACAAAATTAATAAAAAAAGAAATAGAGGGTTCAACAGTTGAATTAAACTTACTTATGGTTCATGCACAAGACCATCTTATGATGTCAATGGCAATTAGAGATTTAGCTGTGGAAATAGTAGAATTATATAAAGCTATAAATTGAAAGGAACTTTAATATGAAAAAAATTTTATTAGTATGCAGTGCTGGTATGAGTACTAGTTTACTGGTATCAAAAATGAAAAAATACGCAATAGAAAATAATTTTGATACAAAAATTGAAGCTGTAGCTATAGATGCGGCAGATAGAGTTATTGAAAATGAAAAAATAGAAGTAGTTTTATTTGGACCACAAGTAAGATTTGTTTTAGATAAATTTAAAATAAAATATCCAAATTTAAAAATGGATGTTATCCCAATGCAAGACTATGGCTTAATGAATGGTGAAAATGTATTTAAGCAAGCATTAAAGTTAAATGGTGAAGATTAATTTGAAAAAGGCAATAGAAAAGTAATTAAAAATTTTACTTTACACTTTCTTGTCAAATAGCTATAAAACACAAGTAGCATTAACAAAGTATTAAGGTAACATATTAAGAGAATTAGAGACTAAAATTTCTAATTCTCTTTTAATTTTTTAATTTTTTTAAGTTTCCTAGTAATTAATGATTTATTTTTAGTCTTTTTGGTACTATACCATAAGTAAAATAGAACTAAAAACCCGAAAATAAAACTAATGGTTTTATCTTTGGTATTGTAGCTTAAGTAAAATAGAACCAAAAATCCGAAAATAAAACTAATGGTTTTATCTTTGGCATTGTAGCTTAAATAAAATAAAACCAAAAATCCGAAATTTATCAGGAAGTATTATTTAATAATTAAAGTATTGGGGTATAATTTTCATAGATTATATGTGGTAAAATGAATATTTTATTCATTAATACTATTTATTTAGAAACTATTTTGTTACAGAATTTCTGTTTTTATGTAAAAAATAATTAAATATGCTATATAAATAATTTTAAGATTAATGCTAAAAACATTAACAAATGCTTATATAGTTATGCTAAAAATCAATTGTTTAGGACTGTAATTTATGTTAATATTTATATATAAGGAGTAGTTTATGAAGGAAAAAATTTATATAACTGGACATAAAAATCCAGATACTGATTCTATAGCATCTGCACTTGTTTATGCAGATTTAAAAAATAAAATTGATAAAGAAAATGAATATATTCCTATTAGACTTGGTGAGTTAAATTTAGAGTCTAAGTGGGTTATTGAAAGATGGGGACAAAAAGCTCCTATCTTTGTTAAAAATTTAAAGCAAACTATTGGAGATTTAGGTTTGAGTAAACCTCTTACAGTAAAAGAAGATATTTCTATATATCAGGCTGCAAATCATTTACAACCTAGAAATATTTCATTTTTACCTGTAGTTGATGAAAATGATACATTAAAAGGTATTGTTACCCTTTCAAATTTAACAAAAGCATATATGGATGTTTGGGATGATGAAATATTGTGGAGAGCAAATACTAAAGTTGAAAATATTGTTGAAACTATAGCCGGGGATATTATTCATATGCCAGAAAATCCAAATAAATACAATGGAAGAATGTTAGTCTATGCTTCTGAAGTTGATGATGAAGGTCATGTGCATGAGGGCGATATACTTATTGTTGGAAATAGACGTTTGTCACAATTGGAAGCTATTGAGAGAAAAGCCGGAATTATCATTGTAACTTCTGGTCATAGAATGCAAAAGGATTTGTTGGAAAAAGCAATAGAAAATAATGTGATTGTTTTACAAACAAGATATAACTCATTTATGGTTGCAAGACTAATACCACAAGCGATTCCGGTATCTTATGTAATGACAAAGGATAATTTGCTTTCATTTTCACCGGAAGAATATTTAGAAGATGTAAGTAGAAAAGTAAAAAATACAAGATATAGAAACTTTCCTGTTGTTGATGAACAAATGAGAGTTATAGGGCAATTAAATAGAAATAATTTACTTTATGATAAGAAGAAAAAATTAATTTTAGTTGATCACAATGAAAGCAACCAATCTATTGATGACAGAGAAAATGTGGAAATATTAGAGATAATTGACCATCACAGAGTTGCAAATATTACAACAAGTTCACCTGTTTATTTTAGAAACATGCCAGTAGGTTGTACATGTACAATATTAGCAATGATGTATAAAGAAAATGGTATTGTTCCATCAAAAGAGATTGCAGGATTAATGGTCTCAGCTATTACATCTGATACATTACTTTTTAGATCGCCTACCACAACTGAAACAGATAAAAAAATATTACGTGAATTAGCTGAAATTGCTGAAGTTGATTTAGAAAAATATGCTGAGGAAATGTTTGCTGCAGGTACATCATTAGAAGGCCAAAGTGCTAAAGGCATATTAATGACAGATTCAAAGAGATTTGAAATTCAAGGGCAACAAGCAAGAGTTTCTCAAGCATTTACAACTAATTTATCCTCAGTTAATAAGTTTATAAAAGATATTAAATTTGAAATGGAAGAAATCAAGGAAAAAGAAAGATTAAATTTCTTTGCATTATTCATAACAGATATATTTAATGAACAATCATTAGTATTTACTGTTGGCGGATTTAATGATTCTGTTTCAAACGAATTTGGAGTTGATTTCGATGAAAATGGATATATGGTAAAGGGACTATTATCAAGAAAAAAACAATTTATACCTTCAGTCACAAAAGCTATTGCAAATGCATTAAAGGAAGGTTAAAAGATGGCTGAATTATATAAAAATTTATATTATAGAAATGACTTAGATGAGTCGATTTATCTTTTTAATGAAGGAAAAAATTATGAATCATATGAATTTATGGGTTGTCATAAGTATAAATTAAAAAGAAAAACAATGACAAGCTTTACAGTTTATGCCCCAAGAGCTAGAGAAGTTTTTTTAATTGGTGATTTTAATGACTGGAATGCCAATAATATTCCCATGAAAAATATAAATAATTCAGGGATATGGAATGTATGTATTGAGAATTTTTATGAATATAATAATTACAAATATAGAATTATTACTCAAGATTTTCGTGAAATAGAAAAATCTGATCCATATGCTTTTTATTCGGAATTTAGACCAGCTACAGCAAGTAAAATATATGATATAAATGGATACAAGTGGTCTGATAATAAATTTATAAAAAATAGGATGAAGAAAGATCATTTACATGAAGCAATGTCAATTTATGAACTGCATCTTGGTTCATGGATGAGACATTTTGATAATAACTATTATTCATATGATGATTTATGTAAGGTTTTACCCGATTATGTTAAAAATATGGGATTTACACATGTTGAAATTATGCCATTAACAGAATATCCTTTTGATGGATCATGGGGATATCAAGTTACCGGATACTTTTCGATTACATCAAGATATGGTGATCCTAAAGGTTTTATGAGACTTGTAGACGAATTTCACAAGAGAGGAATTTCTGTAATATTGGATTGGGTTCCTGTTCATTTTACAAGAGATGCTCATGGTTTGAGTAAGTTTGATGGTAGTGAAGTATTTGAAAAAAATGATGAATACAGATCTGCCGTAGAAGGATGGGGAACAATTTATTTTGATTTTTACAAACAACAAGTAAAGAATTTTTTAATTTCGTCAGCATTATTCTTATTAAAATATTTCCATATTGATGGATTAAGGGTAGATGCCGTTTCTGCTATGCTTTATTTAAACTATGGTGGTAAAAACTTAGTTAATGAATATGGTGGACATGAAAATTTAGAGGCAATTGAATTCGTTAAAGAATTAAATTCTGTTGTACATTTATATCATTCAGATACAATAATGATTGCTGAAGAATCGACAGCATTTCCTAATTTAACAAAACCTGTTTATGCTGATGGTTTAGGTTTTGATTATAAATGGAATATGGGATGGATGAATGATACTTTATATTATATGGAAAAAGATCCTGCGTTTAGAAAATATCATCACGATAAATTGACATTTTCAATAACATATTGCTTTAGTGAAAATTATATTCTACCATTTTCACATGATGAGGTTGTTCATTTAAAAAAATCTATGATTAATAAAATGCCTGGGGACTATGATACAAAATTTAGGGCATTAAGAGCCTTGTATGCATATCAATATGCACATCCTGGTAAGAAATTAATGTTTATGGGAGATGAAATTGGTACTTTTGAAGAATGGAATGAAAATAAAGAATTATCATGGTCTGTATTGAATTATGAAAAACATGTACAATTACAAGAATTTGTAAAAAAACTAAATCAAGTTTATAAAGATGAAAAAGCTCTACATCAAATTGATGATTCATACGATGGATATAATTGGATTGAATTTGAAAACGCTGATGAAAATATAATTGCTTTTGAAAGAATAGATAGAGAAAATAATAAAATATTATGTTTCTTTAATTTTTCTCCAGTATATAGACATAAATATAGATATGGTGTGGATTATAAGGGAATTTATAAAATCGTACTAAATTCTGCACATAAAAATTTTGGTGGTGAAGTTCAAAGAAATACACCATTGTATAGTATTGATTATTCAATACATGGTAAACCATATTCGATTGATATAGATTTACCGCCTTATCAAGCACTTTTTGTAAAATTAAGCAAAAAACAAATAGGAGGATAAAATGAGCAAGAAACATAACATGGTAGCTATGCTTTTAGCTGGAGGACAGGGAAGTAGACTTAAATCTCTTACATCTAATACCGCAAAACCTGCTGTTCCTTTTGGTGGAAAATACAAAATAATTGATTTTGCAATTTCAAATGCAGCCAATTCCGGAATTGATAATATTGGAATTTTAACTCAATATAAGCATTTTTATTTAAATGAACATATTGGTTTAGGGCAAGCATGGGATTATGACAGATTAAAGGGTGGATTAAAAATATTATCACCGTATTTTACAGAAAAAGGTGGTAGATGGTATAAAGGTACAGCTAATGCGATTTATGAAAACATTGACTATTTAGACAATATTTCTCCTGATTATGTGTTGATTTTATCGGGAGACCATATTTATAAAATGGATTATGATAAAATGTTAAAACATCATATACAAAATAAATCAGATGTAACTATCGCTGTTATGGAGGTTGATTGGCAGGAAGCTTCAAGATTTGGTATTATGAATACTGATGAAAATGATTATATTATAGAATTTGAAGAAAAGCCTAAAAAACCTAAAAGTAATTTAGCATCTATGGGAATTTATATATTTACATGGGATGTTCTAAGAAAAGCTCTTATTGAAGACTATAAAAAAGAAAATTCTACTTATGATTTTGGTAAAGATATTATACCGGAATTGCTAAGTGAAAATAAGAAAATGTCAGCATATAGATTTAATGGATATTGGAAAGATGTAGGGACTGTCAGATCATATTGGGAAGCAAATTTAGATTTAATAAAATCAGATAATGAATTAGATATATATGATACATCTTGGAGAATTCACACAACATCTAAAAATTTACCTCCTCATTTTATAGGAAAAGATGCATCAGTTTCAAATACTTTAGTAAATGAAGCTTGTCAAGTTTTAGGTAGTGTAACAAATTCCGTTTTATTTGATCAGGTTACAATTGAAGATGGAGCCAAAGTGTGCAATTCTGTACTATTGCCTGGTGTAATAGTGAAAAGTGGTGCCAAGGTATTTAACGCTGTTATCAATAATGATATAGAAATATCTGAAGATACAGTAATAGGTGAATTAAATTCTGATAAGGTATATTTAGTATCAGAAGATGGAATTTCTGAAGAGTAGGAGATATGTATGAAAAATCTAATGGCAATAATTAAATCAGGACTTGAAACAACCCCTTACGGCTCTTTATTAAATACTAGACCAGATTATATGCTTCCTTTTGGTGCTAGATATAGAGTTATAGATATTACATTATCTAATTTATCAGAACACGGTGTAACTAAAGTTTTGTTGCATGGTGGAAAACATATCAGATCAACCTTAGATCATGTTGGTAATGGAAAACATTGGGAAATGGCTAAAAGAGAAAATGGTTTAGTCATTAATGCTCCATCAATAAATGAATATGAAAGTAGAAATAAAAGAATAACATCATATTTAAATTCTCTTACATTTGTTGATGAGAGTAAATGTGAAAATATATATATTGCTAATCCTATGGTAATTTCAAAAATTGATGTTAGTGCAGCATATGATGAATTTATTGAAAATAATTATGATGTAATGTTTTTATATAGAAAACAGGAAGATACAGAAGGAAGGTATCTAAATGCAAGAAAAGTTATTTTAGATAAAAATAATAAAATACAAAATATTGGTGTAAATTTAGGTACTGAAAATGTATTTAATTTATTTATGGATCATATTTTAATAAAAAAATCTATTTTTAAAAAAGTGATAACTGATGCTCATGAAAAAGATAATGCTGCAACATTATCACAATCTATAATGAATAATAAAAAACATTTGAATATTGGACTATTTGAGATTAAATCACATGTTGAATATGTTAGAGATTTAAATACATTTTATGAGGCAAATCTTAATTTAATTAAAACAGGTATATATACAGATTTATTTTTAATGGGAGCAGGTATATTGACTAAAAATAAAGATGAGCCTTCAACATTATATATGGAGGGAAACAAAGTAAATAATTCAGTAATAGCCAATGGATGTATCTTAGAAGGGGAAGTGACTAATTCTGTGATATTTAGAGGGGTAAAAGTTGGTAAAAATGCCATTGTAAAAAATTCAATTTTATTTCAAGGTGCTGTAATTGAAGAAGGAGCAATTGTTGTAAATACAATAGTTGATAAATTTAGTGTAATTAAAGAAAATGTATTTGTACAAGGAACGAAAAATAATCCTTATGTAGTACCTAAGAAAACAGTATTGGAGAAATAAATGAAAATATTATATGTAACAAGTGAGTCTACTCCTTTTATTAAAACAGGAGGATTAGCAGATGTTGCAGGATCATTACCTAAAGCTATAAGAAAAAAAGGACATGATATAAGAGTTGTTTTACCATTGTATTCTAAGATTAATGAAGAATTTAGAAAAAGAATGAAATATATTGGATATTACTACGTCGATTTTTCTTGGAAACATAAATACTGTGGTGTATTTGAACTAATATATGATGGCGTTATTTTTTATTTTTTAGATAATGAGGACTATTTTAAGAGAAATAATATTTATGGTGAAAATGATGATTATGAAAGATTTATATTTTTCTCGAAGGCTAGTGTTATATTACCAAAATATTTAAACTTCAGGTGTGATGTGATTCATTCTAATGATTGGCATTCAGGTTTAGTTTCGGTATATGTAAATGATTTTAGACAAGGTGACGATTTTTATAATGATGTAAAGACATTGTACACAATACATAATATAAAATATCAAGGTCAGTTTGATAGAAGCATTTTCTTTTTGACTGGACTACCTGGAAAATATTTGAGTTATAATGATTTGGAATTTGATTTCGGCATTAACTTCATGAAGGCAGGTATAATTCATTCTACAAAATTTAATACCGTATCTAAAACTTATGCTGAAGAAATAAAATATGATTTCTTTGGAGAAAGATTAGAAGGAGTGATAAATCATTACTCATATAAATTATCCGGGATTATAAATGGATTAGACTTTGATGTTTGGAATCCTAAAACAGATAAAATTATTTTTAAAAATTATGATTATAGTACAATTGAAAATAAGGTATTAAATAAAATATTTTTGCAAAAGAGATTTGGACTTCCGGTTAGAAAGGATGTTCCTTTAATTGCAATGGTTACCAGACTTGCACAAATGAAAGGTATTGATCTTTTAAGATATATATTTGAAGAATTGATTCAAGAAGATATACAATTTGTAATTTTGGGTACCGGTGAGTATGAATACCAAGAAATGTTTAAGTATTTTGAATACAAATATCCTGAAAAAGTTGCTGCAAGAATATATTTTGACACAAAAGAGGCGAATATGATATATGCAGCGAGTGACTTTTATATGATGCCGTCTATTTTTGAGCCCTGTGGCATATCTCAATTAATAGCTTTGAGATATGGTTCTTTACCAATCGTACGAGAAACAGGAGGACTAAAAGATACTGTAATACCATATAACAAATTTACCGGAGATGGAACAGGATTTACATTTTCAAATATAAATGCTCATGAGTTATTATTTAAGACTAAAGAAGCGATTAATTTATATTATAATAATAAAAAAGATTTAAAAAAATTAGTAAAAAATGCAATGAATTCTAACTATGATTGGGATAAATCATGTGATGAATATATATCATTGTATAGGAGTTTATAGTGAGAGATATAAGTGATATTGAGCAAAGAATTCAGGATAATTTATATGAATTATTTGCTAAACAATTTGATTGTGCAAGGGATGGAGAATTATTTACATCTCTTGCAAATAGCGTAAGACAAATTATTGGAAAAAAATGGTTTGAGTCTTATGCTTGTGCCAGAAAAGACAAACAGGTCTATCTTTTATCATTTGAATATTCATTTGGTAATCAATTATTAAAAAATCTAATAAAACTTGATTTACTAAATGAGGTAAAAGAATTATTTAAAAAACATAATTTAAATTTTGAAGATATAAAGGATGAAGATATTGAGTTTGCATTAGGTTTTGGTGATTTAGGCATAACTTCCGGTGCAATGCTAGATTTATTTGCTAGTGAAAAGCATAATATTTATGCTTATGGATTAAGGTATAGAAGGGGAATGCTTAAACAGGAAATTGTTAATGGTGAACAAATTGAAAAACCTGATGATTGGAAAGTAAATAAAAATCCTTGGGAGCATGAAAAGGGATTTAGTCATTATGTTAATTTTAAGGATTATGCTGTTAAAGCTATCCCATATGATATTCCTTTATTATCGAATGATGGAAATCATGTAAACACCTTGAGATTATGGAAAAGTTTTTCAATAAATGATTTAGATTTCAAGAAATTTTCAAATGGGGATATTGAAGATGCATATAAAGATATTAATAGGGCAAATTCAATTGTTGAATTTTTGTATCCTATTGAAAGTAATATTGAAGGGAAAAAACTTAGATTAAGACAAGAATATTTTTTTGCAAGCTCTTCAATTCAGGATATTTTTAAAAAATATAAAAAATATGTAGATGATGAAGTATATAATATATATAAACATGTTAAAATTCAGATTCACGATATTCATCCTGTAATGTCAATTCTTGTTTTTATTGATGTATTAATAAATAAACATAAATTAACTTTTAAAAATTCTTTGGAAATTGCTAAGAAAACTTTTATATTTTTTCAACATTCACTTTTACCTGAAACATTTGAAAGTTGGGATTTGAAATTAATTAATGAAATTTGTCCAAATATTTTAGATATTATTTATATGTTGGATAAACATATTAAAGATGAATTTTTAAATAATGAAAAATTCAATTTACCATTGATAATTATTAGAGATGGATATGTATGTATGATTAATATTGCATATTATATTTCAAAAAATATCATAACATTAAATGGTTCACATATAGAATTAATTAAGTATAAATTTATGAAAGAATATTATGATTTTTATAATTACAAAATTAAAACTATTGATTTTAATTATGATACAAATCAGTATTTAAAAGAGATTTATTATGATAAGGATATTAATGAAAATAATATTTTAGAATTAACACCTGAAAAACTTAAAAAATTAAAGTATGAAAATAAATGGAAATTATTAGAGTATTTAGATATTGATAAAAATCTAATTAATGTTGATTCTGCTTTTGTGATGAATATGGGAGTTTTTCATGAATATAAAAGGCAGATTTTATCCGCCTTAGGTATAGCTCTTTTATATTATAGATTAAAGAAAAATCCAAATCTTAGCATAGCTGAAAGAACTTATTTCTTTGGTGGAAAGTCTTATCCAAATTATTATTTTACAAAAGAAAATATTAAGTTTATAAATGCACTTGCAAATCAGATAAATAATGATTTGTTTATAAAAGATAAAATAAAAATTGTATTTATAGAAAATTATAACTTAACTAAGTCAAGTGTTGTTATACCGGCGGCAGATATATATCAAAGTCTTGAATTATTATCAATGCAATTAAAAGATGTATTTATATTTAAGTCGTTATCTACCGGAGCGGCATTTTTAACATGTAGAAGTAATTATCAAAATATATGTATAGATGAAAATCAAATTAGTAAATATATGTTTGGGGATAATTATGAAACCGTTTTAACAAAAAATAATTATAATCTATTTGAATTTTTAAATCAAAATAAAGAAATAGAAGATATGTTTAATTTTTATAGATATTTGCCTAAAGAGACATTTCCTTACGATATTAATAAAATATATAATTCAATATATTATTTTAATGATGAGAATCATATATTTAAAGATTTATTTGAATATGTTTCTGTAATTGAAAAATCAATTGATGATTATACAAATACTTATCAATGGTATCAAACTAGAGTAAATGATTGTAAAAATACAATAAAGATTGATGATAAATCATTCTTAAAAAAATATAACGAAATATTGGAGAATTAAATGTTTGAAATAAATAATGAACTGTTAGAAACTAAACTTGGATTATCTTATAGTCCTGAAAAATCAATTATTAGAGTATGGTCTCCTTCTAGAGAATCTATTACATTATGTTTATATGATTCTTATAGTACTCAATCAAAAACTGAATTTAATATGATCAAAGATGAAAATAATGTTTTTGAGATAATATTAGATGGAAATATGGAAGGTAAATTTTACACATTTTTAATTGATGGAATGGAAGTTGCTGATCCTTATTCATTTGCAAGCTCTGCAAATAGTAAAAGAACAGCAATAATTGATTTATCAAAATCAAATCCAGAAGGTTTTATAGAACATAAAATACCTTTTAATGATAAGGATAAGGCTATAATTGTAGAAACACATATTGCCGATATTTCCATTAATGAAAATTCCGGAGCAGAAAATAGAGGATTATTTTTAGGTGCTGCGCAAACAGGTACAAAGTATAATAATGTTTCAACGGGATTAGACCATTTTAAGGAGTTGGGTGTTACTCATATACATTTATTACCTGTAACAGATTATTTAACTGTTAATGAATTAAAACCTTTATCGAAATATCCTAAAAACTATAATTGGGGATATGATCAAGAGTTATATAACAATATCGAAGGATCTTTTTCAACAAATCCAAATGATCCATATAGTAGAATAAGAGAATTTAAGACATTAATTAAAAATTATCATGAAAATGGAATGTCTATTGTAATGGATGTTGTATATAATCATACTTTTAGAACAAGTGATTCTCCGTTTAATATTATTGAGCCGATGTATTATTATAGATCCGAAAATGGTAATTTTACAAATGGTTCAGGATGTGGAAATGAGTTAGCATCTGAGAGACCAATGGTTAGAAAATTCATAGTAGAATCCCTTTGTTATTTAGCAAGAGAATATAAAATTGATGGATTTAGATTCGATTTAATGGCATTAACTGATATAGATACAATTATGTTAGCTATAGAAAAATTAAGAGAAATTAATCCTAATATTTTAATTTATGGGGAGCCATGGATGGCCTTACCTTCACCACTTCCTTATGATAAGCAAATTGTTATAGGAGCACAAAAAGATAAAAAATTTGCAATATTTAATCCTTTCATTAGAGATAGTATTAAAGGTGATAATGATGGTAGTGTAAAGGGATACATTCAAGGTGAATATTATCTAAAGAAGAATATTAAAAATGGTCTAATGGGTTCTATTGGATTAGATGCAAATGATGCTTCATCATTTGCAAATCCTATTGAAAGTATAAATTACTTTAATGCACATGATAACCTAATATTTTATGATAAACTTTTAAAATCAAATGTGGAACAAGAAGATATTAAGGATTTAACATATATGGCATTTTCTATAATAATGACAGCACAAGGAATACCATTTTTCCATTCAGGAAACTCATTTTTGAGAACAAAATATATGGATCATAATTCATATGCATCACCAAGTAATATTAATGGTATAGATTGGTCACTAAAGGAAAAAAATTATGACATATTTTTAAAAATTAAAAATTTAATTGAATTACGTAAAAGATTAGGTATATTCAATTATACAACTGCTGAAGATGTAAGAAACAATTTAACTTTTATAAATGGGTTGAAAGATTCTGTGATTGCGTTTACAATAAAGAAAGAAGATAAAAAATATTTGATAATTCATAATTTTTCAAAAAATAGAGAAAGTTTATCTATTAATTTAGGTAAAATATATAAACTAAATCTAATTTGGGAAAATGAATTTAAGGATGAATTCGTAAACGAATTTAGTATTGATGGATATTCGACAAATGTCTATAGTTTAGTGGAGGAGTAAAAATGGATTATAAATTAAGATATGAAGAATGGTTAAATAACGAATTTTTTGATCAAAAAACAAGAGATGAATTATTAGGATTAAAGGGAAATGATGAAGAAATTCAAGATAGATTTTATCAAGATTTAAAATTTGGGACAGCTGGTTTAAGAGGTAAAATTGGAGCTGGGACAAACAGAATGAATCAATATACTGTTTCTTTAGCATCACAAGGATTAGCTAATACTATTTTAGAATTTGGTGAACAAGCAAAGAAAAGAGGAGTAGCTATTTCTCATGATGTGAGACATATGTCAAGAGAATTTGCGAAAATTACAGCTTCAGTTTTAGCTGCTAATGGAATTAAAGTGTATATTCATAAAGATATTACACCAACACCTGTTCTTTCTTATACAATTAGAAAATTAAAAACAATTTCCGGTGTTATGATTACAGCTTCTCACAATCCAAGAGAATACAACGGTTATAAAGCATATTGGGAAGAGGGTTCTCAAATATTAGATAATATTGCTGATAAAATATTAGGCCATATTCAAGAAATTGGTGATTTTAGTAATGTAAAATCCATTGATTTTGAAGAAGGTATTAAACAAGGTATTATTGAATATGTTGATGACTCAGTTATCGAAAGCTATTTTAATGATGTTTTATCATTATCTTTAGAAGACGAAAATATTGATAAATCAATCAAGGCTGTATATTCACCATTAAATGGTACAGGTAGAGAATTAGTAAGTAAAATTTTACAAGCAAGGGGATTTGATAATTTATATTTAGTTAAAGAACAGGAAATGCCTGATCCCGATTTTACAACAGTTGGATATCCAAACCCAGAAGATCCTAAAGCATTTAAATATGCTGAGGCATTAGGTAAAGAAAAAAATGCTGAATTATTATTAGCTACAGATCCTGATGCAGATAGGACTGCTTTAGAAGTAAGAAATAAAGATGGGGAATATATATTTTTAACAGGTAATGAAATTGGTTCATTATTGACATATTATATTCTTTCAAGATTAGATGCTCAAGAAAAAATGCCTAAAAACCCTGTAATTGTTAAATCAATTGTAAGTTCAGATTTACCAGATAAAATTGCTAAAAAATATGGCGTTGAAAGCATGAATGTATTAACAGGTTTTAAAAATATTTATGCTCCGGCAAATGAATGGGATAAGACAAAGGAAAAAACATTTGTATTTGGATATGAAGAAAGCATTGGGTATTCATATGGTACAAATGTTAGGGATAAAGATGCTGTTTCTTCTGCGATGATGATTATGGAAATGGCTGGATATTTCAAAACCCAAGGTAAATCTTTATTAGACGTTCAACAAGAATTATATAAAGAATTTGGCTATCATGGCTCAAAATTAATTTCAATTGTTTTAGAAGGATTAGATGGACAAAAGTTAATCGGTAGAATTATGGATGATTATAGATCAAATCCTATAAAAGAAATTAATGGTAAACAATTGGTTGAAGTAATTGATTATCAAAATGATAATACCGGATTACCAAAATCTAATGTATTAAAATATATTTTGTCCGACGGATCTTGGTATGTGGTTAGACCTTCCGGTACGGAACCAAAGATTAAACTATATATTTATTCAAATGCAGAAACACAAGAAGAAGGAGATAAAATGGTAGAAGCAATTTTTGATGCTGCAAATTCAAAGATTCTATCAACTAAATAGTATTACGAAAATGTAAGAAAGGGAATTATTGTCCCTTTCTTTTTTATTTGATATAATATCATAGAAATTAAAAAGGAGTTTATATGGTGAATTTATTAAATGAATTAAGAAAAATATTTTTTACTAATTTTGTTGGAGAAATTAATTTATATATAATTTTGTCGTCAATTTTTAAATTTTTATTTATATTTATAGTTTTATATTATATTTATATAATTGTAAAATTAATTATACTTGATATAAAAAATATTGATATTAAAGATAAAATAAAAAAATATTTTATAATAGTAGTTGATTCAGATGGTATTTCAAAAAATTATTTACTTGAGAATAATACAAGTATTGGTAGAGCGTTAAATAATGATATAGTACTTAGTGGAGATGTTATTTCAAAATATCATGCTGAGATAGTTAAATCATCAGATAATTATTATTTGGTAGATAAAAATTCTTCTAATGGCACATTTTTAAATGGAGAATTTGTAAACAAAAACTATCAGTTAATTAATGATGACATAATAGAAATTGGTGAGTACAAAATTAAATTTGTTGAAGAGTTTGTAGACCCAAAATCTAATTAGGAGTTTTTATGGATATAAGTAGAAGTATTGCACAATACAAAATAAAAAAAAGAAATTATAATATTTTTCTAATATTTGGTTTATTTATTTTTCAATTTGTCGGTATATTTTTATCTTTATTAAGAAATACTGATACGAAAAATATTACAATTATTTTTTCATTAATTTTTATTTTTTTAACTTTTTTAACAAATATCATTGTACCTAAAATTACTAAAGGAGATAGTACTTTCATATTACTTGTAAATTTATTATTTTCTGTTAGTTTGATAATAATGATAAGATTGGATAATCCTACTGCAAATAAACATTTAATGTGGTATTTTTTAGGAGTTACTATATTTTTTATCGTATTTTTTATAATGAAATATATGGATAAATTTCTTAAAAATAAATTTGTATTATATTTTGTACTTACATTTTTAACATTTTTAGTAACATTTGCATTAGGCTTTAGGAGTGGTGGTGCAAAAAACTGGATAAGAGTAGGGAGTTTATTTACAATACAATTATCTGAATTTGCCAAAATAACATATATTTTTATGCTTGCAAGCTATTATTATAATATTAAAGAATATCAAACAAAAAGATTAGGTAAATATTACTTAGCAATTGCAACATATATATTTTCAGGAATGTTTTTTATACAAGGAGAACTGGGGACTGCAGTGTTATTATTTGGTTTATTTTTATCTACCATGTTTATATTTGAACGTAGATATTTTTTTATTATATTAAATATTGTTATAGGTATAATAGGAATATATTTAGCATCATTAGTTTTATCACATATTAAAGTTAGAATTGATATATGGCTAGATCCATGGAAAGACTATAACAATAGGGGGTATCAAATTATACAAGGACTTTTTGCAATTGCAAATGGATCTTTTTTTGGTGCAGGTATAGGACTTGGACGTCCAGATTTAGTACCAGTTATTGAAACTGATTATATTTTAGCGGCAGTAATTGAAGAAATGGGCATCTTTATGGGGTTTGCCTTATTGATGATTTATATTATTATTTTTTATAAAACAATTAAGGTAGCATTGGAGCTTAAATCCGACTATTACAGTGTACTTTCAATGAATATTGGTTTAATTTATGCGTTTCAAACTTTAATCATGTTTGGTGGGATATTAAAACTTATTCCCCTTACAGGAATAACCACTCCCTTTTTAAGTTATGGGGGGTCCTCGACAATCGTTAATTTCATTCTTTTGGGAGTATTACAATTTTTAACAACTAGAGCAGGAGATAAATATGAAAAACTCGAAGGATAAAAAGTTAATATTTTTACTTGTTGTAATTGTTATATTATTTTTAATACAGGCAATTTACTTAGTATACTTTGAATTTTTTAAGGCGGATGAATTAAATAAAAGTTCATTAAATGCTAGAAACTCTGCTGACGAAACTAAGATTCAAAGAGGAAAAATATATGATGTTAATGGAAAACTCCTTACAGAAACTATTGAAACCAATAACGGACTACATAGAAAGAATACCTATAGTTTTATGTACTCAAATATTATTGGTTACAATACTGTTAAATATGGAAAATATGGTATAGAAAAATCATATAATAATGAATTATTAGATATTAGAAATAATGAAGATATATTTACAAGACTTTCCGGAATGTTGACATCAAAAGCTAAAGGTAATGATATATATTTGACAATTAATGATAAATTACAAGGATATGTATATGATTTATTAGGAGAAAATAAGGGGACGGTTATTGTAACTAAACCTAAAACCGGAGAAATAGTGACATTAGTTTCAAAACCTTCATATAATGTAAATCAAATACAAATAGATTGGGATGAAATAATGAACTCTAAAGATGGTATACTACTAAACAGAGCTACACAAGGTAAATATACGCCTGGTTCAGTTTTTAAGATATTAACATCTACTGTGTTTTTAAGAAGTGGAATAGATCTGGAATATAAAGATACCGGAGAAGCTACAATTGCAGGGTATACTGTTCATAATTTTGAGGGCAAAAGATATGGTGATATTGATTTAGAAAAAGCATTAAATGTATCAGCTAACACATATTTTTTTGAAAAATCAAAGTTTATAAATAATGATCTATTTATAAAAACATTACAAGATTTTGGAATTGGTAAAAATTATAATTTTCCGATTCAAGTTATTGACTCCTATTTTCCATTTAAGCAAGGACTTTCAGATTTAGAAAAAGCAAATGCTTCATATGGACAAGGTGACACATTAGTTACTCCGATGGATATGATGATTATAGCTATGGGAATTGCAAATGATGGAGTTGTAAATCAACCTTATATAGTAAATAAAATTGTAAGGGACGGGAAAGATGAATTTGTAAATCAGAAAATTTTATCATCAAATATTGAAAAAAATATTGCTGTTAAATTAAGAAAATATTTATATTCTACCGGAAAATATAACGATTTTAGATTATCTAATGGTGAATATTTAACGGGGAAGACAGGTACTGCTGAAAGGGATAAAGAGAAAAATAATGCTTGGTATGTTGGTATGACAAGTGAAGAAAATCCAGAGTATGCAATTGTTGTTATGATTGAAAACACAGAAAAAATGGGAGGTACTTTAGCAGCTCCTATAGCATTAAAGACTATTGATTTTATAAATGAAAATTTGAAACAATAGTGACGCATGATATTAATCTAAATAAAAAATGAAAACATATATGAAAATATATTTTTAAAAGAATAATGTGTAATAAAAACTTGCTTAGATAATCAAAGTAAAATTTGAAAATCTAAACAAGTTTTTTTACTTAAAAGTATGAACAAAATCAAATAAGATATATAATTTTATATAAATTTTTCTTTAATATTTTTCCAAAACCAATTTTTATCAAAAACAACTTTTTGTATAGTATTTTTTGAAAGTTGTATATCGATATAATTTATAGATTCTATTTCCTGATGTAATCCATCTATACCAAGAGCAAATTGTGTATCTTCTCTTTTTCTTGTTATAAGTTTAATCTTTGTATCTTTCGGAACAATTAAGCTTTTATCAAGTGAACGATGTAAAGCAGATCTTATTGGTGCTAAAGGAGTTATTTGAAATGCATCAATACTTTGGTACATAATTGCACCACCAGCAGATAAATTATATGCTGTTGAGCCGGATGGGGTAGAAAACATTACGCCATCACCGGCAAAAGATTCTAACATTACATCATCGACATACAAATTAAAATGCAATACAGAGGTATATTTTGCTTTTAGTACTAATTCATTTAAGCTATTAAACTCATAAATATCATCATCTGTTGAAACTTTACAGTCTATATAGCGTAAATTATGAATAAAATAGTTGTTATTTTTTATTTTTTGAATTGTTTCTGCTACTTCATTGTGATGTACATCGTTATAAAATCCTAGGTGACCGGTATTTATACCTATAAAAGGAATTTCAGAAAAATTAGAATCATGAACAGCCTTTATAAACGTACCATCTCCACCGATAACTATATTAAAATCAGCATTTTCGTCAAACTCATCGGTAACAATAAAGTTATTTGCTACTAATTCATCTTCAACAATTTTTCTAATTTCATTTGTAATTTTATATAGATTAGAAAAAATATTAACCTTTTTTTTCATCTTTTCCTCCATGAATATTATATATAAAGATTAACATATTATAGTTTACTTTTCAAAAGCAATATTTTCTGTTATAATCTCGAGTTTGACACTTTAGAATTAAAAAAGCTCTGAAACACATTGTAAATAGTGGGTTTCAAAGCTTTTGATATTTTTAAAAATGTAGTATTGTTTATCGTTTTTTAGTCTTCTTTAATATTTTTTTCATACTTTTTTTCGAAATAAATTCTTTGTCTGTTCTAAATCCAAAAGATTCGTGCAAATCATCTGTGATTTCTGTTCTTGTATATGATCCTAAATATCCCAAATCTCTTAGTTTGTGTACATCCATTGATCTTAATGTTGACAAAATCTCTTCTTCAGAATATTCATTTTTAGTTTTTATCTGAATAATTTTTAAAATTAGTAATGAAAGAAAACAAGTTAGAAAATGTGCTTCTATTCTATTATCATTTCTTAAATATACTGGTCTAGTTTTAAACTCTGTTTTCATAGTTCTAAAACATGACTCAATTTGCCACCTCATCTTATTAATATGAATAATCTCACTGATATCTTTTTCTAAATTTGTACAAGTAGCGTAGAAACCATCAAACATTTCTTCTTTTTTTACCTTGTCTTCATTTAGATTTAAAATCTTTTTATCACAAATTTCTCCATCATTTGTAATATTAGTTTCATCTATAAATCTTTTTGGAGAGTTTTGATTTCTATCTTTTATCTTACTAGGTGTATTAATCATATTTTTTGCACGTTCAATTTGTTTTTCTCTAATAAATCTTTGATAGTTTCTTTGCTTAATTGAATATGAGACAATTAATCGTTGTTCAAGTCCTTTTTCATTTATCCATCTTTCTTTGAAAAATATGGTATCTTCATGTTGTTTTTCATCAATTTTGTCAATATTGTAAGTTTTTTTAGACCCTGATATTTGCCAGCCATTTGGATCTATTGCCCATTGTAGAATAAAATCTTTAACAGTTTTTAATGATTGAGTAACAATAAAAGACCTATTTAACATTGAGTTAAATCTTCTGTTTTCATAACTTGCAAGCCCGGCATCTGTGCACACAATAAACTGAGATAATCCAAAATCTTTTAATATTTTCTTTTCTAAAGGTTTAAGGCTTGGTTGTTCATTTTTGTTACCATCAAATATCGAAAAACATAAAGGCAACCCATTTCGATCTAAAAATAATCCCATTTGTATAATAGGGTTTGGTCTATGCTCTTTACTTCTACCATATTGGGCATATCCACGCGGTTGTTCAGTTTCGAAAAAGTAGTTTGTACAGTCATAATAAAGAACTTCTTTGTTCCTGTTTACTAAATTATCACTATTAGCATAAACCAAAGCTTGAATTTCATCAGAATGCTTTGATAGAACATCAAGACTTCTATACACGTGTTGTAATTTAAAAGAAGGTTGTTCTAAAAAATTAAAAGCATAATCATAAGAGGATAATTTAGAGGCTGGTGCAATAATACGAGTTGATATCAACATACTAAGCACATCTGATAAGTTGTATTCAATTTTATGTTTCTTAGAAATATCTTCGCATATTTTATCAAGACCAAGTTGGTGATACAAAAAATTTACAAAAAGATATCCAATGTTAAAATTGTTCTTTTCACCAATTTCGATTTGATTTAATTCATTAAAAGAAACATCAACAGAAACTTTTCCTTCATCTTCTAATTTAGTAAGAATCTTAGCTTCATTTTTAGCCCAAGCAATTACACTTTCTCTATCATTTCCAAATTTAGGTAATAAAGAGGCCATAGTACCGAGTTTTTTCATAATTCGAGTTGTAGATTTGCCATCTTTTCTGATGGATTTAATTATATAAAGTTGTTCAGCATTTTTTGATTTAACAATATTAAGTCTCATAAAATCCTCCCATGTAATATTATATCATACAATACCAAACAATACTATAATTACTTTGGAAAATTTGACAAAAAAATATAGACATTTCAATGCCTACAAACGATTTTTCTATTTTTAACTGTCAAACTCCCGGCTTGAGAAAAAAACAAATAATTAGTAATATTTTTGTGATAACTAAAAAAGACTCTATAATTTAGAGTCTTTTTTGATTTTAATTAAATTTGGATAAATATAAATATAAAAATATTGAAAAAAAATAAAAAAAAATATATAATGTAGTTATGCTAAAATATAAACATGAAAAATATAAATGTAAAGGTGTTGTAAATATGCGCAAAGAGGTAATTTTTAATTAAATTAACTGAATAAGGATTATTTTTAAAAGTATATGAAAAATCTTGAATAACTCAAGGTTTATTTGTGGTGGAATCAATTATTTATAATATTGATATTACCATGTTTATTTGTGTACTCTAAAAATAATCAGTATTATAATGAGCATGTTACATCTTTATTTGCAGGATAGGAAAACCGTGTTCTAAACACGGTATTTTTATGTCTATTTTTGCTATATATAGATATGGTATAAGATTTTAATTTGAATAGCTTAATCATAAGTTATATAATTAAAGTTCTATATTTTATGTTTATATTTAGGTTATATGATTATGAGGCTGTAAGTGAATTATGTTCATTTGCAGCTTTTTTTTGTTTAAGGAGATTATTTTGATGATTTATATATTTAAATATGAAGATTATGAAAAACAAACAAATTTTTTAAGAAATACTAGGATGGTGATGATTAATGGTTAATAAACTTTCAGCATATAAAACTTATTTATTATTTTCAGCTATTGCAGCAATGTGTTTTTCGTTAGTAGCTACAGTTATGGTAGTGTATCACATTGAAACGGTGCATTTAAATCCACTTCAGTTTATACTTGTTGGAACTACTTTAGAAGTAGCATGCTTTATATTTGAAATTCCTACAGGAATAGTTGCAGATGTGTACAGTCGTAAACTATCTATTGTTATTGGTGTAGTTTTAACAGGAGTGGGATTTATTTTAGAAGGTTCTATTTCTAGTTTCGTTTTCGTACTTGTAGCACAGATTGTATGGGGATTAGGTTCTACTTTTATTAGTGGATCTGTTGAAGCTTGGATTGCGGAAGAAGAGAAAGATAAAGATTTGGATAAAATTTATATAAAGGGAGCACAAGCAGGACAGATAGGATCGGTTATTGGAATAGTACTAAGCACTGTAATAGCTAATTTATCTGTAAGACTACCTATTATAGTTAGTGGAGTCTTATTTATAATTCTTGCATTATTTTTATGGTTATATATGCCAGAAAATAATTTTAAATCATCTGCTCCAGAGGATTTAAATACTTTTAAAAAGATGGGATATACCTTTAAATCTGGTCTTAAATTTATAAAAAATAAACCTATAATTATAATTTTGCTTTCAGTAACTTTATTTTATGGATTATCCAGTGAAGGTTATGATAGACTTTCTAATATGCATTTTTTACAAGATACTATGCTTCCTAAACTTGGAAACCTTAAACCAGTGACTTGGTTCGGAATTTTTGGAATTGCAGGAATGATATTGAGTGCTATAGTAATGCATTTTATGGAAAAGAAGCTTAAGGATGATGATAAGAATAAAAATGGAAAGCTGTTATTATGTATAAATATATTTTATATATCATTTATGTTCATATTTGCTATTACAAAAAGATTTAACTTAATGCTAATAGCTTATTTAGCGACAAGTACCTTTAGAACTATAAATAAACCTATATTTAGTGCATGGCTTAATGGACATATAGATGACAAGGCCAGATCTACTGTACTTTCTATAAATGGACAAATAAATTCCTTAGGTCAAATTTTAGGTGGACCAATTATAGGAATCATAGCTACAAATATTTCAGTGAGTATGGGTATAGCATGTACTTCGTTATTAGTAACACCGGTATTAGTGTTATATATTGTTGCTATGATAATGGATAAAAAGGTGGTTGATAGAGTTGGAGGTATTGATTATGAAGAAAATAATTAATATAGGAATCGTAGCACACGTGGATGCAGGAAAAACAACTATAACAGAAAACTTATTATATTATAGTGGAGCTATAAAATCAGTTGGAAGAGTTGATTTAGGCAATACACAGACGGATTCTATGGAGCTTGAGCGTAAGAGAGGGATTACCATTAAATCATCAACCATATCTTTTAATTGGAATAATGTCAAGGTTAATATTGTTGATACTCCAGGACATGTGGATTTTATTTCGGAAGTTGAACGTTCATTAAGTGTTTTAGATGGAGCGATACTAGTTATATCAGGAGTAGAGGGTATTCAGTCACAAACAAGAATATTATTTGAGACATTAAAGGAGTTAAACATTCCAACAATAATTTTTGTAAATAAGCTAGATAGAATTGGGGCAAATTTCAATAAAGTATTTGAAGATATAAAGAAGAATATGTCCAATAAAGTAGTTAGATTACAAGAAGTATATGATGTAGGAAGCAAAGCTGTTTATATAAAAAAACTATTTGATACATGCATGATAAATGATGATGCTATTGATGTTTTATCAGACTTAGACGAAGCATTTTTAGAAAGATATATTGGTGGAATAGAACCTGATAAAGAAGAAATACAAGAAAAGCTTTCATTATATGCAAGTGAAGGAAGTCTATATCCAGTATTTTGTGGTGCGGCAGCAATTGGACTTGGAGTTGAAGACTTATTAGATGGAATTTGTAGTTATTTTCCATTTGCAGGTGATGATTGTGAAAGTGATTTATCTGGAGTAGTATTTAAAATCGAAAGAACAAGTAAAAATGAAAAGAAGGTTTATGTAAGATTATTTGGAGGAAAAATATCTGTAAGAGATAAAATTCAAGTACCTAATAAGGAGATAGCAGAAAAAGTAAAGAAAATTAATAGGTTAGAAAATGGGGGAGTTGTTGAAGCACAGAGGATAGAAGCAGGGGATATAGGTATTTTATATGGACTTACAAGTTTCCAAGTGGGAGATGTTATTGGAATTTCAAATGATAAAATTAAAAATATATCTATAGCTAAACCAGCATTAAAAACAACAATTTCTGCAATTGATAAAGAAAAAAATCCAGAGCTATTTAAAGCATTAACATTACTTGCAGAGGAAGATCCACTACTAGAATTAGAGATGAATGACATAGATAAAGAAATTTATGTCAACTTATTCGGTGAAGTTCAAATGGAAATACTAAGTTCCATGTTAGATGATTTATATGGAATAAAAGTAGAGTTTTCGAATATTGAGACTATCTATAAGGAAACACCTAAAGGTTTTGGAGCGTCAATAATGCATATGCAGGAAGACTTAAATCCATTTTGGGCGACAGTAGGCTTAGAAATAGAACCAGCAGGGAGAGGCGAAGGTCTTAGGTATATTTCTAATGTTTCAGTAGGGTCATTGCCAAAATCTTTTCAAAATGCAATTGAAGAAGCAGTTATTAAGACAAGTAAACAAGGATTATTTGGATGGGAGGTTACAGATGTAAAAGTCACTCTTAGCTGTGGTGAATTTTTTAGTCCAGCCAGCACTCCAGCAGATTTTAGAAATGTGACACCTATGGTATTCATGGAAGCATTATATAAAGCACAAACTGTTTTATTAGAGCCATTACATGAGTTTGAGTTAAAGATTCCTCAAAATGCTTTAAGCAAAGCGGTATGGGATTTAGAAACTATGAGGGCAACCTTTGATAATCCTATTGTTATAGGGGATGAATTCTCAATAAAGGGATTAATTCCAGTAGAAAATTCAAAAGAATATAAAATGAAAATAGCTTCATATACAGAAGGTAGAGGAATGTTTGTGACAAAATTTTATGGGTATAAGGAAGCTTCAGCTGAATTTTCAAAAGCACGCAAAAAAACAACGTATGATCCATTGAATAAAAAAGAGTATTTGCTTCATAAACTAAACGCAATTAGAGATTAAATTTAAATAGATAAGTTAAATTTTTATATGTAGGATTTAAATATAAGACATTCAAAGCCTAAAAGTAAAGGAAGGGTCGTCTGAAGAAGATGAAGACCCTTCCTTTTTTCATGTTACTATGCTTAATTGTAAGTGCTTGAAATTTGTAATCTCGAGTTTGACACTTTAGAATTAAAAAAGCTCTGAAACACATTGTAAATAGTGGGTTTCAAAGCTTTTGATATTTTTAAAAATGTAGTATTGTTTATCGTTTTTTAGTCTTCTTTAATATTTTTTTCATACTTTTTTTCGAAATAAATTCTTTGTCTGTTCTAAATCCAAAAGATTCGTGCAAATCATCTGTGATTTCTGTTCTTGTATATGATCCTAAATATCCCAAATCTCTTAGTTTGTGTACATCCATTGATCTTAATGTTGACAAAATCTCTTCTTCAGAATATTCATTTTTAGTTTTTATCTGAATAATTTTTAAAATTAGTAATGAAAGAAAACAAGTTAGAAAATGTGCTTCTATTCTATTATCATTTCTTAAATATACTGGTCTAGTTTTAAACTCTGTTTTCATAGTTCTAAAACATGACTCAATTTGCCACCTCATCTTATTAATATGAATAATCTCACTGATATCTTTTTCTAAATTTGTACAAGTAGCGTAGAAACCATCAAACATTTCTTCTTTTTTTACCTTGTCTTCATTTAGATTTAAAATCTTTTTATCACAAATTTCTCCATCATTTGTAATATTAGTTTCATCTATAAATCTTTTTGGAGAGTTTTGATTTCTATCTTTTATCTTACTAGGTGTATTAATCATATTTTTTGCACGTTCAATTTGTTTTTCTCTAATAAATCTTTGATAGTTTCTTTGCTTAATTGAATATGAGACAATTAATCGTTGTTCAAGTCCTTTTTCATTTATCCATCTTTCTTTGAAAAATATGGTATCTTCATGTTGTTTTTCATCAATTTTGTCAATATTGTAAGTTTTTTTAGACCCTGATATTTGCCAGCCATTTGGATCTATTGCCCATTGTAGAATAAAATCTTTAACAGTTTTTAATGATTGAGTAACAATAAAAGACCTATTTAACATTGAGTTAAATCTTCTGTTTTCATAACTTGCAAGCCCGGCATCTGTGCACACAATAAACTGAGATAATCCAAAATCTTTTAATATTTTCTTTTCTAAAGGTTTAAGGCTTGGTTGTTCATTTTTGTTACCATCAAATATCGAAAAACATAAAGGCAACCCATTTCGATCTAAAAATAATCCCATTTGTATAATAGGGTTTGGTCTATGCTCTTTACTTCTACCATATTGGGCATATCCACGCGGTTGTTCAGTTTCGAAAAAGTAGTTTGTACAGTCATAATAAAGAACTTCTTTGTTCCTGTTTACTAAATTATCACTATTAGCATAAACCAAAGCTTGAATTTCATCAGAATGCTTTGATAGAACATCAAGACTTCTATACACGTGTTGTAATTTAAAAGAAGGTTGTTCTAAAAAATTAAAAGCATAATCATAAGAGGATAATTTAGAGGCTGGTGCAATAATACGAGTTGATATCAACATACTAAGCACATCTGATAAGTTGTATTCAATTTTATGTTTCTTAGAAATATCTTCGCATATTTTATCAAGACCAAGTTGGTGATACAAAAAATTTACAAAAAGATATCCAATGTTAAAATTGTTCTTTTCACCAATTTCGATTTGATTTAATTCATTAAAAGAAACATCAACAGAAACTTTTCCTTCATCTTCTAATTTAGTAAGAATCTTAGCTTCATTTTTAGCCCAAGCAATTACACTTTCTCTATCATTTCCAAATTTAGGTAATAAAGAGGCCATAGTACCGAGTTTTTTCATAATTCGAGTTGTAGATTTGCCATCTTTTCTGATGGATTTAATTATATAAAGTTGTTCAGCATTTTTTGATTTAACAATATTAAGTCTCATAAAATCCTCCCATGTAATATTATATCATACAATACCAAACAATACTATAATTACTTTGGAAAATTTGACAAAAAAATATAGACATTTCAATGCCTACAAACGATTTTTCTATTTTTAACTGTCAAACTCCCGATATAGCGTAAATTATGAATAAAATAGTTGTTATTTTTTATTTTTTGAATTGTTTCTGCTACTTCATTGTGATGTACATCGTTATAAAATCCTAGGTGACCGGTATTTATACCTATAAAAGGAATTTCAGAAAAATTAGAATCATGAACAGCCTTTATAAACGTACCATCTCCACCGATAACTATATTAAAATCAGCATTTTCGTCAAACTCATCGGTAACAATAAAGTTATTTGCTACTAATTCATCTTCAACAATTTTTCTAATTTCATTTGTAATTTTATATAGATTAGAAAAAATATTAACCTTTTTTTTCATCTTTTCCTCCATGAATATTATATATAAAGATTAACATATTATAGTTTACTTTTCAAAAGCAATATTTTCTGTTATAATATATGTATCCACAGTTGATTTTATAATTAACCTACACTAACTATAAGGGCATCCGGAGTTCATAAATTGATGTAATGCCTTAAATGGACTACAAAAATTGGTGACAGGTAGCCCACCTTCACATATTGAAGGTATAATTATTCGTCACCTGTGGATATATTTTTTATTACTAGAACAAAGGGAGGAAATTTATGTCAATAAAAGATTATTTTTTAGCAAAACAAAGAGAGCTAGAAAGACAAAAGAAAAGAGAGACTGCTGGTAAGGTGGGATTAGGTTTAGCAGTAGGAACTTTATTGGGTTCAGCAGCAGGAATATTATTCGCTCCTAAATCAGGTAAAGAAACTAGAAAAGATATTAAAAATGCAGCACAAGATGCAGGTCAAACTATCAAAGATAAATCTCAAGAATTAGGTAAAGAAATTTCTAATACTTATAATAAAGTTGTTGATAAAGTAAATAAATTTGGTGAAGAAAAATTAACAGATTTGAGAAGTTTTTCTGATGATGTAGAAGAACAATTTGAAGATGTAAAAAAATCCGTAAAAGATAAAGTTGAAGAAGGTAAAAATAAAGCTAAAGAAGCAAAAAAAGATGTAGCGGATAAAGTAGAAGAAGCTGCAAAGAAAACAAAAGAAAAAGCAAAAGAAGTAGAAGAAAAAGCAAAAAAAGAAAAATAATAGGGAGGAAATATGTTAGCAAATAACGCTATCAATATATCTTTCACATTATATGATGTATTGATTTTTGTTCTTATTATTACAGCAATAGTTTGTTTAATATTCTTAGCAAAAGTATTTATATCCTTAGCTAATTTACTTGGTAATATCAATAAAACATTAGAAGACAATAAAGAAAGCTTAGATGGTACATTAAAAAATTTACCGGATGTTATAACTAATATTAATAGCATTTTAGTTAATACAGATGAAATTGTAAATGACATAAAACCAAGTATTACTTCAACGCTTGCTGATGTAAGTAAAGTAACAAATAATGTATCAAACATAACTACAAATTTATCAGATACAGTTGAAGTTGTTGGGATTGCTGCGGCAGATACAGCAAGTAGATTTACAAATACTTTCACTAATGCAACGGACTATGTTTCCTTATTTAAAGGGATAATTAAACTTATTAGTAAAATAAAAAAATAGTTTTTTAGATGGATTTTAAAATCCATCTTTTTTAATAAAAAAATTATAATAATAAAATAATATAAAGCTTGATAAAATACACATTATATGATATACTTTTTAAGTCAAATAAACACATTATTTGTTTGTGTCTGTGTGCCGTAAGGTTGGACATTGAAGGATAATGGAGGCAAATAAAAAACACAAGGAGAAAAATATGTCAGTTATACCAATGAAAGCTTTATTAGAAGCTGGTGTTCATTTTGGTCACCAAACAAGAAGATGGAATCCAAAAATGAGCAAATTTATATTTACAGAAAGAAATGGAATTTACATCATTGATTTACAAAAAACAGTAAAAAAGGTTGATGAAGCTTATGATGTAATAAGAGAAGTTGCTAGTGAAGGCGGAAATGTTTTATTTGTTGGTACAAAAAAACAAGCTCAAGACGCTATAGAGTTTGAAGCAAAAAGAGCAGGACAATATTACGTATCACAAAGATGGCTTGGTGGTATGTTAACAAACCACAATACAATTAAAAAATCAATCAAAAGATTAGAAGAAATTGAAAGAATGTCAGAAGATGGTACTTTTGATTTATTACCAAAGAAAGAAGTATTAAATTTAGAAAGAGAATTAGAAAAATTAAATAAGTACTTAGGTGGTATTAAAGATATGCCAGGTCTACCAGATTTAATGTTTGTTGTAGATCCTAAAAATGAAAATATTGCTGTAAAAGAAGCAAGAAAATTAGGGATTCCAATTGTTGGTATTATAGACACAAACTGTGATCCTGATGATGTTGATTATCCAATTCCTGGTAATGATGATGCTATTAGATCAGTTAAATTAATAACTGCAGCTATGGCAGATGCAATCATTGAAGGAAGACAAGGTGAATCAAATGATACATCAGAAGAAAGTTTTGTTTCTGAAGAATCAGAAGTAGAAGAAGTTGTCGAAGAAATACAAGAAGATTCTGCAGAATAATTTAAATAATAAAATATGCAAAATTAATAGGAAGTAGTACCGCTACTTCCTATAAATATATAGAAATAAATTTAGGAGGATATATGGAAATTACTGCAAAAATGGTTAAAGAGTTAAGAGATTTAACTGGTGCTGGTATGATGGATTGCAAACAAGCTTTACAAGAAACAAATGGAGACATGGACAAAGCTGTTGATTTGCTAAGAGAAAAAGGTGCAGCAAAAGCTGTTAAAAAAGCAGGAAAAGTTGCTGCAGAAGGAATTATAAAATTACTTGTTTCAGAAGATAACAAAAAAGGTACTTTAATTGAAATTAATACACAAACAGACTTTGTTGCTAAAAACGAAAACTTTGTTGCATTATCAGATAAAATTGTTAAACATGTATTTGATAACAATATTAAAACAGTAGAAGAATTAAACGAAACAATATTTGAAGGACAAAACTTCAAAGATTACATGAGTACACAAATTGCAAATATTGGTGAAAATATTGTTGTAAGAAGAATTTCTACATTAATGGCAAAAGAAAATGAAGAAATAGTAGGATATGTACACTTCAATAATACAAATGGTGTAGTATTAAAAGCAAAAGCAGATAGTGAAAAAACATTAGAAGGTGCTAAACAATTATTACAAAATGTGACAATGCACATTTCAGCTATGAGTCCAGAGTATATTTCATATAAAGAATTATCTCCGGAGTTTGTTGAAAAAGAACTTGCTGCATTAAAAGGTGCTTTAGAAGTTCAAAATGAAGAAAATGAAAGATTAGGAAAACCATTAAGACATATTCCTAAATATGGATCCAGAGCTCAAATTACAGATGACGTTTTAGCTCAAGAAACAGAATTAATTAGACAAGAATTATTGGCAGAAGGTAAACCGGAACATATTTTAGATAGAATTGTTCCCGGTAAAATTTCAAAATTCTTTGAAGATAATACACAAATAGATGCTCAATATGCTTTATATAGCCAAATATATGTATTAGATGCAGATAAAACTGTAGAAGAAGCAATTAATGATAAAGCAAAAGAATTAAATGGTTCTTTAGAAGTTGTTGAATATGCAAGATTTAAAGTAGGTGAAGGTATCGAAAAGAAAGAAGAAAACTTTGCTGAAGAAGTTGCAAGTCAAATGAGAGGCGAATAATATATTCACGATTACTAAAAGAGAACATAAATTGTTCTCTTTTACTGTATATAAATTTATGGAGATATAATATGTATATTAACAAAAGAGTTCTTATCAAATTAAGTGGGGAAGCTCTTGCGGGAGGCAAGGGTTTTGGAATGGATGATAATGCAATAAACAATATTGCTAAAACTATAAAAGAAGTACATGATTTAAATGTACAAATAGGTATTGTTGTTGGTGGCGGTAATTTCTGGAGAGGAAGAAATCAAGATGATATGGACAGAACTGTATCAGACAACATAGGTATGTTGGGTACAGTTATGAATGCATTAAGAGTACAAGCTGCCTTAGAAAAGATAAATTTGGAAACAAGAGTTCAAACAGCTATTCAAATGAATGAAGTTGCAGAACCATTTATTGTAAGAAGAGCTATAAGACATTTAGAAAAAGGTAGGGTAGTTATATTTGCTGCCGGAACGGGACATCCATATTTTTCAACGGATACAACTTCAGCATTAAGAGCTTTAGAAATAGGAGCTGATGCAATATTAATTGGTAAGACAGGTACTGACGCAATTTACGATAAAGATCCTAATAAATTTGATGATGCAGTAAGATATAATGAATTATCATATAAAGAAATTTTAACTAAAAATTTAGGTGTTATGGATGCTTCAGCTACATCATTATGTAGGGATAATAACATGCCTTTAGTTGTTTTTGGTATTGATAATCCTGAAAATTTAGTTAAAATTGTAAAAGGCGAAAAAATTGGCACTATTGTTGGAGGAGACAATGATAAATAATTTAATCAAAGATGGAAGAAAACATTTTGAACAACATTTAAAAGGATATAAGGATAATCTAAATTCTATAAGAGCCGGTAGAGCAAACCCATCATTAGTAGAAAATATTCATTTTGATTATTATGGAACACAGACACCTATAAAAAATGCTGCTACTATTACAGTGCCTGAAGCAAGATTATTAGTTATACAGCCATGGGATGTATCTCAATTAAAAAATATTGAAAGATCTATTTTAGCATCTGAATTGGGAATCACACCTTCAAATGATGGTAAAGTTATAAGGTTACCTTTCCCGGAATTAAATGAATCAACTCGTAAAGATCTTGTAAAAGAGGTTAAGGCTAAAGGTGAACAATCTAAAGTAGGTATAAGAAATTATAGACGTGATATGATTGATAGCATTAAGAAAGCTGAAAAAGATAAAGAAATCTCAGAAGATGATAAGAAAGTTTTAGAAAAAGAAGTTCAAGATTTAGTTGATGAATTTGTAAAGAAAATAGATGAAGTTACAAAAGAAAAAGAAAAAGAATTATTAACAATATAATTTAATAGGTAGGGAGCGTATGAATGATAAAAATTTAATTGAATTAATAAAAAATAGTTCATTAAATCACATTGCAATCATAATGGATGGTAATGGGAGATGGGCACAAGAAAGAGGCTTAGATAGAAGTAAAGGACATAGTGCAGGAATGCAAAAAGTTGTTGAAATTATCGAAGTTGCACAAAAATTAGAAATTAAATATTTAAGTTTGTACGCTTTTTCTACTGAAAATTGGAAGAGACCCCAAATAGAGGTGTCGACTTTATTCTCAATATTAAATACATTTATAAAAAATGAATTAAATAGGTTAATTGAAAATAATGTAAGATTAACATTAATGGGGGATATAAGTAAGCTGCCTTTCACAAGTAAAAAGGCTGTTGAATATGCTATTAATAAAACTAAGGATAATACTGGTTTAACAGTAAATATTGGTCTAAACTATGGTTCTAGAAATGAAATATCTATGGGAATAAAAAAAATATGTAATGATGTAAGATTGGGAAAGATAAAAGAAGATTATATTGATGATTTAACTTTATCAAAATATTTATATACATCAGATATACCTGATCCGGATTTACTTATACGAACCGGTGGAGAGAAGCGTTTATCTAATTTTATGTTATATCAACTTGCATATTCTGAATTTGATTTTCCAAAAATATTTTGGCCGGATTATGGAGAAAAAGAATTCAAAGATTCTATTATTAATTTTATAAATAGAAATAGAAGGTTTGGTGGATTAAATGAAAAGTAATTTATTAAAACGTGTGATTACAGGTATAATTTTAATATTTATTATATTAGCAATGATTTATTTTAATAATCCTATTCTCACATGTGGATTGCTTATTTTATCAAATATAGCTATTTTTGAATTATCAAAAGCTTTGAAAAAGATAAACTATGTTATCGAAGATAAACTATTATATATACTTAACAGCATTCTTATTTTATCAACTTTATTTTATGATATAAAGATTACATTTAGCTTATATATTTTAATGATTGTAATTATATTTTCATTTATTATTTTAAAAAAAGAATGTAAAATTAATGATATATTAGGAAATATTTTTATAATTTTGTATATAACGGCACCCTATATTCTTTTATTAAATTTAAGAGATAGTAAATGGATTTTATATGCTTATGCATTACCATCGTTTACAGATACATTTGCATATGCTATAGGTATATTATTTGGTAAACATAAGTTGATAGAAAGACTTTCTCCTAAAAAGACAGTTGAAGGAGCTTTTGGTGGAATTTTAGGTGGTATAGTCTTTACTTATATTTTTATAAATATATTTAATTTAAATCAAGATTTATTTTTATATGGATTCGCTATAATATTTTCAATTTTCTCACAAATTGGAGATTTATTTGCATCTTTAATAAAAAGAAAAGCAGGTATTAAGGACTATGGAAGTATATTAATCGGACATGGAGGTATAATGGATAGATTTGATTCATTACTCTTTGTTGCGCCTTTAGTATACGTAATGATTATTAATTTGAGGTTATAATGAGTACAGCAATAAATATTATTATTGGATTATTAATGTTTTTATTTTTAATTACAATACACGAAGGAGGACATTTTACAGGTGCGAAATTGTCCGGTATTAAGGTTAACGAGTTTTCAATAGGTATGGGACCATCCATATATAGTAAACAGGGAAAAGAAACTCTTTATTCATTAAGAGCATTACCAATTGGAGGTTATGTCATGATGGAAGGAGAAGAAAGTGATTCCGAGGATGAAAGAAGTTATAATAATTCTAAACCTTGGAAAAAATTTATTACAATTTTAGCAGGACCGGGAATTAACTTGTTATTTGCAGTGATTGTATTTTTTGGTATTAACGCATTTAAGGGGACTCCCTCAACAATTGTAAATAAAGTTTTAGATAATTCTCCAGCACAAATGGCTGAAATTAAACCCGGAGATAAAATTCTAAAGATAAATGGAAATAATATTAATATTTTTCCGGAAATAGTTTCTGAATTAAGAAATTCTAAACAAAAAGCAAATATTTTAATTTTAAGAGATAATAAACAACTTTCTATCGAATTAAATACAGTAGATAAAAATGGACAAAAATCTATAGGTATTTTACCAGTATTAGAAGGAGGTATTTTAAGTAATTTAAAATATTCATTTTATATGACCTTCTATACTATGGGCGAGATTTGGAATGGTTTAAGAGGTTTAGTATCAGGTGCTTTAGGATTGAATCAATTATCAGGACCTGTAGGTGTTATAAAGCAAGTAGGCACAGTTGTTAATAATGGTTTTGAATCATTTCTAATATTTGCTGCAGTAATTTCTATCAATTTAGGATTCTTTAATTTATTACCTATACCCGCACTTGATGGCTCTAAATTATTATTTATAATTTGTGAAATGATTATTGGTAAACCAATAAATAGAAAATTTGAAGAAAGAATTACAATCGTTGGATTTATATTTTTACTTGGACTAATTTTATTAGTTACAATTAAAGATGTAATTTCACTATTTTAGAGGGATGTAATAATGCAATTTATCGAATTTTTAGAAGAATATAATAAAAACAATAAAACGAAACTTTTTTTAGATGAAGTTTCGTTTTTTAAAATTGAAAATGAACTTAATATAAAGCTTCTTTCGAAGGAAGATGTGAATATTGATGATATAAAAAAATATTTTAATAAAGTGTTGGAAAATTATGAAGTAAACATTGAAATATCATTATTTACATTAAAAGAAATATTTGACTATTTTTCAGAAGTTTTTCCTTCATTGAGATATGAATATAATGATCCGAAATTTACTATATTTTTATTACATATTAATCAAAAGCAATTTTATGAAACTAAAGATATTTTTATAAGATTTAGGGATAAAGTTTCAAAGTTGGATATAGAAGTAGAATTTTTAGAAAATAACATTGATAATAAAGATGTAATTGAAGAAATTGCAAAAAAAAGAGAAGAAGAAATATTACTACAGATAAAAAAAGCTAAAGAAAAAGAAGATAGGAAACAGGAAAAAGAAGTAGTTAAAAAAGCTTCTGAAAATGGAGAAATGTTTTCTTATGGTTTTACAAAAGGTATACCTGCTAATTTTACCGAACTAGAGGATTTAGTTAATGATACAAACAAAGTTAAAGTTAAAGGAAAAGTATACGATCTTGAAAGTAGAACTGTTAAATCCGGTTGTTTTATTAAGTTTTCCTTAGATAATGGCTATTATGCAATTTCATGTAAAATATTTGTAAGAAGTGATAAAATTGAGGACTTTTTAGCTAATTTTAAAAATGGTATGGATGTAATTTTGTCGGGAATTTATGCATTTGATGAGTGGGAAAAATCATCTATATTAAATGTTACAAGTATTGAACAAACAATTTTACCTGTTAGACAAGATTTATCAAAAGAAAAAAGGATAGAGTTTAATATTCATACCAAATATACGAATTCAGAATCTGTAGTCGATATTTCATCTCTATTTAAAACATTAAAGACTTGGGGGCATGAAAATGTAGGTGTATCTGATTTATTTAATGTGCAGGCATATCCTGAAATTTATAAAGTAGCAAAATCTAATGGTATTAAGCTTAACCTAGGATTGCAAACTAATTTTATTGATTCAGAGATGACAATACTTAGAAATTATTATAATTTACCTCTTGATAACAAAGACTATGTTGTATTTGACTTGGAAACAACAGGATTGTCGAATTTTACAGACAAAATTATAGAGTTTGGTGCAGTAAAAATAAGAAATGGTGAAATAATAGAAGTTTTTGAAGAATTTGTAAATCCGAAGGAACCATTAAGTGAATTTACAACTGAATTAACAGGTATTACAAATGATATGGTTGTAAATGCCGATACAATTGATATTGTGCTACCTAAATTTTTAGAATTCACAAAAAACACAATTTTAGTTGCTCATAATGCAGAATTCGATGTTGAATTTATTTTAGCTAAAACAAGTGAAGTAGGTTTAGAATTTAAGCCTGTTTATGCTGATACAATGTATATTTCAAGGGCATTAAATCCTAATTTAAAAAATCATAAATTGGATACTCTAACAAAACATTATAAGGTAAATTTACTAAACCATCATAGAGCTTCTGATGATGCTAAAGCAACAGCAGAAGTATTTATAAAAATGTTAAAACAACTCGATGAATTGAATATTAAATTTAATCAAAATATTAATAAAATGGATATAACATTTGATGTTGCTCAACATAAAGAATATCAAGGATTATTATATGTACAAAATAAGATAGGATTAAAAAATTTATATATAATAGTGTCGAAATCAAATTTAGAATACTATCATAGAAATCCAAGTATACCATTAGATATTTTAGAAAGTTTGCGAGAAGGAATTTTGATCGGAACCGGTAACTATAAAAGTAGATTATTTAATTTAATTTCACTTGGATATGATGATGAAATATTGTTAAATGAAGCTAAATTCTTTAATTTTATTTCATTAATTCCTCTTGATTTCAGTGATCATTTAATTAAAAGAGGTTATATCAGAAACGAAGATCATCTTAAAAATATTAATAAAAAATTAATAGAAATTGCTGAAATAATAAATATTCCTGCGATTGCTATGGGAGATGTTTACTATATTGATAAAAAAGACTATCCTTTTAGAAATGTATTAAAAAATTATCCAAGAAAGAGAAGTCAGGAAAATTCTGGGGCTTTTTACTTAAAAAATACTCAGGAAATGTTAAATGAATTTTCATATCTAGGCGTTGAAAAAGCTTATGAAGTTGTAGTTACAAATTCATATAAATTAAATAATATGATTGAAAATATTTCGCCTATTGCAGATGGTACATTTCCACCTAATGTAGAAAAAGCTGTTGAAAGATTACAAACAGAATCGTTTGAAAAAGCGAGGGCAATATATGGTCAAACACTACCACAATTAGTTGAGAATAGATTAAATAGGGAGTTAAATTCTATTATAGGAAATGGATATGCTTCATTATATGTAATTGCTCAAGAACTTGTAAGGGAATCTAATAGACAAGGTTATTTAGTAGGTTCTAGAGGTAGTGTAGGATCAAGTTTTGCAGCAACAATGGCAGATATTACAGAAGTAAATCCTCTTCCTGCACATTATATATGTGAAAACTGTAAACATGTAGAATTTAACGAAGATGAAAGATATTCTTGTGGTGTTGATTTACCTGATAAAATTTGTCCAAAATGCAGTAGTAAGATGATTAAAGAAGGTTTTGATATTCCATTTGAAGTATTCTTAGGATTTGAAGGAGATAAAGAACCTGATATTGACTTGAACTTTGCATCTGTTTATCAATCAAAAATCCATAAATACACAGAAAAATTCTTTGGACCCGGTAAAGTATTTAGAGCTGGTACTTTAGGTACGATTGCTGAAAAAACTGCATATGGTATGGCAAGAAAATATAAAGAATACTACCCTGATGATGAAAAAATTCAACTTGATAATGCAAATATAAATAGAGTAAAAAGATATATTACCGGTGTTAAAAGAACAACGGGACAGCATGCCGGTGGTCTTATTATTGTACCTGATAATAAAGATATTGAAGATTTTACACCTGTGCAATATCCGGCAGATAAAAAAGAAACAGGAATTATAACTACTCATTTTGATTATCATGCAATAGATAAAAACTTATTAAAGCTTGATTTACTTGGACATAATGCTCCAACTATTATTAGATTATTGTCGGATAAAAGTGGAGTAAATGCTGTAAAAGTTCCTTTGGATGATAAGGATACAATGAGCATATTCAGCTCAACTGATAAACTTAATATCAAACATGAATATACAAATATTAAAGATGGTTCTCTTGGAATACCAGAATTTGGTACAAATTTTGTTCGTGGTATGCTAGCAGATACTAAACCTACAACATTTGAAGAGTTGATACGTATTTCAGGGTTATCACACGGCACAGATGTATGGTTAGGAAATGCTCAAGAACTAATTAGACAGGGAATTTGTAATTTAAAGAGTGCAATATGTACTCGTGATGATATTATGAACTATTTAATAGAAAAAGGATTGGATAAAAAACTTGCATTTGATATTATGGAAAAAGTTAGAAAAGGTAAAGGCGTATCTGATGATCAGATTAAGGAAATGAAAAAATGTAGTGTGCCTGACTGGTATATTGACTCATGTCAGAAAATACAATATATGTTTCCTAAAGCACATGCTGTGGCATATGTTATGATGAGTTTTAGAATCGCATATTTTAAGGTACATCATCCAGCATATTTTTATGCTGTATATTTTACAAATGCAATTTCTGATTTTAAATATACACATATTTCAAGAGGACTTGATTATATGACTTCATTTATAAATACATTAAAATCTCAAGATAATGTTGATATAAATAATGAATTTTACTGTTATGAACTTGCAGAGGAAATGTATGCTAGAGATATAAAGATGGAAAAGGTAGATTTATACAAATCACATCCTTTAGAATTTGAAGTAATTGATGATAATACTATTTTAGCACCTCTTATGGCAATGGAAAATATTTCTGAATCAATGGCTATTAGAATTGCAGAAGCTAGAAAATCCGGAGAATTCATTTCTAAAGAAGATTTTATAAATAGAACTAAAATTAACAAGACAGCTGTCGAAACACTTGAAAATGCAGGTGTTTTTGATGGCATGCAAGATACAAATCAAATTGACTTTTTTAATATGTAAATTTGACTAAATAGTATTTAATTGATATAATGTTAGTAGATAGAGCGTTACTAGAGAGTGGACAGAGGTCCACTCTTTATTCATTACAAGGAGTGATAATGTCAAAAAATTTAATTGAACAATTAAAACTTGAATTTGAACCTAATATAACAGATATGGGGTATGAATTAGTTGACATAGAATTTATTAAAGAGAATGGCGAAAATTATTTAAGGTTTTATATATATAGTGATAATGGTATTAATATAGATGATTGTGAAAAAGTTTCAAGATATTTAGATGCTAGATTAGATGAATTAGATCCTATTAGTGTACATTATTATCTTGAAGTTTCATCTCCTGATTTAAATAGACCGTTAAAGACTGATGATGATTTAAGGCGAAATATTGGACGAATTATTGAAGTTCATTTATATAAAAAGATAAATGGAATTAAAGATTATGTGGCAATTTTACAAGAATATAGTTCTGATGATATTATATTATCAGATGATAACAACGAAAAAATAATATTAAAAAGAAAGGATATAAGCCTAATTAAAATTTGGTTAGAGTTTTAGAATATAATTATGAATAAAGAATTTATAAGAGCTTTAGATGAAATAGAAAAAGAAAAAGGTATAAAAAAAGAAGAAATAATTACTGCGGTTGAAAGAGCTTTAGAAAAAAGTTTTGAAGAAAATTATGATAGTACAAATGTAGAAATTAGCATAAATGAAGAAACAGGAGATACTAAGGTTTTAGCTATAAAAGAAGTTGTAGAAAATGTTATTGATCCAAATACTCAAATTTCCTTAGAAGAAGCTTTATTTCATAATAAACGTGCAAAAATTGGTAAGGAACTTAAGATAAAGGTTACTCCAAAAAACTTTGCAAGAGTAGCAGCTCAAAAAGCAAGAAATATTGTTATACAATATATAAGAGATGCTGAAAGGAAAGTTATCTATGAAAGTTATATTGACAAAGAAAAAGATATAATAAATGGCATAATACAAAGAATTGACTATAAAAATATATATGTAGATTTAGGAAAATCTGAGGGATATATACCTGAAAAAGAACAAGTTGAAGGGGAAAATTTTAAACCCGGAGATAGAGTAAAATTGTATGTAAAAGAAGTAAAAGAAACAAGTAAAGGTCCACAAATATTGTTATCTAGACGAGCTCCTGAATTTGTTGCAAAATTATTTGAAATTGAAGTGCCGGAAATTAGTCAAGGCACGGTAGAAATTATGTCAATTTCCAGAGAAGCAGGATATAGAACAAAAATTGCTGTTTATGCTGAAGATAGTTCTATTGATCCTGTAGGTGCGTGCGTTGGGATGAAAGGTGCCAGAGTCAACTCAATAGTTGAAGAAATAAATGGTGAAAAGATTGATATTGTTGTTTGGAGTAAAGATATGAAAGTATATATCTCAAATTCATTATCACCATCTGAGGTTGTAGATGTATATATTGATGCGGACAAAAAAGAAGCAGTAGCATTTGTTCCGGATAGTCAATTATCTTTAGCTATAGGCAAAGAAGGACAAAATGTTAGATTAGCTGCTAAGCTAACTAATTGGAAAATAGATATAAAAGCTGAAAGTAAAATGGATGAAGTATTAAAAGAATTAGAAGAATTAAAGCTTAGGGAATCTGAAGTTCATGAAGATTTTGAAGAAACAACTAAAGAAGTTATAAATGAAGATTCTCAAAATTATACTTTGGATGATATAAATGAGTAATTCAGATTTGAGATTAAGAAAATGCATTGTGTGCAAAGAACAAAAATCTAAAAAAGATTTAATTAGAATAGTAAAAGATAAAGAAGGAAATATTAATATAGATTATAGTGGAAAACTTAATGGTAGGGGTGCCTATATATGTAAAAATAAAAGTTGTTTGAATACTGCGATTTCAAAAAAACTTTTAAATCGTCACTTAAAAACAAACGTAGATGATAAAATTTACAAGGAGTTGGAAACTATGTAGAAAGGTGTATATATGTCAAAAACAAGAGTATATGAATTGGCGAAAGAATTAAAATTATCAAGTAAAGGATTAATTAAAATATTAGACGAAGAGTTTGGTTTAGAAGTTTCTAGTCATATGTCAGTTTTAGAGGATGAAAACTTAGAACTAATAAAAGAATATTTTGCTGAACTTGAAGAAGAAAAGAGCAATAAAAATAAAAAGAAAAAAGAAATAATTGAAAAAGAAGAAATAAAAGATTACGAAGAATATAATGATGAATATGAAAAAATAGATAGAAAGAAGAAAAAGAAACAAAAAAAAGATAAAAAATTACAAGTTGAATTCAAAGAAGATGTAAAGCAAGAACAAGCTGAATCAAAAATTGTTTATATTGAAGAAGGTATTACTATTAAAGAATTCGCTGAAAAATTAAATAAACCGGTAACAGTAATTATAACTGAACTTATGAAAATGGGTATAATGTCAAATATGAACCAAGAAATTGAAATTGAAAAAGCAATAGAAATAGGTATGATATTTGATATTGAAGTTGAAGAAAAGTTATTAGTTGAAGAAAATGATGCAAATGATATTTCAAGTATTGACTTTGAAGATAAAGAAGAAGATTTAGAATTAAGAGCTCCTGTAGTTACAGTTATGGGACATGTAGACCATGGTAAAACATCTCTTCTAGATAAAATGAGACATTCTAGAGTTACAAGTACTGAAGCTGGTGGAATTACACAACATATTGGTGCTTCTTCAATATATGTTGATGGAAAGAAAATTGTATTTTTAGATACTCCAGGTCACGAAGCCTTTACTCAAATGAGATTAAGAGGTGCTAATGCAACAGATATAGCTATATTGGTAGTAGCTGCTGATGATGGAGTTATGCCTCAAACTATTGAAGCTATAAATCATGCTAAAGCTGCTGGTGTACCAATAATAGTTGCCATAAATAAAATGGATAAATATGAAGCAAATCCTGATAAAGTAAAATCCGAATTAGCAGAACAGGGCTTAACACCTGAAGATTGGGGTGGAAAAACTATTATGATTCCTGTATCAGCACATACTGGTGAAGGTATAGATGAGCTATTGGAAATGATTTTAATGGTTGCAGAAATTGAAGAATTGAAAGCTAATCCAAATAGACCGGCTGTTGGTATTGTTATAGAGGCACAATTAGATAAAGGTAGGGGACCAGTTGCAACAGTACTTATAAATAAAGGTACGTTAAATAAGGGAGACTTTGTTGTTTCTGGACGTTCAAGTGGTAAAGTAAGGGCAATGTTTGATAGTAATCAAAAAGAAGTAAAAAAAGCAAAACCTTCAACTGCTGTATTAATTTTAGGTTTATCAGATGTTCCTGAAGCAGGGGATAAAATTTATGCTATTGAAGACGAAAAATTAGGTAAAAAATTTGCTGATAGAGCAGCACAAAAAGAAAAAGATGAGTTTATCAAGAGAACATCTAAAGTTAATTTGGATCAATTGTTTAATAAAATTTCTGATGGGGAAGTTAAAGGCCTTAATATAATTGTTAAGACAGACGTAAAAGGTACTATAGAGGCTGTAAGTACATCCTTAACTAAACTTTCAAATGAAGAAGTTAAAGTAAATGTAATTCACGGGGCTGTAGGAGGTATAAATGAATCTGATGTTATGTTAGCTTCAGCTTCTGATGCAATTATTATAGGATTTAATGTAAGACCAAATCAAGGGGCTAAATCTCAAGCGGAAGCTCAGGATATTGAAATAAGAACATATAGAGTTATTTATGAAGCTATTGAAGATATCAAAAAAGCCATAAATGGTATGTTAGCACCTAAGTTTGTTGAACAAGTTATTGGTACTGCTGAGGTAAGAGAAGTATTTAGAGTACCTAATGTAGGTAATATAGCTGGTATCTATGTTACAAATGGACAAATGCAAAGAAATGCAAAAATAAGATTATTAAGAAACGATGTTGTAATACATGAAGGAGAAATAACCTCATTAAAACGTTATAAAGATGATGTTAAAGAATTAAACCAAGGCTATGAAGGTGGTTTGGGTATTCAAAATTATAATGACATAAAAGTTGGAGATACTTTAGAAGCATTTATTGATAAAGAAGTTGAAAGATAGGAGTAAAAATGGATAAAAAAAGAATCAAAAGAATCGAATCAGAATTAAAAAAAGAAATATCTGTTATGATTAGTAATGATATTAAAGATCCAAGAATTGCACCTATAACTTCTATCACAGATATTGAATTGACTGATGATTTACAATCTGCTAAAATTTATATTTCAGTTTTAGGTAGTGATAAGGAAAAATGTGATACAATTGATGGTTTACAAAGTTCTATCGGTTATATAAAACGTGAATTAGGTAAAAGAATGAACTTAAGACATATTCCTCAATTAAAAATTATATTAGATGATAACATTGAGGAAGCAATGAGAATTGAAAAATTGATTAGTGAAGTAATAAAAAAAGATACAGAGGCACAAAATGAACGTGAAGAATGATTTTTTCAAATTAGTACAAAAATCACATAATATCTTAATTTCGGGACATATAAATCCGGATGGGGATTCAATTGGATCCTCTTTTGGTTTAGCTCTTACGTTAAAAAATTTAGGTAAAAATGTAAAAATTATTAAAAATGATGATTTTCCAACTAATTTAGAGTTTATATATAGAGATGATTTATATTATAATGATGAGTTTAATGATTCAATAGATTTGTTTATAGCTGTGGATAGTGGTGATATTGAAAGAATTGGAGATAGTGTTAAATATTTTGAACTAGCAAAAAATACCGCAAATATAGATCATCATATCACTAATACACATTTTGCAGATTTGAACATTGTTTTAGAAGCAAGCTCAGCTTGTGAAATTGTCACAGAATTATGTATTGACTATGATGTAATTATACCGGAGGATGCTGCAACCTATCTATATTTGGGAATTTTGACAGATACATATAGGTTTGTCTATGAATCTTCAACTTCTAAAACATTAAGAGCGGCTGCTGCACTATTGGATATAAATGCAAATAGAAAATTAATTCATGACAATCTTTATGATAAACTAAATACTAATTTATTACTGTTTCAAGCTGATGTGATAAAAAATGCAACTAGAATTGGAGATAAAATCATAGTTGCAATGATAACTAAAGATTTAGTTGAAAAATATAATTTAGATTTTGATAAAACATCAGGAATTGTTTCATTGTTAAAAACTATTGATGGAATTGAAGTTTCTGCAATAGTTCAAGAAGATGAACCAAATAAACAAAAAATAAGCTTTAGATCTCAAGAAATTATTGATGTATCTAGGATAGCGGTTGAATTTGGCGGAGGTGGCCATGTAAGAGCTTCCGGAGCAAATTACGAGGGGACACTAAACGAAGTATTTGACAAAGTTATAAAAAGATTGGAGAAACTTTATGAAGATGGGGATCTTAGTCGTTAATAAAGCTAAGGGAATGACCTCTCATGATGTTGTTGCTATTTTAAGAAGAAAATTAAATATAAAAAAAGTAGGACATACTGGCACATTAGATCCAATGGCAACAGGTGTCCTACCAATCTGTATTGGTAATGCTACAAGAGTAAGTGATTATATAATGAATCAAGGCAAGTCATATATAGCGACTCTAAAATTTGGAGAGGCTACTACAACTTATGATTTTGAAGGTGAAATAACTAATAAATCAGATAATAAAATTTTTCAAGTAAATGAAGTTAAAAATGTATTGGAGGGTTTTAAAGGAATAATTGAACAAACTCCTCCGATTTACTCAGCATTAAAAGTAAATGGAAAAAAGTTATATCAATATGCAAGAGAAGGAAAAGAAGTTGAAATTAAAAAAAGAAACGTAAAAATATATGATATAAAACTTCTTGAATTATCCAATGAATATGCAAAAATAGAAGTTTCATGTTCTAAGGGAACATATATAAGATCACTAATTCACGATATTGGATTAAAACTAAATACTTTTGCTCATATGACTGATTTAATTAGAAATAGAGTAGGTAAATTTGAATTAATTAATGCAATAGATATTTCTAAAATTAATGAACTAAATTTTGAGGAAATATTAGAAAACGTTATCCCCGCCGAAAAATGTTTATATAATTTAGGGCAAATAAATATTTTAGAAGATTTAAAATTTAGATTAATTAATGGACAACGAGTAAATATAAAAACTATAAAATACAATGGTATTTTTAATCAAAATAAGGACATAGTAGTGTCTGTAAATAATGATTTTATAGGAATAGGTAAAATTAAAAATAACATATTAAAAATGGAGAAAGTATTATGTCAATAATTATTGATTTAGACAATAATAAAAATGATATATTTGAAAAGTCAATTATTGGACTTGGAAATTTTGACGGATTTCATTTAGGGCATAGAAATATTATAAAAAAGGTTATATCTATTGCTAAAAAATATAATTTAAAATCTTCTGTATTAATTTTTAAGCAACATACTAATGATTTATTTCCATCATTTCCTAAGTACTATATTTCATCATTAAATGATAAGATAAAAATTTTAGATAATTTAGGAATTGATATTATTTATTTAATAGATTTCAATTTAGATTTTGCAAAGCTTAATAGTGAAGAATTTATTTTTAATTTTATAAAAGATACGCTAAATGTTAATACATTAGTTTGTGGGCCTGATTATACATTTGGTAAAAAAGAAATTGCAAATACCGACTTATTATTAAAATATAAAAGAGAAGGGAAAATTGATGTAGAAATAGTTGATTATGTAATGAATAATTGTCAGAAAATTTCTTCAACTCTAATCAGAGAATGCATAACTAATGGAAAAGTTGATAAAATAAAATATTTTTTAACAACTAATTATAAAATTTCCGGAACTGTAATTCATGGAAATAAGATTGGTTCGACTGTATTGGGATATCCTACTGCTAATATATCTATGAATTTTAATTATATCATTCCTCAAGAAGGTGTATATTTAACCTATGTATATCATGATGAAAAAAAATATTTATCATTAACATCTATCGGTACAAATCCAACTGTTACGGATAGTAAAAATATAAAAATTGAAGTATTTATATCAGATTTTAATAAAAAAATTTATGGAGATAAATTAGAAATAGAATTCATAAAAAAAATTAGAAACCAAATCAAATTTAATACAAAAGAAGAATTAATGAAATGTATGGATAACGATTACAAGGTTTTACTTAACTTTAAAAACAAATTTTAGTATGATATAATCTGAAAATCTGTTATGTAATTTAACAGAAATAATATAAATAATTAATATAATAAATTTATAATATATTTATTTCATAATTATTTATAAAATTTTTAGAGGAGAAGTATTATATTATGAGAAAATACGGTATGAGAAAGTTATCTGTAGGTTTCGTATCTGTAGTATTAGGAGTGCTATTATTACCTAATATTGTTGTACAAGGAGGAAATAATCGATATATTTCATCTTCAATATATGCATCCGATGAAATGCATGTAAAAAAAGATAAATTTAAGCCATCACAAGAATTGTTAGATTATCTTAGAAAACCTATTCCATATGATAAGCCCACACAAGCTCCCGATGGTGTGTTAAGTGTTAACGAAACTCAAGAATATGTTATAAAAGCAATTATGGAGCAACAACCGGCCGTTATATTTTATGGACCGGATGGATTTGATAAAAAAGTTTTAGAAGAAGTTCTTTATACACCTTCATATGGGAGTTTAATTAAACATATCTATGGAGAATGGAAAACAGATAAAGAAGAAGTTAATTTTGAAAAAGGTATATATAGATATATAACTAGATTTAATTATGCAACATTAAAAGAAGATGTGATGAGAGCAGAAAAATATTTGGATGAAGTTGCTAAGTGGCTAGAAAAGAAACTTGATGAAGAATATAAAACAAAATTTAAAAATACACCTGATTCAGAAGATTTTAAAAAAGCATTAATAATTCATGACTTTATTGTAAAAAATGTTGCCCCTAATTTTAATGTTCAACCTAATAATCCTACTCTAGTTAAACCAAAATTAAATGATAAAATTGGAAAGGAATATGAATCGCATACATTACCTGCTGCTATTTTTGGAGAAAATACTGTTTGTCAAGGATATGCAATGTTATTTGATAGATTGGCATATAAGATGGGACTTGAATCTAAGATTCTAAGAGGAACAAGTATGTTTAAATATTGGAAGAGAGGTGATAAATCACAAGAGGCCAAAAACATAAAGGATATAGATTATTTTAAAACACAAGTAAATACTGTTAATTATAAAAATTTTTCATGGGCAAACCATATGTGGAATCAAGTAAAAATAGATGGTAGATGGTATCATGTAGATGTGACACATGACGCTGTTTCTTCTAGACAAAATCCTAAATATAGGTATGATAGATTTTTAGTTAGTGATTCTTCCTTAGAAAAACAAATAGTAAAACCATCAGGAATTATAGACTCAAAAACTAGGAAATATGAATATATTGATTATATAGATATAGCTATATGGAATAAAAATGAAGTCGACCTTGTTCCTGAAGATTATAAAATGGAAAAATTGTATTATCAATACAATAATGAAAGGGAATTACATTCAGACAATAAACCTTTTTTCAGTCCTGTTAAATCAGAATCGAAAATAAAGAATGATATATTAAGCTTTGATGATATTGCATATATCAAAAACAATGTAAAACCTATATCGCAAATAACATATGCTCATAAAAAAAATGAAACAGTAAATGTATTGACTGGAACTACATTAAAAGATTTACCTAAAAAGTTAGGTGCTACTATTATAAAATCAACAAACTCTAATAAAATTTTAGAATTAGGTAGTGCAGAAAAAATTGATGTTTTAGCAAAGTCTACAAATAATAACTATGATGAACTATCAAATATATCCGGTAAAGAAGTAGAAATTGAACTTTATAATGATAATGTAGAAGTGAAAAGTAAAAAAGTTAAAGTTAGATTTCTTTCTAAGGATAAAATGCCTAAACCAGAAACATTTATATTCACTATGAATGGTTATGATAATATATCTATAGACCAATATCATCATTATAATGACAATTTGGCAAGTGACTATAATAAAAAACAAAAAGAAGAAAAAAAACAAGAATTAACAAAGAAAATTTTTAGTAAAGTTTCAGCTAGTCACAGAGACCTAAATAAATATAAAGGTAATATTAAGTTAGAAATTTTAGACCTTGAAAAAGTAAGATTTGATAATCCAGGAGAGTACAAAGTAAATGTTGTTGCTACAGGTAATGATAATTTAAGAGTTAAAAAAGAATTAACAATTACAGTAAAAAAAGCACCAGAAAAAAATAGATTAACGATTTCAACAAAAAATAATCAAGAAGCTTATCAAATAAATTCAACAGATGTCAAGAAAGAAGGATATAATAAATTCATAGATGTTATAAAAAAATACATTGATCCTACTATAATATTTGACGTTTTTGGACAAACTCAAAAATTAGATGGTTATAAAATGTATTTAGTTGATAAAAATAATGTGAAATGGCTATATAATGAACAAAAAGATAATTTTGAACATCCTAATAATGCAAATTATATGTTCACAGAAAAGTATAGTATTTCTAATATGAAAGATATGTTAGATTCAAACTTATCTCTTAAATTAATTATTGAAAGAGAATATCAAGGTTATTTACAAACAACGCCTATGATTTCTCTTAATGTTATTAAAGATGATGATAAACTAATTAATCATAACAATAATAAAGAAGAAATCATAAAAAATGCTAATACATCTAACTTTAGTATATCTGAATCAGTTAAATATATTAATGCAATTAATGAAACAGATTCACATACACATCTTAAAAAATTACAAGAAAAATTAGAATATGAACAAACACAAATAAGTAAAAATACACAAAAGAAACAAGTAAAATATAAAGTAATACACAAAAATAATAATAAAATTCTTTTTGAGATTGATAAATTAGGTTATGTAGGAGATACATATATAGAATATGCAGACGATTATTATATAAGTAAATACGGTACTCCTAAAAAAATAGGCCGTTGGGGTGTAAAAAGAGAAGCTAAAAAAGAACAAAGAATTACATTAGGTGAAAGCAAAGAAATTTTATTTGATTATAAAAAATAAATATTTAAATAAAATATTTACACTATAAAAATTCTGTGTTATACTTATTTAGTACTTTGGCTTGGTTTAAGATAACTCCGTTCTAAACTCGGTCATAGTGAATAAAAAATATAGGAGGAAATCATGATTTCAAACGAAAAGAAATTAGAAATAATCAAGGAATTTGGTAGAAAAGAAGGAGATACAGGTTCTCCAGAAGTTCAAGTAGCTATTTTTTCTCACAGAATTAAAGAGTTAACAGAACATTTAAAACAAAATCCTAAAGATCATGCTTCAAGAAGAGGATTATTTATGTTAATCGGTCAAAGAAAAGGATTATTAAATTATCTTGAAAAGAAAGATATTGAAAGATATCGTTCATTGATCGAAAAATTACAAATTAGAAGATAATTTTGAAACTGTCATACAAATGTATGGCAGTTTTTTTTATTCACATTTTTACTTGTTTTATGATATTATATATCTGTACATAAAAAAGAAATATATAAAATAAGATGGCAGGTGCTATCAATAGGAGAAAAAATGGTAAAAAATTACAAATATAGTTCAAAATACAATTCATTTGAAATAGAAACAGGTAAGATGGCTAAACAAGCCGGGGGGTCTGTTACAATTAAAGCTGGAGATTCAATGGTTTTAGTTACAGTAGTAGGAACTGATACACCTAGAGAAGGTGTTGACTTCTTTCCACTTTCATGTGAATTTCAAGAAAAAATGTATGCAGTAGGTAGAATTCCCGGAGGATATGTTAAAAGAGAAGGTAAACCATCTGACGAATCAACATTAAAAGCACGTATGATGGACAGACCCTTAAGACCACTATTTCCAGAAGGATATAAAAATGATGTTCAAATAATTGCTACAGTACTATCTGCTGATGAAAATCATGATGTAGGTATATTATCAATGGTAGGCTCATCAGTTGCCTTAGGCATTTCAAGTATTCCTTTTAATGGACCTACAGGTTCTGTTTCAGTAGGATATGTTGATGGAGAATATATAATAAATCCAACACAAGCTCAACGAGAAATTTCAGATTTAGATTTAACGGTTGCGGGTACAAAAGATGCTATTATGATGGTAGAAGCCGGTGCAAATGAATTAACCGAAGATGAAATGCTGGAAGCTATTTTATTTGGTCATGAAGAAATAAAGAGAATATGTGATTTTATCCAAACTATTATTGATGAAATTGGTAAAGAAAAACAAGTATTTGAGTTCAAAGATGTAGATAAAGAATTGAAAAATGAAATAGAATCAGAATTTTATGACAAAATTAAATCTGCACTACAAGGTATAGATAAGCAAACAAGACAAGAAGAATTAGATGCAGTTAAAGAAGAAATCATTGAAACTTATGTGACAGAAGATTTTGAAGATGTTGAATTAAGAAATAAAGAAGTTATTGCAATCTTTGATAAATTAGAAAAAGAAATAGTTAGAAAATTAATTTCTGTTGATAAGATTAGACCAGATGGTAGACAAATGCATGAAATTAGGCCATTATCTGCCGAAGTTGCTCTTGTACCGAAAGTACATGGATCAGGTTTATTTACAAGAGGGCAAACTCAAGTATTAAACATAGCTACATTGGGTTCACCAAGTGATGTTCAATATATTGACGGTTTAACAGATGAAGAAGTTAAGAAAAGATACATTCATCACTATAACTTTCCACCATTTTCAGTAGGAGAAGTAGGAAGAATGCGTGGTCCCGGCAGAAGAGAAATTGGACATGGTAGACTTGCTGAAAGAGCATTAGAACCTGTAATTCCTTCACAAGAAGAATTTCCATATGTTATAAGATTAGTTTCGGAAGTTTTAGAATCAAATGGTTCTTCATCAATGGCTTCAGTTTGTGGTTCTACATTATCATTAATGGATGCAGGGGTACCGATAAAAGCACCTGTTGCCGGTATTGCTATGGGTTTAATAAAAGAAAATGATGACATTGCAATTTTAACAGATATTCAGGGTCTAGAAGATCACTTGGGAGATATGGATTTTAAAGTTGCTGGTACAAAAGAAGGTATTACAGCATTACAAATGGATATTAAAATTGATGGTATAAATAGAGAAATCTTAACTACAGCTTTAGCAGATGCTAAAAGTGCAAGATTAAGAATTTTAGATGTAATTACGACAACAATTGCAGAGCCAAGAAAAGAATTATCACCAAACGCTCCAAGAATTTATACAATTCAAATTAAACCTGAAAAAGTTAGGGAAGTTATTGGTTCCGGCGGTAAGACAATTAATAAGATAATCGATGAAACTGGAGTAAAAATTGATATCACTGACGAGGGACTTGTGACAGTTTCTTCTCAAAATGGAGAAGGTGGAAAGAGAGCTATTGAAATGATAGAAAGTATTGTTGAGGAGCCTGAAGTAGGGGATATCTATTTAGGAAAAGTAATTAAAATCATGAACTTTGGATGCTTCGTATCATTTGGACACAACAAAGAAGGGCTTATACACATTAGTAAACTGGATAAAAAGAGAGTACAAAAAGTTGAAGATGTTGTAAAAGAAGGCGATGAATTAATGGTCAAAATATTAGAAATTGATGATAAAGGTAGAATAAATTTATCAAGAGTATTTGAATAAAAAATAAAATTAAAGTGGGTTAGAGAAAATCTAACTCATTTTTTATTTATTGATCCTGCTGAGGCTACTTTTTATTATAGATAATAAATATTTAGTATTTTTAAGTTTAAATGTTTATTTCAAAATTGTACTAAATATGGTATAATAAAGTTGAGTTTTTATGGAGGAAATATGGCGAATAAAAGAAAAAAGACTACCACAAATAATAAAAATTTTGCTATTAAGTCGATTATTACATTATTTTTATTTATATTTATAATATCATCTATTATTTTTAAGGATAAAATGGGAATAATAGGCGAAGTATTTAGTAAAGGTCTTTTTATTCTTTTTGGTTTGACAGCTTATATTTTACCGATATATATGGTTTTTATGTTTTTTGCATTACTAAATAAAAAATTTTATGATTCAAATAAACATAAAATTATTGTAATTTCACTATTATTTGTAGTGACGGGGATATTTTTGTCTACTTTCTACAGTATTGGTGTAAATTATTCATCATATATTCAAAACTCATATAATCAAGCGTTAAAGTATACAGGAGTAGGTATAATTTTTACCACTTTGTATTTTTTATTTAATGCTTTAATTGCCAATATTGGTATATATATATTTACTATATTTGTATATTTTGCTTCATATTTTTATTTATTTGATAAATCTATGTCTGAATTTTTCAAAAATTTATTTTATAAGCTTAAAACTTTTAATTCTAAAGCACCTAAAACTATTAAGAATAATAATGATGTTAAGGAAAAAAGTTTTATCTTTGATAATAAAATTGAAAATAAAAATGAATTAAAAAACAATACAAGTTCTGATAAACTTGAACCTCGTATTGAACCAAAAATTTCATATCATAAGCAAAATACAGAAAATAATTCAGTGAATAAAGAAATCGATGAAGAAAATGATTATGATCAACTCGGTATAGTATATGATGATAATTATCAATATACTAAGCCACCAATGGACTTATTAAATAATCAAATTGAGTCTAAAACTGATGATGAAACGAGATTATTAGGCAATGCTGATATAATCGTAGATACATTAGAAAGTTTTGGTATATCTTCAGAAGTTGTAAATATTAACAATGGACCAACTGTAACTTCATATGAAGTTAAACCGCAATCAGGTATTAAAGTAAGTAAAATAGTTAACTTATCAAATAATTTAGCTATGGCACTAGCATCACCTGGTATTAGAATTGAAGCTCCTATTCCTGGAAAACCTTATGTAGGAATAGAAGTTCCAAATCAAAATAAAGACATTGTTACATTTAAATCTTTAATTTCCACTGATGAATTTCAAAAAGAAGATGATGACATCACAGTTGCGGTTGGTAAAGATTTATTTGGCAAACCGTTATATGCAAAAATTAATGAAATGCCTCATTTACTTATTGCAGGTGCTACAGGATCAGGTAAATCTGTTCTTATGAATGTTATCATAATGAGTATTATATATAAATATTCTCCAAACGAGGTTGAATTTATTATGATTGATCCTAAAATGGTTGAATTAAAAATATATTCTGGAATACCTCATCTAAAAGGAAGAAAAGTAGTTACGAAGGCTCAAGAAGCTACAGCATCTTTATATGAAGCTGTTAAAGAGATGACTACACGTTTTGAGAAATTTTCAAAAACTGGATGTAGAGATATTAAATCATATAATAAAAAAGTTGAAGAAGATAATGAAGATGGTACATTAGAAAAAATGCCATATTTAGTTGTTATCATTGACGAGTTATCTGATTTAATGATGGAAGCATCCAAAGATGTTGAAAATTATATTACAAGACTGGCTCAAATGGGTAGAGCTAGTGGTGTTCATTTATTAATTGCAACTCAAAGACCAAGTGTTAATGTAATTACAGGTATTATTAAAGCTAATATCCCATCTAGAATAGCATTTCAGGTTGCATCAAATATAGATTCAAGAACTATAATTGATATGTCCGGAGCTGAAAAATTATTAGGAAAAGGGGATATGCTTTATTATCCAGGAAAACTTCCAAAACCGAAACGTGCACAAGGTGCATTTTTAACGGATAGTGAAGTTGAAAGAGTTGTTACATTTGTAAAAAATAAAAATGAAGAAATTAAACATGATGAGAGCTTTAATAAAGTGATTACAGAAGCTGCAAATAAATCCGGTGAATCGGTAGATGATCTTGATGAATTATTTGATGAAGCTGTAAACTTTGTTATAAGTGAAAATCAAGCTTCGATTTCTGCTATTCAACGTAGATTTAGAGTAGGATATGCTAGAGCCGGTCGTATAATTGACCAGATGACTAGAAAAGGAATTGTAAGCGAACAGGATGGAAGCAAGCCTAGAAATATACTTAAAACTTTAGAAGAAATTGAAATGGAAGATAGTAATGAAGAAATTATTGAAAATGAATTTACCGAATAAATTAACTCTAATTAGACTTTTAATGGTTCCAGTTTTTGTTATTATATTTAATATATATAAATTAAGTTCAATTTTACCGGCGGTAATATTTGCACTTACATCATTTACTGACTTTTTAGACGGGTACATTGCCAGATCTAGAAATTTGGTTACCACATTTGGTAAATTTATGGATCCTTTAGTAGATAAAGTATTGACACAAGCTGGTTTTATGGTTTTAGCCGGAGTTAATATTATTCCCGCTTGGACTGTTATAGTTATTATTTTTAGAGAATTATTAATTGATGGATTAAGAATCCTAGCAGCATCAAATAATATTACAATTGCTGCATCAATTTATGGTAAACTAAAAACTATAAGTCAGATGATTACAATAATTATGTATTTATTAAGTGGAATATTAACATTTATTCCAAGTTTAATTTTTAGTATATTACTTTACATTTCAGTAGTTTTAACTATTATTTCTGGTTTAGATTACTTAATTAAGAATATAAAAGTTCTAGATTTAGAAAATATTTAGGAGGTTAGTTATTACTGAAAATACAATGGATAAAGAAAAAAGAAAAGCCTTAGATCGTGCTTTATCCCAAATAGAAAAATCATACGGTAAAGGTTCAATAATGGTTCTTGGTGAAGCTCCAAAATCAGTTGATATTGAAGCGATTCCTACTGGTGCAATAAATTTAGATATTGCATTAGGAATTGGTGGACTACCAAGAGGGAGAGTTGTAGAAATTTATGGACCAGAATCATCTGGTAAAACAACATTAGCATTACACTGTATTGCAGAAGCTCAAAAAATGGGAGGAATCGGTGCATTTATTGATGCTGAACATGCTTTAGATGTGCATTATGCAAGAAATTTAGGCGTAGATATTGATAATTTGGTTTTATCACAACCGGATACGGGTGAACAAGCATTAGCAATTACAGAATCATTAGTAAGATCTAATGCGGTAGATATTATTGTTGTTGACTCAGTCGCAGCACTTGTTCCGAGAGCTGAAATTGAAGGTGATATGGGTGATAGTCACGTTGGTTTACTTGCAAGACTTATGAGTCAGGCTATGAGAAAATTAACTGGTATAGTTGCAAAATCAAATACAACAGTTATATTTTTAAATCAATTGCGTCAAAAAATTGGTGTAATGTTTGGAAATCCTGAAACAACAACAGGTGGAATTGCTCTTAAATTCTATTCAAGTGTTAGACTTGATATAAGAAGAAAAGATCAAATTAAAAATGGTGATGAAGTTATCGGAAGCAGCACTCAAGTAAGAGTAGTGAAAAATAAGGTCGCTCCACCATTTAAGACTGCAACATTTGATATTATGTATGGTACAGGTATATCAAAAGTTGGTACAGTACTAGATTCGGCTGTAGACTTTGAAATAGTTGATAAAGCTGGTTCATGGTATAGTTATAATGGAGATAGATTAGGACAAGGCCGTGAAAATGTTAAAGAATATCTATTAAATAATGGAGATATTTACAAAGAAATAGAAATGAAAATTAGAGAAAAATTGAAAAAAGTAAATCAACCTTCTGAAGAACACGAAGCATTAGAAGATGATGAAGAAGAAGGAATGATTAAATAGCATCTAGGAGGTTAGCATGGGTTTTGTATACTATGCACTAACCTTAATAGTGGGAGTTATTATTGGATATATAATTGTTTCAATTATAAAACAAAATGCAGATAGAAAAAAAATTAATTCTGCAGAACAAATTTCAAGAAGAATAATTGATGATGCAAATAAAGATGCTGAATCTCTAAAGAGAGAAGCAATATTGACAGCTAAAGATGAAATTTATAAATTAAAACAAAATATTGAACAAGAAAATAAAAAGCGTAAAAGTGAAATAGACAAACACGAACAAAGGTTAGTTAAAAAAGAAGAAAATTTAGATAAAAAATTAGATAAATTAGATAGAAAAAATGATTCATTAAATAATAAAATTAAAAATATCGAATCAAAAGAAGCGGAAATTGAAGAAACACTAAGTAAACAAATTTCTGAATTGGAAAGAATTTCTGGTTTAACACAAACCGAAGCAAAAGATATTATATTAGAACAAGTCGCAGATGAAGCAGAACATCATAAAGCATTAATTTTAAGAGAGTTTGAAGCTAGAACTCGTGAAGAAGAAAAACGTTTATCGAGAGAAATTGTTGCAACTGCAATTCAAAGACAAGCATCACAAATAGTTGCTGAGTCATCAGTTTCAGTGGTATCATTACCAAGTGATGAAATGAAAGGGAGAATTATCGGGCGTGAAGGGAGAAACATACGTTCGTTTGAAAGTTTAACAGGTGTTGACTTAATTATAGATGATACACCTGAAGCTATAGTTTTATCGTGCTACGATCCGAGAAGACGTGAAATTGCTAAGCTTACATTAGAATATTTAATGGTTGATGGTAGAATACACCCAGCAAGAATTGAAGAAATGTATCAAAAAGCTCTTGAAGATATCGAGCAAAGAACTAAAGAATATGGTGAAGAAGCATGTGAAAAAGCAAGAGTTCATGGTTTACATCCAGACCTGGTAAAAGTTTTAGGTAAATTAAATTATAGAACATCATATGGACAAAACGTATTGTGGCATTCAGTTGAAGTGGCTAATATTGCTGGTATTATGGCAAAAGAATTAGGTATAAATGATAGAATCGCAAGACGTGGCGGTTTATTACATGATATCGGCAAGGCTTTGGATCACGAAATTGAAGGAACACATGTAGAAATTGGCGTAAACCTATTAAGAAGATATAAAATAAAAGAAGAAATTATACACTGTGTTGAGGCACATCACTTTGATGTTCCATTTAATTCATTAGAAGCTATGATAGTACAAGCTGCTGATGCAATTTCAGCATCAAGACCTGGAGCTAGACGTGAAGCTTTAGAAGCATATCTACAAAGATTAACAAATCTTGAAGCAATTGCAACATCATATGATGGAATTAAAAAAGCATATGCTATACAAGCTGGTCGTGAAATTAGAATTATGGTTGAACCTGAAAAAATTTCAGACGATCAACTAACAATTTTATCAAATGAAATTGCATTACAAATTGAAAATGAATTAGAATACCCAGGTAAAATTAAGGTTCATACAATCAGAGAAACAAGATCTGTTGCATATGCAAAATAATATAATTATAGGAGACAATCATAATTTTTTGATTGTCTTTTTTATATTATTAAATATTAAAGGTATAATTATATGTCTAAACATAAAAACGTCGCTTAGAATCGATTTTATAGCTTCAAATTTTAAGATATATTAGTGAAATATAAATAAAACGTATATAGATTGAAAATTTAAGGATCCTATTTCGTTTATGATACTTTGTCACAAAATAACTATTTTGTGACAAAGTATCTGTAAAGAGAAAACATTTAATATTAAATTATTATTAAATATTTATATTCCCTTCTTATTTCCATTTGCCCCACCATATATTTTAAGGGGATTTATCTTACATTTTGAAAAATCCATTATATATCCTTTCTAATATTTTCATACCTTTTCTTAATTAAAATTAAACCTATTATTTTATTGTTTTTCTATTTTCCTTTATATCATTATATCACTAATTTCTTATTTTTATTAAAATAATAAAAATAGACGAGAATACAATCCCCGTCTATTTTTAAGTTATTTATTAAGCCTTAAATTTATTTCTTATTAATATTACCCCTAATCCTATTGTGGAAATGATTGCCATAGCTCCAAATAAAGCTATTCCTCTATCTCCTGTTTCTGGATTAGTCGTATTTGCTATAATATGTTTAGTAAAAACTTTAACTTCTCTTGTGTATGTGCCATCTTCTAATTTATATGGAAACGATATTCTAACATCTTTTTCCTCTTTAAATCCTTTAGGTCGTTGAGTTTGTGATATTAAATAATTTCCATTTTTTAATATTAATTCTTCCTGTGATTTTTTTGTTAAATCTATTATTTCTACTTCATTTGTATCAATATTTTTAACTTGATACTTAAAACCTAAAATAGCTTTTCTTTGTGCATTTTCTGATATTATTGTCAGTTTGTTTTCATTTTCTTTAGCAAAAGTGCTTGAAAAAAAACTAAAGCTAAAAACAAAAAGTACAGCTAATAATAAAAATACTCTAATTTTTTTATTCATTTTTCCCTCTTTTCTTCATTATAATTTTAATTGATAAAGCTAAAATAATATAACCAGAAATTAAAACAACTGCTTTTTTTTCATAATTACTCAGAACAAATTTCATTTCTGGAAATTCATTAACTAATTCTACAAATTCACCTTTTACTAATAATCTATGCGAATTTATTCCAAAAGGCACACATGTTAATAAAGTTGTTTGTATTTTATCTTTATCAGGCTTTAATACGTTTATATCAGAAGGTAAGACTGTAAATATTTTTTTTACTATATATTTTTGTATACCTTTTTTTGTTTGAATATAGTAATCATCTCCTATTTTCATATATTCAAGATTTGAAAATAATCCTGAAGCTGATTCACCGTTATGAGATGTTATCACTGAATTAACCCCTTTTTTTACTTCTAATAACCCAAATTCTTTCATTAAACCTGCACCTTGCGATAATGATTGATCAGATACCCCTAAAAAAATTGGTAAATTTATAGATACTCTTGGAATATAAATAACTCCTACAACTTCATCAATTGGATCAACATCATTGATATTTATAGAAGATGTGTTTATATTTCCATTTTTACTTTCTAAATAATTTTGTATTGTTTTTATAGAATTTCTTTTTTCTATTACTCTTGATTGATAGATAGGATATAATAAATATCCTATCGAAATCAATGAGATTACCACTAAAACAATATCAAAAAGCATAGTTTTTTTTCTGTTTTTCATCTAGTATTTCTTTCTTTTTGTCTTTTTTTTGCTACAAACAAGACAACAACTAAACTAACGATAAATATTAAAGTTATTTTTATATACCTAATTGCAAGTTCTTCAGACCCTGTTAGTGGCATTTCTGGCGATTTTTCATTCGTGATTGTTAATGGTCTTTGAGTTGTTTGTGTAAATGATTTTTCTTTAATTGTAAATTTCGTTTCAGGATTAATAGAAAGCCTATATCCTGTTGGAGATTTCATCTCTACAGCTATATAATTACCTGCTTTTAATCCTCTTACCTCAAATTTACCTTCTGAATTAGAAATCATAATTGCATCTTTGTGATTTTTACTATTTTTAAGTTCTTTATATGCTATTTCATCACTTTCATATTTAACCCAAACAGGTTCTATACCACCGGTAGCATTTTCATTATGCTTATAACCATTAAAATAAAGTCCTTCTTCATTTCTTATTATAAATTCTGCTCCTTCAAGTGTATTCTTCAACAATCCTTTATTGAACAATCCATTGTCTTTTTTTATAAACTTATAACCAAATGTTTGAAATTTTTTACCATCATGATTGTATCTATCTTTAGTTAAACCTTTTTCAGGAGCATTATTATAAGTAAATTCAGCTTTGTTATTATATAAAACATCAGGTGTTGCATTAGCTTTTAATTGAGCGTGATATCTTACATATATCTTTTGAGCATTTAATACATTTTTTGAAAATCTATTATTTTCTCTTGTCACGTCTTTTGCGGACATATTAGCTTTTAATGGATTAACAAACGAAATTTCAAATTTGTTATTTTCATTTACTTCTTTAACAAAATAATCCTTATCCCTTACAAGCTTTATTTCTTTATCTGTAACAACATCAAAGGCTATTTTCCCATCTTTACCTTTTACATATTCTGCTTCTATTGTTGGAGTAAAGTTATCAGAAATCATATCTATATTACCAGCTTTTTCAAGTTGGTCTTTTGCTTCAAATTTAGAATATTCATGAATATTATCAGGAATTTCAAACACTAATTCAAAAGGAATATCTTCAAAATAATCAAAACCTTGTTCTAATTTTCTTTCAGATTTAAGATTTTTCTTAAAACCTGGAACAAAATGATTTGTATATTCTAGTAAGTTTATATTGTTTAATATTTTACCAGCATTAAATTTTGAACCAGTTCTTACTATACCATCTTGATCCATGTGAAAAGCTAATATATTGTATTGATTAAGCAAAGAATCAAACCCTGCTAAGTACTTAAATCCTTCTCTTTTTTGATATTTAGTTGCATCTATCATCATTCCATCAACAAGATTGTCTGATTCAATTTCTACTAAAAAATATTGTCCTCTTACAATTCCGGTAATATCTAATTTACCTTTTTCATTTGTTGTTACAACAATGTCTTCTCCATTTGAGTTTTTTAATGCTTTAGCTTTTTTAAATTGTTCTGGTGTACCTTTATATATCTTAAATTTAGCCCCTTTTAATGCTCCATTATTTGTGTTTAAATTCCCATCACCATCATCTTTGTATTTTTGAAATCCAAATACGCCTTCTTTAACTTCATTTTTTGGATATAAGTTAATGGTTGTTTTATAACTTATATGATCATTATTCGTGATTGGAAGATATAAAAACATTGGTTTTGCTTTAGAAACTACAGTTTTAGGTGCTTTAGTTTCTATTATCATGTATAATCTCCCCTCTTTAACTCCTTTTACATCTTCATAAGTAGGAATTTTATCAAATACTGTTTTACCTGTTTCATCAACGAATTGTTTTTTTATAAGTTTAGCTCCATATGGTAATATATTTCCATTTTTATAAGCTTGTTCAATTTTATTTCCTACTGTTTCAGCCGATTTCATTTGAGATTGAGAAAATGCTTTTTTTTCTTGTGCTGTCATGTTTAGCTTGTAACTTTGAGAAGGTATTAATTCTTTTAGTGTTTGATCTCGTCTATCAAGCTCAAATATCGCAAACTCTACTTCTCCATAAAGCTTTCTAGAATATTTTTTTACATCATAGCTTGTTTGAAGATTTGTTAAATCTAAAACATCACCTGTATTTTGAATTGCTTCATCAGTTAAATTGTTTAATTCGCCCAATTTTTTATCTCTTGTAGTTGCTACTGTGTCAAGAGAATTTGTGTCTTTGTTATTTATTATTTCACTATGAACCTCAGCATGTCCGACAGAATTTTTATTTTCTAAAACATCATCTCTAAGTAATTTAGAATATTTATATTCTAATTTTTGTATAACAATATCATTTGTTTGTGGAATACTAGCACCAGAGGCAAGTATTCTATCTGTTATACAAGACGATAGAAATATCGAACTTGCTAATACAAAAGATAAGAATCTTTTTGCTAATTTTTTTATTTTCATTCTTCCTCCAAATTATTTTTCTTTATCAATTTATTTTTTCTATTTAATACTATTAATCCACACGCTAATAATAATCCACCTATAATTAAGTTTGTATGTTGTTTTAATGACCCTGTTAGTGGCATTTCTGGTGCTTGTATTTCTATTGTTTGATCTTTATCATTAATATCTTCATGGCTAGCAATTAATTTTCCATTTTGATAAATCTTTTCAAATGCTACTATTTCTTTACCTTTTAATGTTGATAAATCTAAATCAACTTCTATTTGTATTATTCCTTCTTTTTTATCTGCAATAAATTTCTTTATTACTACTAAATCATTTCCATTTTCATCTTTTATAAATTCAATTGGATTAGTACCTTTAATAGCAACTCTCATTTTTACTTCATATTCATTACCGATAATTAAATCTTTGTATTCGACATTATCTACTAATTTTATTTTGTAATTACCAGATATTGTTTTATCACCTTTTATATCAGTAAATTTTGTTTTAATTTTAGGATTTGTAATTTTTACAGTTTGATCTTTATCATTGATTTCTTTATGAATTGCCATAATTTCACCATTGAATGTTAATTCTTCAAATGCTACTATTTCAGCTCCTCTTAATCTATTTAAATCAATATCTACAACTACAGGAATTATGCCTTCTTTAGATGTTGCTACAAATTTCTTTGTTGATTTAATTTTTTGTCCTTTTTCATCTAATAATGGTCTATTTGTTTCTTTATTCATAACAACTAAATCTAATTGATATTCTTCACCGATTACTAAATTATTGTATTGTACATGGTCTGTTAATGAGATTACGCTAATTGGATCAAGTGTTTTTTTATCTTCTTTTGTTGATGAAAATTTTGTTTTAATTTCAGGATTTGTAATTTTTACAGTTTGATCTTTATCATTTATATCATTATGTGATACTAATAGTTTTCCATCTTTATATAAATCTTCAAATACTACTGTTTCTTTTCCTCTAATTGCTTCACTATCAACAATAAAATCTAATTCCACAAAACCATTTCTTTGTGTTGCTTTAAATGTTAATTCTGCTGTATAAGTTTTACCACTTTTTCCTGTTAAAGGTTTTTCTGTTTCTTTATCCATTAATACACCTTTAAATGTATAAGTTTTACCTACAACTAAATCTTTATAAGTTACCTTATCCTTAATTGTTACAGTTTTTGTTGGATTAATGTTTTTCTTACCAGTTTCTTTATCTGTTGCATTAGTTTTAATTTCAGGTATTTTTTGATTTTCAACTTCTACAACAATTTTTTCTCCATGAGATTTATTTGTTGTATCAATTTCAACTTTTCCTTCTGATTTAAAGTATCCTACTGGTGCACTTACTTCTTCTAAGTAATATTTACCTTTTGGAAGTTCTGTAACACTTAGTTTTCCTTTAGAATCAGTTGTATAAATACCTACAACAGTTTCACCTTTTTCAGGATCTACAGCAACAAGTTTATATCTTGCACCTTGTACTGGTATTTTCTTATCGCCTTCTTCAGTTTTTACAACTTCAATTTTAATTTTTTGTAATTTGTTAATTACTTTTGTTTCAGGTAAAGTTGTGTGTTTTTCTTCTACATTTGTAAAATCAATTTCTTTTTCATGTTTTTCATTGTCTATTACATAATTTTCATCTGTTGAGATTTCTTTTACATAGAATTTTCCATCAATTAAGATATTTTCAAATGTACCTTTTACAGAGAATTTTGTTACATTTGTGCTTGTTTTTTCAGTATCACTTAAAACATTTTCTTTTACAGTTTCTTTAATTTCTTTTACATCAAATACTTTTCCTGCTTCTTCTAATTCTTTAGTTTTAGCTTCTTTTTCTTCTAAAGTATTTACTTTAATTAAATCTAATAAAGTTTTTTCTGTTTTTTGTTCATATCCAATTACTTCTGCATTTTCTTTATCTTTACTAAAGATTGGTTTATCTTTATCATCAACTTGTTTTTCTTCAAATACTGATATTTCATATCTTGTAATTTCTTTATCTATTTCAACAATTTTTGGTTTTTTAGTTTGTTCTTTTGTTTCAAAGTCTTTTGTTACTTCAAAAATCTTTTTATCTAACATAGTATCTGCCGGAATTATAACTCCATTTTCTCTATATTCTTCTTTTAAGAATAATCCAAATTCAGCTTTTGGTTTATAAGTAAATAAATTAGAATTTTCAAATTCTTTTACTAAATCAAAGCTAATATCTTTTCTTTCGTTATATTTCTTTTCAGTTATACTGTGAATTTTTAATTCTTTAGCTTGAGGTGTAAATTCAATTTCATATTCTTTTTTATCTAGAACAAATTGTTTTGGTGTAGATATTTCTTTTAAGATATATTTTCCTAAAGGAATATCATTTGTTTCTACAGCTTTTTCTTTTACAGTATTAATTGTCTTTACAACATCACCTTTTTTATAAAATACTGTTTGATTATCCATAGATTTAATTTCTTCACTAGCAATTAAGTTCCATGTTGTATCTTCTAAGAATGTGTCTGTAAATTCTAATTTAGTAATTCCTGTTTGTTCATCTTTTGAAATACCAGTTAATACTTTAGCTGTTTTTTCTAAGATTAATTTACCTTTTTGAGAATGGTTAGAAATTTCAATATTTGTACCTTTTAATGTTTGGTTTTCACCGCTAACTTTAATATTTGTACTATATTCATTTCCAGTTTCATCACCATCTATTACGATAGTAATATCTCCAGGTAATTGTGTATATCCTTTAGGTACATTAATTTCTCTTAATGTATATGTTCCAAAATCTAAATCACCAGATTCAATCTTACCATTTTCTAATGTAGTTAATTTTTTTACTTCTTGATTATCTTTCATTAAACTAAATACTACATCTTTTAAGCCTTTATTTGTTTCACTATCAATTTTTGTAATTGAGAATTTAGCTTTTTGATTATCATTTTTTACAATTGGTGCATTATATACTGTACCATTTCCGTTTACTTTATCTACTTTTCCATCATCTTTTACATGTGCTATATATAATGTATCATCTAATATATATCCTTTAGGAGCTTTTACTTCCTTAAATGTATAAGTACCTACTAACCCGACAGGATTTCCTTCAAAAGTAAATAAATCATCTCCTGATACTTTAAATGAATCAGCAAATGCTATTTGTCCCTGATTGTTAGTTTTAAATTTCCATGTCTTTTTAGAACTAGCTTGTTTAACTTGACTTTCGTTTAATTCACCATCATAAAATTTCACTTCAAATTCAGCATCTGGTAATTTAACATCTGTGTTTGATACTTTTGTTAGCAATAAATTTAGTGGATCAAATTTAGGTTTATCAGTTACTTTTAACTCATAATCTGCATTTGATAAATCAGCTCTATGAATTTGTTCATCTAAGAAAAATCCTTTAGGAGCTTTAGTTTCTTTAATAAAATATATACCTTTATCTAGTTCTAATTTATTTGATGACCCATTAACTGTTGTAATAAGTGTACCAATGCTTGATTTATTATTTTGTGCATCACTTCTAGAACTATATACTTTATATTCAGCATTAGCTAAAGAATATCCTTTACTTGCTAAATCTGTTAAAGTTTTATTTGCAGATGTTTTTAATAATGATAAATTTTGTTTTTTTGGTGGTGTAGGTTGGTTAAAATTCCATGCAAACATTCTTTGAGTTCCACCTGATTTTGTTGAATATACCTTAAACCATGAAGGAGCATTCTGTTTCGAATTAATGTATGATAAAAATTCTTGCATTTCAGCATTTCTCATAAAATATTTTGGTGATGTACCCCATACATTTGATAATGCATAATGTGTTAAATGATATCCTTTACTTCCTTTATTAGCTGGAGTTCCCCACAAATTAAAAGTTTCCAACTTACTCCATTTTTCTGGAGAAGCATATCCATAATATGCTACTTTTCTAACTTTTTCATTATTTTCTTCTCTCCAACCTGTTAATGTTTTAGTGTTCCCAGGGTTAACTGGAGGAATTTCAGATGCTTCACCACAAAAAATGTAATATCCATCACTTGAAGTGAAATAATCTGAACCTTTATAATTACCGCCACCATGATTTGTTACGCTAATACTACTTGGTGTTGCTAATACAATTTTATTCGGAATTATTATTCCAGATATTAATATTGCAAGTGCTAGTATAGCACTTAATGATTTAGTTAATTTATTCTTAATTTTTTTCATTTTTCTCCTCTATTTTTCGTTCAAAATGAACAAATTATTTATCATGTTTTCTTGATTTTCTTTTATATATTTCTATAATTTCAATAATTTTTTTAATGTGACTTTGCAAAAAATTTTATCATTAGTAGATAAAAAAATATTTTATACATTGTTTCTCCTTTAAAAATAAAAAAAGAGAGAAATTTTTTTCTCTCTCACTTATTATGTTTTTTTCCTCTCTATACATATTATATCAGATTTTATCAAGTTCTAACTGTCATTATTGTTACATGGATTTAACAATTAAAAAAGACAGAATTGCTTCTCTCTTTGATGGTAACTTAAGATTATTTTAATCAAAAGTTATCTTATCTTTTCCATTCCCATTTTTCTTCTTGTACTTTTACTTTAACTTTCTTTTTGTAATATCCTGTTATTTTTTCTGTTGTTTCAGGCTGTGCATTCCCCCAGTTACCTGTATAACCTTGATTTCCTAATTCAATATGTCTATCTAAAGCTTCTTTACTTGAATAAAAATATTCTGTTCCTAAATCTGTAGTAACAAACCATCTATCTCTAACTGTATATTCAACAATAGGATCTTCTTTATCTTCTACTTCTCTTATTTCTTCAATTTTATCTTTTACTTTTATATATCTTTCTATTATTTTATTTATTGGATTTTTTGTAATTTTTTCACTATAATAAGCTCCATTTTTATATGTTATTTTTTTTATGCCTTTTTCCCCTTCCTGATATACTCTTGATTTAGCACCTGTACTTGCATAATTATCTATAATCTTAAATGGTATTTCTTCAATACTTGTTGTATATTTGTCTTTTTTTGTTTCATTAACTGTTTCTTTTTCTTTTTTTCTTTCTACAATCTTTTGAGATTTTGTTTCAACAATTTTTTTTGTTTCTTTATTTTTTACAATTTCTTTTTTTAACGTTTCTGATTTTTGTGCTAACTCTTTTTCATCTTTAACAATATTTTTACTTTCATTGGATTTCTTTTCTTCTTTTTTTGCTATCTCTTTTATTTTCTTAATATCTTTTATAGCTTTTACTTCTTTTTCTATTTTCTCAACTATTTCTTTTTTATATTTTAAATCCCATAAACTTCTTAAAAATTCAACACTTTCTTTTTGTTTTGTAAATGGTATCTTAAATGTATCTAAAACTTTTAATGTTTTTATTTTATCCTTATCATTTTTAATATCTGCCTTGATAAATTCCTTATTATTTTTATTGATTACCTTAAAATTAGAAAACATTGGTGCGTTTTGTATTTTTAACTCTTTTTTGTTTTCTGTGGTAATTTTCTTTTTATTATCCTTTATTTCTTCTTGTTTTGGTTTACTTGAACATGCAGTTAATATAAATGTTAAAGCTATTAATACTAAAAATTTCTTTTTCATGTTTTACCTCTTTGATAATTTAATTAAATTCTCTAATATATCTTTCTTCAAAAGAATTATTTGAAGATTCTTTTGTTTTTTCTTCTGATGAATTTGAGTTATTTGCTTTTTTATATGTCTTTTTTCTATCTGTGTATCTACCAGACAATACTTTTACAAAATTATCTTCTTCTAAAAACCATTCAAACGTGATTATAAAATTTGTTTCATATCCTTTTAGGAAGCTTGATTTATTTATTTTTCTAATTCTTTGATGTATATATTACCTTTAAGAATTTACTCTTAGTCACTAAAATCTCATCATTGATTTAAATTGCAAATTAACAATGTAAGCATACACACAATACCTATATTAAGCAGAAAAAATAATTGAGACAAAGGATTTACTTAATAACTTTTTTAAAATCATATAACTCTCCTCTGATAATCTGAACATGCTTATTTCAACTTTTGCATAATTTTGAAAAAAGGAGCTGTTGCAAAATAACATTTTTAACTATTCTGCGACAGCTCCTTCTTATATTCTATCGGTTAGTATTTTATTTTACCGACCTGTCAGAACCGTCACAGGTCTTCATTTTACCTATATTATACGATATATAATTTATTAATGTCAACTATTTATACATAGTATGAAATTTTCTTAATTTTCTGCATACTAATACACTTAAATAGCAAATTAAGTATGAATAGATAAAAGTTTGCATAATATCTCCAAACTTAAAATAAGTAATGAATTGCATATGCAAACTTTTTTATATTTTTAACTCTTCTTACAAATTATATTTATATAATAAGCATAAATTAAAATTTATCTATTTATTTTTTGTTTTTATTTAGCGAAATGTAGCCCAATCCTAAAGCAGAAATAATTGTAATACTTATAAAAGTCATATTTGTAAAATTATCTGATGTATTAGGATTTTTAGGTTGTACCGGTGGTTTTTCTTTATTTATTATCTTAAACCCAGTTTTCATATCTCCTTCATAACTTACAATAAATACTTTACCATCAAGCTTTATAGCTTTATCGATTTCCCCTACTTCTTTTACTGTGTATTTATCGTAGTTGATATTTCCTAATCCATTTGCTACTTCAAGGTTTTTAAATTCTCCACTCCAATTATTGTCCTTTGTAAGTTCAAGTTTCTTTCCTGTAGCAACTCCGTCTTTGTATAATTCTACTTCGATTTTGTCTACAGGTTTTTCTGCGGTCAATAATTTCCAATTTTTTGTTACCTTGATATTTCTTGTTGGCGGTATCATTGGTGTCCATGGTGCTTTTTCTTTGTTGGTAATTGTAAATCCATCTTTCATATTACCGGTGTAACTTACTCCATACCATTTACCATTAAATTTTGTACTTTCACCATTTTCTAATTCTTTTTCATTATGTATTTCTTTTATAGTGTAGATATGTTTTTTAATTTCTTTTCCTAATTTTTCGTAATCTTTTAAATTTTTAAATGTATATTTCCAGTTATTTTCTTTACTTAGCTTTTGAATCTCACCTTCTTTTACTCCGTCTTTATATAACTGTACTTGTATTTCTTCTACAGGAATATTATCCAGATTATCTCCTTTATAGTCTTTCCACTCTTTAGCTACTTTAATTTCACGTATTGGCGGAATTATTGGAACCCATGATCTTTTTTCTTTGTTAACTATTGTAAAACCATCTTCCATGTTTCCATCATATGTAACATCGAACCATTTATTATCAAGATTTATTTGTTTTTCGCTTTCACCCTCTTCTTTTACTGTATAATTGTATTTTTCTCCGGTTAATCTACTCGTATTTGGTAAATCCTTAAACTCACCTTTCCAATTATTTTCAGAATTTAATTCCAAGACTTCTTCTCTCTTGTTTCCATCCGAATATAAACGAACTTTTATTTTATCTACAGTAGGATTTATATCTTTTCCTTCATAATTTTGCCATTTCTTTTCTACAGATACTTTTGTTTTTGCAGGTTCTAGTGGCAACCATTCTGTAATTTTTTTATTGATTACCTTAAATCCTTTTTCCGCATCACCTTCATAGTTTACCTTATACAAATTTCCATCTATCTTTGCGGTTTCGCCTTCTTCTATTTCTTTTTCTGCAACTACTTCTTTAACAGTGTAGTTATTATTTTCAGTATCTACTCCATTACTTGTAGCATCAACTTCAAAAATTATTTGGTCTCCATTAAATTCTTTAGGTGTTCCTATTTTTTCATTTCCCTTAAATAATTGAAATGATACTTTTGGAGTTTCGCTGCCAGTTTCTATTCCACTCCAAATTTTCATTACAGTAATATATTTTTTACTTTCAATTTTTTTAGGAGGATCATTTGGAACATGTTCAGCACTTAATAAATTTTGATATTCCTTATTTTTTTTCTCGTTTTTCTGATTAGTAACAAACAAATTTAATTTAAAATTTTCAGGTCTTTTGTTTTGAACATCACGTTCCAAATTGTCTGATATCAATTTTTTATATGCCTCTTCAGCTTTTTTTCTATATTCTCGATCTAATATTGTCCAAAATCCTTTATTTTCCTCACTATCCGTATAATATCAAATAGCTGCTTGAGTTACCGTGTTTGCATCTGCATCACTTAATCCATCTAAAATTTTATTTGCATTAGTAGGATATCCATTATATATAATACTTAAAATTCTATCATTCAATTCTTGATTTTGTATTCTTGCTTTACTTGCATATTGGGTAAACACATCTCCCGATCCGTCTATTTTTTTATAAATAATTTTTTCACTATTATCCGAAGGTGGTAATGATTTTTCCTTGTTAAAACAATATGCATTATAGGAAATACTGTCGTTTTTCTTAACTTTTATTATTCCTGTATCTTTTTCACTATATCCCTGCCAATCATATACATCATTTAATTTTTCACTTGATTGAGAATTTTCGGTTGTTTCCATGGCAAAACTTGTAGATACATAAGGTGCCAAAAGAAATATAACAAACATAAAACTTACTAATTTCTTTAATTTTTCTTTCATTTTTCCTCCTCAATATTTATTTTTTGTAAGATAATGCAGACTTTAATTGTCACTAATATTAGACTTTAATTGTCATCCTGTGATATAATGAAAAAATAATATATTTTGTACGATTTACTAAGAATTTAATTACATTTGGTAAATTTAAAATAGTAGATAATTTGTAAGATTTTAACTGTAAATTAAAGTCTACTTTTTTTTACAGCTTCTTATTTCTATTATTTTATCAACATTAAATTTAAAATGACTTTAATTAACTAAAAAATTCTGATCAAAATGATCAGAATTTATAAAAAATATTTATTATATTAACATGTATATTATTAATTTAATCAGCTTAAAAGTATTATTATAAAATATTTAAAATTATTACCACCTATTAAAATCTATATAAAGAATATTTTTTTTATCTTACTAAATTAAAAAATGTTCCGGAAACTATTGCAATTATTAATCCGGCTAGCGCATTTCCTAAAGCAACTGCTACAAATGATTTTTTCTTATCCATATTTAATAAATGTGATAACAAACTTCCTGTCCATATACCTGTACCAGGTAATGGAATACCTACAAATAATAATAATCCCCAATATCCGTATTTTTCAATTTTATATTTGTTTTTTAATGTTTTTTCGTTAATTTTATTTATAAGTTTATCCATAAATTTTATTTTTCTTAAAATCTTAAATACATACCCTATTAATAAAATTATGAAGAATGCGGGTATAGTACTACCTATATAGCTAATAATTACCGCCTTTGTAAAAGGCATTCCTAATCCTATCCCTAAAGGGATAGCCCCCCTTAACTCTACAATTGGTACCATTGAAATAATTGCAATGGCAAATTCTGAAGATATGTTATTTTTTAAGAAATTAATAATTTGATTTATAATTGATGTCATAGACTCTCCCATTAATTGATATACTATATATATTATAACATATGATATAATATAAATACAAAAGGAGAATTTATGTATAATAACGATGTACCTGTTTTTTTAACAGATTTTATTAATTATCTAAAAACAATTAAAGGTCTATCCCCTAATACTGTTCATGAGTATTTTTATGACATTAGATTATATTTAAAATTTATGACTTATAGACTTAGATTATTGGATTTTGAACAAAATACTAAAATTGAAGATATTGATATAAGTAGATTGAGAGAAGTGTATCTAAAAGGTATAACTATTATAGACTTACATAGCTATATTTCATATAGAGATAATGAACGTGATAATAGTTCGACAACTAGAGCAAGAAAAATCTCAAGTTTGCGAACATTTTATAAATATCTAACTACAGTGTCAAAAACTCTTGATGAAAATCCAACTTTAGAATTAGAAACACCAAAAATGAAAAAAAGAAATCCTGTATATTTAACACTCGATGAATCTAAAATACTACTAAATTCAATTGCTCAAGAAAAAAATTTATTTATGAGATTAAGAGATTTTGCTATTGTATTAGTATTTTTAACGACGGGATTAAGATTATCTGAATTATCAAGTATGAATATTGATAGCATTAAAGGTACTGAATTTTCAGTAATAGGTAAGGGAAATAAGGAAAGACATGTTTATATGACTGAAGCTTGTAAATATGCTATTGACAGTTATCTAAAAGTCAGACCGGATATTGAAGATGAAAATGCCTTATTTTTAAGTAATCGTAAAAATAGAATGAGTAATAGAGCTATACAACACATGATTGAAAAACATTTAAAAATTGCAGGTTTTGATACAACAAGGTATTCAACACATAAGTTAAGACATACTGCTGCTACACTTATGTATCGTGAAGGAGTCGATATAAGAACTTTGCAAAAAGTGTTAGGTCACACATCAATCGCTACCACACAGATTTACACCCATGTGGCAGATGATAATGTAAAAAGAGCAATAGATGTTAATCCATTAAGTAATATAAAAATTGATAATAATTAAATATGTTCTCTAAATAAAGAAATAACTTTACCAAGTATTTGTAAATTATCAGGTATAATTGGTTCCATTGTGGAATTTTCAGGAATCAACATTACCTGATCATTTTTTTTGTAAAATCTTTTACATGTAGCAGAATCATCAATTAAGGCAACAACTATATCTCCGTGATCAGCATAATTTGTCTTTTTAACTAAAATTTTATCACCATCAAGTATGCCTGCTTCTATCATAGAATCACCCTTTATTTCAAGCATAAATAATTCTCCAAATTTAGAATAATAATCAGGTATTGGGAAAAATGAATCTACATCCTCTACAGCGAGAATTGGCGTGCCGGCTGCAACTTTACCTAATAATGGAACATCTATAGTTTCTTCTTTATGGGTACTATCCCCATTTGCATCTTTTAATATTTCAATTGATCTACTCATTTGATTATTTTTCTTTATATATCCTAAATTATTTAATTTATTAAGATCACTATTTACAGTAGATGTAGATTTAATACCAACTTTAGCTTGAATTTCTCTTACTGATGGTGGAAATTGATTTATAGAAATATATTCAATTAAGAAATTTAATACTTTAATTTGTCTGTCGTTTAACATAAATACTCCTTTTTCTGTTTTATTTTATTATACCAAAAAAAATAAAATAAAACAAATGTTCGAAAAAATTTGACAATAAACATTTGTTCTGTTATTCTAAATATAGAACAAATGTTTGCGAGGAGAATTATGGGATACAAAATAAAAAACAAAAAAAAATTTAATAGATTTTTATTTTTATTATTTATGACAACTATACTTTTTACATATCTATTTACATTACTTAATACACAAGTAATAGTAGAAGGTAAAGATAACAATCAAAAAATTGTAATTGTAAAAAATGGTGATACTCTATGGAATATTGCAGAAAATTTAAACTATGATAAAGATATCCGTGAAACAGTTTACGAAATAAAAGCAATTAATCAATTATCCAGTTCAAATATAAAACCTGGATTTAAATTGTATATTCCTAATTAAGAAGTTATATTTATCTCTCATTTATGTTAAAATAAAAAATATAAATGAGAGGTCTTATGAAATCAAAACATAAAAAAACAAATGAAATAGAATACTTACTTTATATTATGTCGCTATCATTACTTTTAATGTCATTTCTATTCGGAAATATTAATGATATTTTCAATGGATTTATAAAAATACTCGCTTCCCCATCAAATTTATTAACTGATTATATGAAGGTTGGCGGTGTATCAGCAGCATTTTTTAATGCTTTTACCATCATGATGTTTTCAATTTTTACATCCAAATATGTAAAAAAAGAGTTATATGGAGCTGAGGTTGCTGCGATTATTTTAGTTACAGGATTTTCTTTTTTTGGAAAAAATATTTTTAATTCATTTCCTTTATCAATTGGAGTATTTATATATGCAAAACTAAAAAACAAAAATTTAGGAGATTATATATTACAATCACTTTATGTAACGGCACTAGCTCCTATTGTTAGTATAATTACCTTTAATCTTAATTTGCCAATTTTAATAGATATAATTTTAGCATATACTGTTGGCATTATTATAGGTTTAATTATTACACCATTGTCTATATCTTTCTTAAAGTTTCATAAAGGATATAATTTATACAATATAGGATTTACCGGTGGTGTTATTGCAATGCTAACAGTAGGTATAATGAGAATGTTTAATATAAAAGTAGATAGTGTAAGTATTTTATATAAAGGATCCGATTTAAGCATTAAAATATATATTTTTTCTCTATTTATATTTATGATTATATATAGTTTTTTAAGAGATAAATACATAATTTCTAAATATAAGTTATTATTAAATAATGTAGGAAAATTACCATCTGATTATATCAATTTACATGGATTTTATACAACATTACTAAATATGGGATTAATGGGAATAATCGCTTCTCTTTTTGTAATAATAGTTGGGGGCATATTTAACGGCCCGGTTGTTGGCGGGATTTTATCTGTTTCTGCTTTTAGTGCATATGGTAAGCATCCTAAAAACTCAATTCCTATATTTATTGGTGTACTTATAGCAGGTACTCTAAATATACATGAACCATCATCGACAGCTAGCATACTTGCAGGCTTATTTGGTACAACATTGAGTCCTATTACCGGAGAATATGGCATTATAGGGGGAATATTTGCAGGTTTTTCTCACATGGCTGTTGTATTTAATGTTGGTTATTTATATGGAGGAGCAAATCTATATAATAATGGTTTTTCAGGAGGATTTGTAGCAGCTATTTTAGTCCCGATATATGATGAAATTAGAGAATTTAAGAAAAATCTTATAGAAACATGATAAATAAAAATAGCTAAAATACACTACCAAATAGTATGTTTTAGCTATTTTATTAATTAAGCTTATCTAATATATAATTAATTACATCATTAATTGATTTATCTTCTATATTTATCCAATCACTCAATTCATTTCTTCTAAACCAGGTAAGTTGCCTTTTAGCATAATGTCTTGAATTTTGTTTTAACTTTTCAATCATATATTCTAAAGTATATTCACCATTTAAATAAAGTAATACTTCTTTATACCCTATTGCTTTCATTGATTGTGAATTTGAATCTAAACCATTTGATATTAGTGATTTTACTTCATCTACTAATCCGTTTTCTATCATTTTATCTACTCTAGAATTAATTCTTTTATACAATATTTCTCTATCATCACTTAATACATAAAGATAATACTTTATATCGCTAGAGTTGTGTATTCTATCATAATTTAGTATTTTACCCGATTCTTTATATACTTCTATAGCTCTTATAATTTTCTTTTTATCTTTTAATGTAAGATTTATATATTTTTCACTAATTTCATGTACTTGTTTAAGTAATATATTCGGATCTTTATTGTATATATTTTCTAATTTATGTCTTAATTCATAATTAGGTTTAACATTTACAAAATCAAAATCATGCGTTAGTGAATCAATATATAAACCTGTGCCACCAACTATGATAGGAATTTTATTAGCACTGTGCAAGTCATTTATTATATTTAATGCATCATTCTTAAATTGCTGCACAGAATAATTTGCGTCAGGATTGATTATATCAATCAAGTGATGTCTTATTCCATTCATTTCTTCCATAGTTACTTTTGCTGTGCCAATATTAAGCTGTTTATATATTTGCATAGAATCAGCAGAAATAATCTCTGTATTTAATTTCTTGGCAAGTTTTATGCCTAAATTTGTTTTTCCTACAGCTGTGGGTCCAGCTATTATAATAACTTTTTTCATTTATTTTAATATCCTCATAAATGTATCATAGTCTAATTCATATATAATTACTTTCCCTGAAGGTGATGTATTTGGATTTGTTGTATTTAATAATTCTTTATACATCATATTAGCCTCTAATTTTGTAATGTTTTTTGATTTATATGCTGCCAAAGATATTGCTTTTTTTAAGATATAATTTTCTTTTTTATCATCAAAATTATTTGTAGTATCCAAAATATTCATAAAATCAGATCTAGTTGAAGGTATATCTAAATAATATGGTATTGAGCGTATTATAACACTGCTATCACTAAATAAATCAATATCATAACCTAATTTTTTAAGCCTATTTATATTAAATTCAAATGTATCAATTTCCTTTTTAGTAAGATTTATAACTATTGGTTCCAGTAGAGTTTGAGATAATTTATTGTTATTTTTAATTTCTCTATCATAAATAATTCTTTGATTTGCATAATCTATGTCTATAATAATGATTGAATTATCAGCCAGTTTATCAAAGATTAAAAACTTATTAAAGAGTGTTGTATTAAATTCAATATTGTCTAAATTTATTTTTGTTTGTATAACTTCAGTACTATCAATTTCTTCTGTTTTTTCTATATGATTCTCAAGTAAATTATCATTATTATCTGAAATATCGGTAAATACATAAGTCTTTTCATTTTCCTTAAATATATCTTTAGAATTTTGACTAAAAGTTTTTTGAGAATTATCGTTATTTTTTTCTGACTTATATAAATCTAAAATCTTTTTGTAGCCATCCCCTTGATTTAATTTATGAAAATTAATTGTTTCATCACACTCATTATTGTTTATATCAATAATCTTTGGTTTATCAGATTCATATAAAGCTTCTGTTATATTTTTCTTTAATAAATCTATCAATTCATCGCCAAATGTAAATTTAATTTTTTGTTTATTTGGATGAATATTTATATCAATAAGTTTCGGATCAACCTTGATATCAAGCTTAAATAGCGGAAAACGTCCATTTGGAATTAAATTAAAATAGCATGTTTCTACAGCATTTGTAATTGAATCATTTACAATATATCTGCCATTAACATAAATATATTGCATGCTTCTATTTCCTTTATAGTATTTATTATTGGAAAATATAGCATCAACTTTATAATTTTCAGATTTAACATTCAACTTAATAGAATTATTAATAAAATCATCACCAAATAAAATTTGTAAATTTACTTTTTCATTTTGTGTATTTAACGTCTTAAAAACTTCTTTATTATCTCTAATATATGTAAAGGATATATTAGGATTACCTATAGCAAAACTGTACATTAAATGTGTAATTTTATTTGTTTCTGTAATATCGCTACTTAAAAATTTTTGTCTTACAGGAATATATTTAAATAAATCAAAAACTTCAATTATTGTTCCTGTATTCATGCCTACTTTCTTTTTTTCAATTAATTTATTATCATCATATATTAATTTTGTACCTAAATCTTCATTTGAAGTTTTAGATTTAATTATTAATTTAGATACGGAAATTATTGATGCTAATGCTTCTCCTCTAAATCCCATAGATAAAATGTTATATAAATCAATGAAATTATTTATTTTTGAAGTTGCATGTCTTAAAAATGCAGTCTCTATTTCATCATGATGTATACCACTTCCATTGTCAGAAACTTTAATATATGTCTTTCCTCCATTTTTTACTTCAACTATTATATTTGTTGACTTTGCATCAATTGAATTTTCTACTAATTCTTTTATTATGGAAGCTGGACGTTCAATTACTTCGCCAGCAGCAATTTTTTGTATTGTATCTTCACTTAAAATTTTAATCATTTAATAAATCCTTAGCTTTTTTTATAAAATCATTTAATACTTTTAATGAATCAATAGGCGTTATATTATCAATTTCTATTGAACTTAATTCACTTAAAAGAATATCTTTTTCTATTTGTTTTTGAGAATCTTCTTTATTGTCTATATTAAAACTTAATTGAGTTTTATTTTTTGTACTACTATCTAATTCTTTTAATATTACATTAGCTCTAAATAAAATTTCATTTGGTAATCCGGATAATTTTGCTACTTCTATACCATATGATTTATCAGTCTTGCCTTTAACTATTTTTCTTAAGAATACAATATTATTATTTTCTTCGTGTATTTTCACTTTTAAATTTTCAATACTATTATATTCTTCCTCTAAATCTGTTAATTCATGATAATGAGTTGCAAATAATGTTTTACAATTAATATTTTTTACAATATATTCTAATATTGATTTTGCAATACTAAATCCATCATTTGTACTTGTTCCCCTGCCAACTTCATCTAAAATAACAAAACTATTTTTTGTAGCATTTTTTATGATATTAGACATTTCCTTCATCTCCACCATAAATGTAGAATCGCCTTTTGAAAGATTATCAGAAGCTCCAATCCTTGTAAATATGGCATCTGAAATAGAAATATCACATGCTGATGCCGGTACAAAACATCCTATTTGAGCCAAAATTAAAATCAATGCAGTTTGTCTCATATATGTTGATTTACCTGCCATATTTGGTCCTGTAATGATTTGTATTGTCTTATTTTTCTTTCCGATTAAAGTATCATTTGAAATGAAGTTTTCAAATCCTAAATTTTGCTCAATAACCGGATGTCTTCCATCTTTAATATAAATATAGTTTTCATTATTAAATATAGGTCTACAATAGTTATTTTTAACTGATATTTGTGCAAAGGAATTTAATGCATCAATTACTGAAATTAAGTCTGTTACATTTTTTATTCTCGTAGAATTATTTGAAATGTATTCCCTTATTTCTATAAATAACTTATATTCTAAGTTAATTGTATCTGTTTGTCCTTCCAATATCATATCTGAAATTTCATTAAGTTCATTAGTGATATATCTTTCAGAATTTTTTAATGTCTGTCTTCTGATATAATTTGAAGGTGCTTTATCAATATTAGACTTTGTTAATTCTATAAAATATCCAATATTTTTATTATATGAAACCTTAAGCTTGTTTATTCCCGTTCTATCTCGTTCAGATATTTCATATTCAAGTAATTTTTTTTCACCGATTATAGAATTTTTTTTGATAGAATCTAAGTATTCATTATATCCATCTTTAATAATCCCCCCCTCCGTAATTTGAATAGGAGCATCTTCTTTAATGGATTTATTAATTAAGTTAAAAATATCACTTAAATCATCAAAATTTTGAACCAGTACATTAAATTTATCAAAATCGGAATCATTCAAAAATTCTTTCAAATTAGGTAATTTTTCCAATGATCTTTTTAAAATTAATAAATCTTTAGTATTAGCATTTTGATATGCAATTTTACTTAAAATTCTTTCTAAATCATATATATCTTTAAGAATATTCTCTAATTCTGTTGATTTTTCATAATTATTTACAAAATAATTAACAATATCTAATCTGTAATTTATATCTTTTTTATTTATCAATGGAAATTCTAACCAAGAATTAATTTTTCTGGAGCCCATAGGAGTGCTTGCATAATCAATAATATTAAGTAAAGAATTTTTTCTGCCGCCATCATTTAAATTTTTATGAATTTCAAGATTATCTCTTGTATTAGCATCAATCATCAAAAAATTTGAGTAATTAATGTAGTTTAAACTATTAATATGAGTTAAATCTTTATCGTGATATAAATAAATATAATCTAATAATATATATGATGAAATAAGAGAAAATATCTTATTTTTAAACAATTTGTTGCTAAAGCTTTTAACTTTACCACTTATATAACTTATAATATTTTTTAAATTTAGCTCTTTATATTCTATATATGATATAAAAATATTATTATTCTCAACAAAATCATTAAAAGCCTTTAAATTAATTTTTTCATTTAAGATAATTTCTCTAGGATTTACTTTTGAAATAAAATCAATTATATATCTTTCTATATTTTCTTTATTTAAAATTTCAGTAGTATTAAATTCTCCCGTAGTAATATCCATATATGATATGCCTACTGAGTTATCCTTAAAAAATACACTGGAAATAAAGTTATTATAATTTTCTTTACCTTCTAAATCTAATAGAGTTCCCGGTGATATAATTTTTACAATTTGTCTATCAACTATACTTTTAGCTTGACTTGGTTCCTCCACTTGTTCGACAATCGCAATTTTATACCCCTTATCTACTAATCTATTTATATATGAATTTGCTGCATGATACGGAATTCCGCACATTGGTGCTTTATCTTCTAATCCGCAATCTCTGCCTGTTAAAACCAATTCTAGTTCTCTAGCAGCGATTATTGCATCGTCAAAAAACATTTCATAAAAATCTCCCAATCTATAAAAAAGTATTTTATCCATGTTTTTAAGCTTAATATTCATGTATTGTTTCATCATTGGAGTTAATTTGTTAATATCTATATTTTTCATTTTTCACCTGTAGTTAATTTATTTAATTCGGTAGATTTATTTATAATTATTATACCAAAAATTACTAAAATTAACCCAATAAGTATACCAAAATTTAATTTTTCTCCTAAAATTAATGCACTTAATGCTGTACCAAAAAATGGTATAAATAATCTTAAAAAAGATATTTCGCTTGCTTTGTATTCTCTTAAAATAAAATACCATAATGTAAATGCAACAGATGAAATTATCCCGCCGTATAAAATTAATGCAATAGCCTGATAATTAAAATGTAGTGCTTTTTCATGTCCAAAATATCCAACGATAATTAATAATATTGAACCATACAAAAATTGTCCTGACGCTGTTGCAAATGGTGAAACATTTTTACCATATTTTTTTACAAATATTGTCCCATAAGAACTTAATAATGAGTTAATAACTAAAAATCCTTCGCCTAAAAATGTAAAACTAAAATTAAACTCCTTATTAATATTCGAGAAAATTACTCCCGAAATGCCTAATATAATTGCTAAAAGCTTAAATTTATTGAAATCTTCATCATTTAATAAAAAATGTGATAATATTACAACTAAAAAAGTAGATGAAGATGTCAATAAAGATGATTTCATACCTGAGGTGTTTCCGGTACCAATATAGAAAAATAAATATCCAAAAGAAATCACAATTAAACCAATTTTTAATAAAAAAGTAAAATTACTTTTTAGCTGTATTATATTTCTTTTATCAAAAAATGACATTAAAATTAATACAATTAATCCGGCAATAAAAAATCTTAATCCGGCTACATAAATCATTGAGAAATAATCATTCGTCCCTATATTCAATATTTTGTAAGTTGTTTTAATTGTAGGAAATGCAGACCCCCACAAAAACATACATAAAATAGCAAGTAAATAGGCACTAAATCTATTTTTTATTATTTTATTCATCATATCTCCTTAAATAAAAGAAAGAGGGATATTATCCCTCTTGCAAAAAAATTTAGTCTTCTAAATTCAAATTATCTAGTAAGTCACCTAGGTTTGATCCAAATGAATTATCTTCTTTTGGCTCTTCAGATTTTACTGTTTTCTTTGACTCAACTTTTGGTTTACTACTTACTTTTTCAGAAACTTCTTTGTTTTCTTTTACAGTTTGTTTTGGCTCCATTAAAGCTCTTTTACTTAAAGAAATTCTTTGATTTTCTGCATCAATTTCTAAAATTTTAACTTCTAATTTATCTCCAATATTTAGTACGTCTGATGGCTTTTCTACATGTTCATTACTTATTTGAGAAACATGTACCAAACCCTCAACACTTTCTTCTAATTTTAAGAAAGCACCAAAATCTAATAGGTTTACTACTTCACCGGTTAAAACATCTCCAGCTTTGTGATTTTTAACAAATAAATCAAAAGGCTTTTCTGTTAATTGTTTGATACCTAAAGATACTCTACTCTTTTCTCTATTAGCTTTTAAGATTTTAACTTCAACTTCTTGTCCAATTTCTAATACGTCTGATGGTTTTGAAATTCTATCCCAAGAAATATCTGATACGTGAACTAATCCGTCTACTCCACCTAAGTCAATAAATGCACCAAAGTCAACCATTCTTACAACTTTACCAGTTACAATTGCATCAGGAACTAATTTTTCCCATACAGTATCTAATTTTTCTTCTTGTAATACACGACTTGATAATACAACTCTTTTTTTCTTTTCATCGATACTTAAAATTCTTGTATCTAAGTCTTGTCCTTCATATTGTGTGAAGTTCTTTACAAAATAAGTAGTAATTTGTGATGCCGGAATAAATCCGTTTATCCCCATAACTTTAACTACTAATCCACCAGCATTTGAACCCTTTACAGAAGCTTTAACTACTTCACCTTTTTCAAAGGCTTCTTGTAATTTTTTCCAGTTTTTTAATCCTTCAACTCTACTTGTTGATAATGATACATTTCCTTCACCATCATCTAATTTGATTACATATACATCTATTTCATCACCAACTGAAAATGCTTTTAATGGATCTGCAGCTTCTTCTTCAGACATTTCATCTTTTTTTACAATCCCATCATAACGGTATTTAATGTCCACAAATACTTCATCTTCTTTAACATTAATAATTGTACCCTTAACAATATCTTTTGGGTAAATTTTTACCATGCTTTCTTCTACTTGTTCCATAAATTCTTCATTTGTTATATTATCCATTTAACTGACTTCCTCCTAAAAAATAGTATAGATATACTATACGTCTCTACTTATTTTATAATAAAAGAGATAATTTTGCAAAAAAACTTTGCAAAATTATCTCTAAAATATCAAAGAGCATTTTTATTAATTTAAATTATTAAAAAAATGTAATTAATTGTATATATTGTTATATACTTTATCAACTATTACTCTATAAATATCTTTTTTAGGTAAAGATTTATAATCATCAATATGTATTAATTCTTTAAATATAATTTTAGGTTTTGAAAAAAGTCCGATTTTTCCCTTTATTTCTATAGGTATTATATTTGAATCACTTCTTAATGCTATCATAGCTATTCCATTATTAAAATTTTCTCTTTTAACATCTTTATCTGATTTAATTCTTGTTCCTTCAGGGAAAATCCCTAATACATCATTATTTTTAAGTATTTCTATTGATTTTTTTACAGCATCTATATCATTATTTTTTCTATCAACCGGAAATGCTCCAACTTGTCTTAAAAACCAACCTAATGGTTTAAACTTAAAAAGTTCCTTTTTAGCAATAAATTTAATATTTCTATCAAATGCCAATATTAATAAAAATGGATCCAGCAAACTTTTATGATTTGAACAAATTATAATATTACCATCAGGAATAACTTTAGGTTTATTTATAATTTTGTATAACGTTAAAATTTTTAATATAGGTCTAGCAATAAATCTTAATATTTTATATAACATTATTTTTCTCCAAATGTTTAATCATTAAATCAATTACTTGATCAATACTTAAGTTTGAACTATCTATTAATATTGCATCATCAGCTTTTACTAAAGGTGTAATTTCTCTATGACTGTCAAAATAATCACGTCTTTTAATATCCTCTAATATTTCTTCAAATGTTAAATTACTTGATACCGCATCATCATTTAATCTTCTATTCGCACGTACTTCAGCATCTGCTGTTAAATAAAATTTAATTGATGCATCTTTTAATACATGACTACCAATATCTCTACCATCAAGGATAATATTATTTTGTTTAGCTATATTTCTTTGCATATCAACTAAATTTTCTCTTATTTTTTTATAACTTGAAATCAATGAAACGTTTTTTGTTACTTCATCAGATCTAATTTCTTTTGTAATATCTTTTCCATTTAGATAAAAAACGCCATTTTCAATTGTTAGATTAATTTTATCTATATTTTCATTTATTGATTTTTCATCATTTACATCAATATTATTTAAAAGATAAAAATATGTACAAGCTCTATACATTGCACCAGTATCTAAATAATGGAAATTTATTTTTTTTGCTAATAATTTTGATATGCTACTTTTACCTGCTCCAGCAGGTCCATCAATAGCTATTGATTTATACATAATTACTCCTATAAGTTTTTCAAATAATTTATTTCATTAATTGTTAAATTTCTATATTTTCCTATTTCTAAATTGGATAATTCTATTTTACCTATTGATACTCTATTAAGATCTAGTACCTTATAACCTAAAATCGCAAACATTCTTCTAATTTGTCTATTTTTTCCTTCACTTATCTCAATTTGAATAGTTTTATCTCCTAAAATCTTAATTTTTGCCGGACTGGTAATATATCCACCGATATCAATACCATTTTCTAAAATACTTTTATGAGATTTCAGAAAAAATTTATCAAGTTTCACAATATATTTCTTAAAAATTATATTTCTGGGATGTATAACTTTATTATAAATATCTCCATCATTTGTAATAATAATTAATCCCCTACTATCTTTATCCAATCGTCCAATAGAAAACAACTTTTCTTTAACATCAATTAAATCAAAGATAATTTTATCATCAAACTTTTTAGAATTAGTAGAAGCATAATTTATGGGCTTGTTTAGAGCAAAATAAAATTTATCTTCAACAGGTCTTAAAATGTGTCCTTTATATTCTACTATATCATCATCATTTATTTGAAATGATAAATCCGTAATGATTTTCCCGTTTACTTTAATTAATCCTTGAAGTATTAATTTTTCAGCATTTCGTCTGGAGGCTACTCCACAACGGGATAGATACTTATTAATTCTCATCATTTTCATTTTCCAAAATAGTATTTAATTCTTCAAGATTTTCAATTTTTGGCAACTCATCTAATGAAGAAAGATTAAACATCTTCAAAAATTGAATAGTAGTACCATATAAAACAGGTTTACCTACTGCATCAAGCCTTCCAACTTCCTCAATTAATCCTTTAGCTTTTAATGTATCTATGGAGCTATAACTTTTCACACCACGAATATTATCAATTTCTATTCTTGTCACAGGCTGATTATAAGCAATAATTGCTAAAACTTCCATTGTAGAACTTGTTATTTTTCTAGGTGAAGACTTGGTTAACTTCTTTAAATATTCATCATGTTCAGATCTTGTACTGTATTGATAATAATCATCATAATTATTTAAGACAATCCCTCTTCTATAATGTTCACATTCATCCTGTAACTCTCTAATTAATTCTCTTGTCGTTTTTTTATCTTGTTCAATAACTTTCATTATTTCATCTATATGTATAGGTTCAGCCCAAGCAAATAAAATAGCATCAATTATTGATTTTAATTCTCTTTTACTCATTCTTCCTCTTTTATTTGATTTTTAATCTCAACAGTAATTTCCATTGAAACATTATCCTGAATAATAATTAAATCATTTGTCTTAGATAGTTCTAAAATGGATAAAAATATAATAATTGCTTCTGATTTTGATTCAACTTTTTTAAGCATTTTAGAAATACTAATAATTTTATCTTTAATCAATTGTAGTTTAATATCTTGATTGTATTTTTCTAAAGAATATTCTTCTATATTCAATATACTATCAACCTTAAATTCATCAACACTTAAAAATAATTCTATTAATTTTTCTAAAGTATTTTTTAATTTATCAATATCATAAACAATATTTTCACTATCATCATTAAATCTTGAAAAGTCATCTTGTAACTTACAATGTTTTCTAATTCCTTGCTCTTCCAATTTTTCTAATAATGGAATTACTTTTTTTATTTTTTTATATTGCACTAATCGTCTTACAAGCTCATCTTGAGAAATAAGATCTTCATCTTCTTGCTCCTGAGAAGTATCCTTTATTAATGAACGAGTTTTTATATATAATAATTGTGTAGCAATCAAAATAAAATCAGCTGTTTCATCAGCTGGTATATTTAGAACCTTTAATGATTCAATATATTTATTTGTTATATCTGAAATTTGGATTTCATATATGTCATACTTTGATTTCTTTATTAAATCTAATAATAAATCAAAAGGACCATAAAATTCTCCAGTTGAAACATTTATCATAAAAACTCCACTAGAATATTTTTAAAATATATATACTAATCATATTAAAAAAGCTTAAAATTGGCTTTATCGCAGGAACTATAATCCTGTTTATAACGCCAAAATATAATAAAACTAACAAAATAATATAAGAATATTTTTCATTTTTGTATATGAAATATTCAAATGATTTAGGTAATATACTTGCTAAAATTTTTGAACCATCTAATGGTGGTATCGGTAGTAAATTAAAAACTGCAAAAACTACTGAATATAAAGCGATGTTATCTAGCAAACTATAAACAAAATAGTTATATATATTAAAATAAAATAAAGTATTAAATATTAATATTGCAAAAAAACATGTAATTAAATTAACTGTTATACCTGCAATAGATACTGTAAATAAGCCAAATCTTTCATTTTTAAATTTTCTCGAATCTATAGGTACCGGTTTTGCCCATCCAAATTTCATCACAATTAAAAATAATGTACCAATCAAATCTAAATGTTTTAGTGGATTAAAAGTAATTCTTCCCGCTTTTTTTGCTGTATCATCTCCATTCCACAAAGCAACAACCGCATGCCCCAATTCGTGAGTTATAATCACAAATAACAGACTTATAACTAATATAATTAAATCAAAAAACTTATTATTCATTATATTCCAAACTCTCTTGCTGCATATAAAATTCCGATAATTGATTTTGCATCTACTATTTCAAAATTTTCAACCATTTCAACAGCTTTTTTCAATGGAACCTTAAATGGTTCTAAAAACTCCGTTTCATCTAAATCAAGCTTATCATACACTAAATCAGTACCCAAAAATATTGATATTATTTCATCTGTAAATCCCGGAGAAGCATATGCTTCTGCAATAAGTTTCATGTTATTTGGCTTATATCCAATTTCTTCCTGAGCTTCCCTAACGGCAGCATCTACAAGATTTTCATTAGCTTCAACAAGCCCAGCAGGTATTTCATATATAACTTTTTCAACAGGTTTTCTAAATTGTTTAATCAAGTATATTTCTTTATTTTCATTAATAGCAACTATACCAACACCTCGATCATGTTCAACAATTTCCCTTTTAGCATAACTTCTGTTTTCAAGTTCCACAGTATCCACTCTAACCTTTATAATTCTTCCTTCATAAATTTTTTCAGATTTTATAGTTTCTTCTATATGTAAATTGTCACTCATAAACTCTCCTTTAATAATTCATTTGCTGCATCCATGCTATTTTTCGTTATATCTATTCCGGAAATTAAACGTGCAATTTCTTTGACTTTTCCATCATAATCTAATTTTTGAATATTAGTTATAGTAAAATCATTCTCAACATCTTTATATATTAAATAATGAGTATCTGATTTACTTGCAATTTGAGCTAAATGTGATATAACAATTAATTGACATACTTTTGAAATTTTCTTTAGTTTATTTCCCACTATATCAGCTGTTTTACCACTTATTCCTGTATCAATTTCATCAAATATTATAGTTTCCAAATCTTCTTTATCAATCAATGCAGCTTTTAACGCTAACATAAACCTAGAAATTTCACCACCTGATGAAACATTACTCAAACTCTTAAGCTCTTGCCCTTTATTTGTAGATATCATAAAATCAATATCATCATGACCATTTTTACTAATTTTTTCTAATTTATTTAATTGTATTTTAAAATCAATATTAAGCATGTTCATTTCACTTAATTCTTTTATAATTTTATCTTCTAGCTCTTTGATTATTTTAATTCTTTTATTAGTTAAATCATCTGCAATTTTTTTATTTTCATTATTAATCTTAGAAATTTCAAGAGCAAGTTCATTTCTTCTTTTTTCAATATTACTTAGTATCTTAAATCTTGACTTTATATTTTCTAAAAATTCTAAAATCTCATCAGGAGTCTTTCCATATTTTAATCTTAAAACTTGAAATGCAGAAAATATATCTTCTATAACTTGTATTCTTTCTTCATCTATATCGAGAGTATAAGAGTAATTTTCAATATTTCTTGAAAAATCATATATCAACTCTTTAATATTAAGAATATCACTCGTTAAGTCTTTAAGATCACTATCTAATCTTTCCAAATCTAATAATTTATCATACAACATATTTATAATTTCTTTAACTGATAACGACTTATTACTTTGAGAAACAGCATCAATTATTGCATTCGTTCCATTTATAAGCTCTGTTTGATTTGTCAATTTTTTGTATTCTTTATTTAATTTTTCTTCATCATATTCATTAAAATTAAAAGATTCTATCTCATTTATCTGATATTTTAATAAATCCTTTTCTCTTTCTAACTCATCTTCAGGAATTTCTAAATTAGAAATTTCACTTTTTAATTTATTAAGTGTTTTTAGATTTTCTGACAAACTAATTTTTAAAATATCTGTAGTCTTATCAAATTTATCAATTAAAGAAATATAATTAGATTTATCTAAAACAACTAATTGTGAGTGTTGTCCATGAATGTCAAATAGCACATTTGCTATTTGACTCATGAACTTTACACTACATGCTCTATTATTTATTTTTGTAACGGAAGCATTTCGATCAAATATTCTTGTAAGAATAATATTATCATCAATATCAATATTATTTTCCAATAAAAGATTATTTATATTATCATTGCTTGTAAATACAACCTCTACAATTGTTTTTTGATCAAATTTACCTATATAATCTTTGCTAAATCTTTCCCCTTTAATTAAAGATAAAGCTTTTAATAGCAAACTTTTACCTGATCCGGTTTCTCCTGATAAAATATTTAATCCATTATCAAAACTAATATTAATTTGTTTTATAATCGCAAAATTTTTCACGTACAAATTTAATAACATAATTAATTAATCATTTCCTTTATCTTTTCAACTATTTCTTTTGGATCGTAGTCTTCACCAACTTCAACAATAATATTGTCATAGCCAGCTAAAATCCCTGTGATTCCTTCAATCTTTCTGTTAGTTAATGCTTGTCCTGCCACTGATGCAGCGTAAGAAATTGTAGAAATTATAATTCTACCTCTATTTTCTCTTATACTTAAAATTGCTGATCTAAATATTTTATTATATCTTTCATTTAAAGTATCATGCATTGTATCTAAAACTGTATATTTATATACTCCTGTTTCTGTTTGAACTTTAGTAATTCTAAGTTCTTTAATATCCCTTGAAATGGTTGCTTGTGTAGCAACAATCCCATTATCCTTTAATAACTTTGTTAATTCATCTTGTGTTTCCACAACATTATCTTCAATCAAAGTCAAGATTATTCTTTGTCTATCATATTTACGCATTTTACCCCCTAATGCTTTCTTTTAATTAAATTTTCAATTAATTTTACTAAAAAATCATTGTATTTATACTTTAATAATATTTTTAATGCTTTTTTAGAATAATTTATCATATCACAATATGCCTTATCTTTTCCAGTAAAACTTATATATGTCAGTTTATTTATTTTTTCATCCTGTTTAACATCCAATAAATCGTCCTGTATTTGAAAAGCCATACCAATATAAAAACCTAATAACTCTAACTCTTCAAGAATATCATTACTTTTGCTTGATATATATCCCGGAATCTTTGTAGCTGCCATAATCAATTTACACGTCTTATTTTTATACATTTTTATTAAATCATCAATATTATTTATGTTATCATTTATATCTAATACTTGTCCCTCTATCATTCCTTGATAACCAGCACATTCAGCCAAATATTTAGCAGCATTTATATAATTAATTGAGTTATTATTAGATAAAATCTTAAAAATATTCTCATATGAATAGTTTAACAATGAATCTCCTGCTAATATTCCCATATCTTCACCAAATTTATAGTGAGTAGTCTCTCTACCTCTCCTAAAATTATCATTATCCATAGATGGTAAATCATCATGAATTAATGAATAATTGTGAATCATCTCAAGAGAAATAGCATATCCGAGTACATTTTCAAATTCTTCATTTGAATAGTTGTTATCCTTTAACATTTTATATGTTTCTATCAAAATAAGTGGTCTTATTCTTTTTCCAAATTCAATTGAATAATTTAAAACAGCTCCTAATTTATCATTATCAAAATAATTAATTATTATTTTTTCAAATTCTTTTTTTCTAATATCATATAATTCAAACATTTTTTTCTCTTATATTTATTATTTTTTGTTTTGATTCACTTAACATTTTTTCTAATTTTGTGAAAATTTCAGTACTTTCCTCATAAAGCTTTATAGATTCTTCCAGACTTATTTCCTTATTATCTAAAAGTAAAGAAATTTCATCATATCTCTTAAATAAATCTTCATAATTACCATTCATCAATTTTCTCCTCAACTGTAATCTTAAATGATATATCTTTATTGAAAATAATATATTTTTCGCCAACTTTTATATCTTTAATATCTATATATTTACGTGAATCATTCTTAATATAAATACTTTTATTATTAAGAATATTATTAAATAGATTCTCTATTTTATTTCTTGTATAATACAATCTTTTCTCATAATCAGTAATCAAATAATTAATTAAATAATTGATTTTATTTTTTCTGTTATTAAAATAATATTCCCTTTCAAGAATAATATTTTTTGGATTATTTAATTCAATTTTCGAATTTATCAGTTTTAATGATTTTTCAAAATTTGCAATTATATTTTGAATATTTTGATTTATAAATCTATTAATGTTGTATAAATTTTCTTTATATTTTACATTTTGTCTTACAATGTATTCAGCAGCTTTAGTTGGAGTAGACAAAAATTTATCGCTTACTAAATCTGAAATACTTAAATCAATATCATGACCAATAGCAGTAATTATAGGAGTATTTAACTCAAAAATCTTATCAGCAATTAATTCACTGTTAAATATTGATAAATCTTCTTTTGATCCTCCACCTCTCGTAAGTACAATAAGATCAAGCTTATATTTATCTAATATATCAAGTCCATTAACTATATCAATTTCTGCACTTTTTCCTTGTACAAGCGAATTATAATAATAAACTTGACAATTATAATTATTATCACTTAGAACCTTAAAAAAATCATAATATGCTGCCGAATTTAATCCGGTAATAAGACCTATTTTATATGGAATATTGGGAATATTTTTTTTATTATCATTATCAAAATATCCTTTTTTTAGTAATTTTTCTTTAAGTTTTTTTAAAATTATGCTACTTTCACCAACTCCATATTCTTGTACATCTTTTACAATAATTTGATATCTACTATCTTTTGTGTATAAATTTAAATACCCTTTAATTAAAACCTTATCCCCATCACTGAAATCAAAATCATTATCAAACTTTACACAAGAAATTGTCTCATCATCCTCTTTTAATGAAAAATAAGAAAACATAGTAACTCTTAAATTAACAATTTCTCCAACAATAAAAATATTGTTTAATATAAAATCTTCTTTGATAACTGATTTTAAGTATTTACTTAGTTGTTTGACAGTTATAGCATTTAGTTTTTTCAAATTAAATATCCTTTGCTATAGATGAAAGTATACCATTTATAAATTTATAAGAATCCGGATTAGAAAATTCTTTAGCACATTCAACAGCTTCATTAATTGAAACACTTGTAGGAACATGCTTTTGAATTACAAATTCATTAATAGAAACTCTCAATATCGCTTTTTCAATAGGAAGCATATTTTCAAAACTTCTATTTGTTTGCAATTTAGATTTTATAATTTCATCTATTTTTTCAATATTTTTTAATATTGACGTTAGAGATGAAACAATAAATTTTGAAGGCTCTAATCCATTTTCAGTTATATAAAAATCTAATTTTTTCAAATCTATTTCGTTAAATTCATTTTGAAAAATAATCTTAATAACCCATTTTCGTTCGTCAACTCTATTCATCTTAAACCCTTGATAAATATTCACCCGTTCTTGTATCAATTTTTAATACAGTACCAATTTCGATAAATAGCGGAACGTTTAATGTATAACCTGTTTCAACTGTTGCAGGTTTTGTTGCTCCTTGAGCTGTATCCCCTTTAAAACCGGGTTCTGTGTCTGTAACTTCTAATTCAACAAAGTTAGGTGCTTCAATTGAGAAAGCCTTTCCGTTATAAAACTTAATTATTGCATTTGTATTTTCTTTTACAAATTGAGATGCTTCTTCAAAAATATCATAATCCATTGGTATTTGTTCATATGTTTCCGGATCCATAAAATAATATAAAGTACCATCATTGTATAAATACTGCATTTCTTTTGTTTCAATAATTACTTGATTAAACTTATCATTTGGATTTAATGTTACATCTTTTGATGAACCATTCATAACATTTCTTATTTTTGTTCTAATAAATGCTGGTCCTTTTCCCGGTTTAACATGTTGAAAATCTAAAACTTCATAAATTCCATTATCATATTCTAATGTCATACCTTTTTTAATTTCATTTGCTCCTATCATATATACCTCCATAAATTAATTACACTGTATTATATCATAAAAATACCGAAAAATAAACAAAAGCTAAAAAAATCAAGCATGTTTTTACATCTATAGACTTATTAATTAAAAAAAAGCAAAAATATTACTATATAACTAAATTTTTAAGATTTTTACACTTCTAATTTATTAAATAAAAAACCACTAAATAAACTTTTAACAACTCAAAATAGACTTGTAAAGTAATTTAGTGGTTAATTATTATATTTTATTTATCAAATCAAGCCAATTTTCTTGAATGATGGTACACTAGTTATTTGTATAGTGGCATATAGATAGTAAGAAGTTGCTCTTTGCCATTTTCTCTTTGCCAAATCACAACATTTGTGTATAAATCAGAATCGTATGTTATTATTTTACCTAAATGATCATGGTTGGTAGCTTCCAGTTGATTTTCAATAATAACCTTAATTCATATTGTTTCATCTTTTGCAACAAAATTACAACAGTAAGAACCAACAAAGACCTCTTTGTTTATCTCTGTAAATGTTAATCCTATTTCATCTCCTAGCATTTTGATATTTTCTTTTTTAGATAATAATTACGAAAAATCATATTGCTCATGCTTCCAGAGTTATCTAATATCAATTTCCTCTAATTTCTCTAATTTCAATTTATTCACCATCCCTTAAATATATTTTAATATCGCTACTAAATTTTTCATTTCCTTAGAAGCAATATAGCGATTCATAAACTTAAAATCTATATTTCCCAATTCATCCACCGGCATCATAACTTTTTGTCTTGCCATCCTATCACCATTAAACTTATACGCATAACGATATTTTTCTTTCTGTTGCAATATCATTTGTTTCAAAAATATATAGCTGTATTTATTTTGTCCTTGTTCATCCTTAAATGATACTCTCTTTACATCATCAGAAAAAATACACTCATATGGATGATAGAAGTTTTCAACAACACTTCCATTATAATTTACTCCAAGTACATTTTTATCTAAGGATTTATTAGTATTACTTACAAAGTTAGTAATACCGTTATTAGAATCTGTTGCTCCAATAAATGGTATATTCCCATCTACCATATTTGCCTTTGTAAGCCTTACACCAGAGTTAATATTACAAATATCTGATAAGAAAAATTCTTTCCAATCAACATTTTCAAAATGGTTATACATTATATATATATATATATATTCGTCAAGGTATTTTAAGATATTTTTTATCTGTTTTTGCTCGATATTTTTTATAAAGTTTTCCATATACGTCCAGTTAGGATTTCCCTCTTTATCTACAGGTAAAGTTAATATTTCTTTTTTTAACCTTGCTTGGTTTCTTTTATATCCAAATGTATATTTTCCTCTAACTCTATCCGCAACTGTCGTTATAAACTTGGCAGAATATTCATTAAGATTTTCATTATATCCAACACTTATATCTTGTGTTGCAATGAATGATTCTCTTTTATAAATAGAATACCCCATAGAACCTTCACCATTTCTAATAAAGGCAATACAATTACCATCGTATTGCAATTTTGAATCTTTCTCAACAAAATCCAATACCCCATTATTCCTATTAGTAGCTCCAACATAAGGAATTCCTTTTTTATCATCTTTGCTCAGATGGTTCAATCCCTTTGATGGCTTAGTATTTATAGAAAAAATATCTCCTAAAAAGAACTCTCCCCAATCAACATCAGTTAAAACATCAGGATTAATCACTAAATCAAGCAATCTATTTTTATAGTAATCTTTTAGTTCTTGCCTTTTCTTATTTTCTCTTTCCTTGATATATTCCTCCATGAAGTACCAATTTATTTCCTCATTTTTAGAAATTGGTAATTTTATTTTTCCTTTTAAAAGTCTATTACTATTGAATAGATTCCCATAGGAAGATTTGGTTTTTGATGTTTGTTCAATACAAGTCATAATAAATTTTGAATTTATTTCATTAATCATTTCGTTATACAATAAATTAATAGATGCACCGCTATATCCTCTTCCAACAAAATTGTATTTATGGTAAAAGCATTTTCCACCTATAGGATCTATTGATATAGCATTGCCGCAACTTATCGAACGAATCTCATCAGTTTCGACAAATCCAATAAGCCCATTTTCACTCGCTGATGTAGAAATATAAGGTAATTGGCCAATATCATACTTATCAATCATTTTCCCGTATACTTTTTTTATTGTAAAAATTTCACCTAAAACAAACTCTCTCCACTCTACATCTTCTAAATGATACTTATACATAATCAGCACCATCCTCTGCTACTTTTAGGACTTCATCTGATGATAAGTCTTCCTCTTTATCCAGTCCAAATAAATATCCTCTGCCGTGGGTAATCATGTTGACTTCAAAAGTCAAATAATCAGCTATAGTTTTTTCAAAATCTTCATCACTTGGGATTTCATCGTTGAAATAATAAAAAGAGTGCAACCATTCATCTGTAGCTTCAACTGTAGTAGAAACACAAAATTTTGTTGGTGCTTCTATCTCGTCATTCCACACATCAAGAAGATGTTGTTTTTTATCTTTTGCACTTCCGTCATCAATCAGCCCTATATGTTTACTTACGATATAGCCATCATTTTCAAAATTTATAAACTTAGCTTTCTTGGTCTTGCTATGAGGTATGCCTGCTGTAAAAACACCGATACAAGGATTTGTCCCTACTCCATAAAAAGTATTCTTATTAAGCGTGATAACGCCCTCAAGCGTATGTTTTTTTAGTATTTTAGTCTTAAGGTTTTGCTCATCCTTAGTTTTCCCTGTGAAAGTCGATTGCGGTACAATCACAGCAACTTTAGCTCCCTCAACTAAACTCTCTAATAAATGATTTACGAAATTTATCTCATATAACTCAGGGTTTTGTTTTGAACCCTGTGAGTATGGAGGATTCATCATTCCAACAGTACATCCTTTAAGCTGAAGTTTGCTTGGATTTTGAGCTAAGAAGTCTTGGTTTTCTAAATTACTTTTACCATCTCCACGCAATATCATATTTGTGGTTGCTATTGTAAACATATAATCTTGCAATTCAATACCAAACAGTCTATTTTTTCTAATTTCTATCTGTTCAGTTTCATCTTCCGTCTTTGACAGCATCTGATGCATGGCAGCAATAAGAAAACCAGCAGTACCACAACAAGGGTCTAAAACCTTATCTGTTGGTTGTATATCAAGCAATTCACAGAACAAATCTGTTATATGTCTCGGTGTTAAGATAATACCTAAACTCTGTCCATCTCCTCCAGAATAAGACATAAATTCACCATAAAATCTGCCGATATAATCTTCTGTAGATGAACTATATTTTATATTTGTGAAGATACTGTTATATAGAACCTCTGTAAAATATCTAAGTGGTGTTTTTCCGAGATTGGTATTTTTTTCATTAATTTTATTGTTATCTCTTATAATATTGAATTGGTTAAGCAACTTATCTCTTTTAACTTCAGGACTGACATTTGCTCTTTTTAAATTATCTTCTATTGCCTTATATATTTTTGAACCATCAGTTCTTATTTTATCGCCAATCAAATCAGAAATATCAAAGTTTTTATGTTCAATTTCTGATAATGCAAGTAAAATTCCAGAAACAATCAACGGCTTGTTTTTATCTTCTAAATTTCCGTAATTTCTTAAATCTTCATGAAGAGAACGAGCAATTTTTAATAATTCTTCTGTCTTTAATTCATCATTGGTTTTGACTTCTAATATTTCTCTTTCGTAATATTCATTGATATTATCGGCACTGAAAGATATAAAAGTTTCAACATCATCAAGTTCCTTATATCCACCTCTTTCATCAACAAATAAAGGTGAAATTCTATGGTTTTTCTCATTGCCACTTACACCAATTGCGATTATCTTCTTATAAGTTGTATTTTTTGCTAAATGCTTTCCATAGAATAAAGCTCCGTTCACAGCATAATCTGTAACAGACTTAACATCCTCGGAAATTAAATCGTGTTCATCTCTATTAACATGCTTATTTAAACTTGCTTTATCTTCGATTACTACAAGAAAATCTTTAATTACTCCAACATATTCTGGAAATCCGACATTACCTGTCCCCTTCTTTGAAGCAGTAGCCAAAGCCTCATCTATTTCTTTTATAGTGCTTCCTTGAGCTGAAAAATCATTTTGTACACCTATTTCTTTAAGCATGTCATATACCCAAAGATCTGTCATTATTTCTTTCTTAGCCATTATCTATTTCCTCCATATTATTAATCTTTTGCAAAATTTTCTAATAAAGTATTAAGCTTTTCTGTTTGAGTTCTTGTTAATTTGCATTTATTTTTTCTAATAGAATCAAAAATTTCATTATTCTCTAATATATATTTGCATATATAAGGTAATGAAGTTCCTCAAATTCCTCAATATAAATTCTCTACTTTATTATTTAAATTAAATTTTATTAACTATCGAAACTCTTATTTCAGCTCTTTTTTATTATATATTTATCTATTAAATATGTACTCTAAAATAAACTTGTTTCATTTGCATAAAGCATTCTTATTAAGCGTAATAACGCCCTCAAGCGTATGTTTTTTTAGTATTTTAGTCTTAAGGATTTGCTCATCCTTTTCATCTTCTGTCTTTGACAGCATCCGGTGCATAGCAGCAATAAAAAAAACTTCAGTACTCTCTCATGTCAAGTGAATGACTCAAAATATTTTTATAAATCTATGATTGCTTCATTAAGCAAAAAATCCTCTATTCCAATGTATAAAATACCATCATTATCGTGTTTAGGAATAATGTGCTTCCTTACAATCACAATCTTCTTAAATGAATCGTCTATTTTCTTAAGCGATGCCGTTTCTTGCTCTATTTTCTCTGTAGTGTCTACATTCAAAGCTGATTGAATATAGTACCTTTGATGTCCTTTGTTTATAACAAAATCAACCTCAAGCTGAACCTTTCTTCTGTTTCCGTCTTTCTTAAAATCATGTTCTACCACACCGACATCTATATTGTATCCCCTACGAAGCAAGTCGTTATAGATGATGTTTTCCATAATATGTGTGTCTTCTACTTGCCTAAAATTTAATCTTGCATTTCTCAGACCTATATCTGCAAAGTAATATTTTAGTGGAGTTGAAAAATATCTTGATCCCTTAACATCATATCTTTTGGCATGGTATATAACATATGCTTCCTCAAAGAAACTAAGATATTTGGAAATTGTATTGGAAGATATTTTTATCTGCATATCTGACAAAAATCTCCTTGAAAGTTTAGTAGGGTTAGTTAGTGAGCCAATTGCGGAAGATGTGAAATCAAGCAGTAATTCAAGTACCTCTTTATCATTTTGTATATTATTTCTTTCAAGAATATCCTTTATATATGTTTCTTGAAATAAGTCCTTCAAGTATTGACTCTTTTCCTCATCACTTTTTAGGCTATAGATATACGGCATACCTCCATACACAGTATAATGCTCAAAAGCCAACTCTTTATTTTCGTATAAATCGTAAACTTCTGCAAATGACAGAGGATTTACATGTATCTCATCACCACGATCTCTAAACTGTGTTAACACATCAGATGAAAGCATTTTAGAGTTACTTCCTGTTACATAAATATCTAAATTGCTACGCTTCATAAGTCCCAGAAGTACATCAACAAAAGTTATATTTTTTTCTTTACTATCCACATAAGGATTACTTACTGCTATAGATAATTGAATTTCATCAATGAAAATATAGTATTTTGTATTTCTGTTTTTAGTTTTTTTCTTAATATATTCGTTCAATCTAAATGGATTTCTATATTCAAGATTATCTATTTCATCGAGTGCAATAGATATAATTTGAGTTTCTTTGACACCTTTAGACAATAAGTACTCTTGGTACAAATTAAATAACAGATATGATTTCCCACATCTTCTTATCCCTGTAATAATCTTTATCCTACCATTTTCTTTTTTATCTATAATTTTATTTAGATAATAATCTCGTTTAATTATCATATAACTACCTCTTTGGAATAATTTAGGTGGATTTCTACCTTTTTATTTCGAGTTTATTTTATCATAAATCGGCAAACTAATCAATAATAGATAAAAAATTCAGGCGGATTTCCTCCTTTTTATTTCAAGTTTTGTAATTTTGTTCAAACTAGAAGATGTGTATAAACACTTGAAACAGGTTAAAAGAGAATGATTTCTCACTCCTCATGCGTCTATTTCCATATAATTTTCTGAACGATGCTTCCCTCACACAGAACGGAGTCGATATACTTTTCCATTAACTCCCTTGTCAGTTCAGTATCCTTGACAACCAGTTCCTCTTCCTAATAGGTAATACCATTTACTATTTGTATTTTTTACCCATTTATTTGTTGCCATATCACCATTTTCATTTAAGTAGTACCATGATGAGTAATTATTGTCATATATCCAATCTGATTTAACTAGTTCACCCTTATCATTTGTAAAATACCATTTATAATCAGCTTTCTTTTCCCAACCTTTTTTAATTTCAGGTTTTGGAGTTTCCTTAATTGTTTCTTTTACAGTTTCTTTTTGTGTTTCAACCAATGGTTTTTTATTTGTATTTTTAGCAATATAATCGTTCACTGCTTTTAAGAATCCTGCTGTTGTTTGGTCACCTTCTTCAAACTTAAAATTGTGAACTTGTGAGTTTATAGGATAATCCTTAAATGGATCTTTCTCATATTATGGATCTAACTTAATTAATGTACTTACCCCATATCCATTTGATTTATATTTTGGGTTGATTTCGCTGAAATAGTGACCAAAAGTTTTATTTTTGTTTGTTAATGAATTCCTAGCTATACGATCAAACTCTTCACGATATTTATTATATAAATTGAAATTACCCTCATCTGTACCATCAAATTCTGATGGGTATTTTTCTTTAGCTACTTTTTTAAATTCTCTTTTTTCGTAACCATAAAAACTGTCCATAACCTTTTCCTTAGCTGGGAGTCCAAAATCGTCGTAACCGTGACCTGCATTTTCAGCTACAGGAGTAAATAGTTTAACAGTATTGTGTTCGCTATATTTGGCAAAAAAGTCTGCATTATGCAATGATTGTAACATAATTTCATCTGATGTTTTTAATGACTTTAATCTAGCATCAACTCTTGCGTTTTCGGCTTCATTTAAAGCTTGTGCTGACTTTTGTAAATTTTTTAATGAAAATGCAATTTCTGAATTATTTATATCCAAACCTAGGTGTTTAATTCTAGCATCTTAATTTTTCAACATTTCTTCAGAAATTCTTCCACGTTCTTTGAAAAAGTCGATTGCTGTTTTTTGGCTTTCTGCGAATGCTAATGATGTTGTTCCTAAAGTTAAAGCCATTACTAAAGTTCCAAATGTAAGCATTAAAGCCATCATACCTATTACTATTTTTTTGTATTTGTTTTTTCATAAATTTTCTCCTAAAATATAAATTTAATATACATAATATTATGCATATCATTCATATAACATTATATATATATATATATTGTCAATAATTTAATTATTTTTTAATTAAATTTTCTTATAAACATAAAAACATTGTCAAAAACTAAAAAAGTTTCAAATATAACTCTGAAATTTAAATATTTTAACTATTTAAATGTTTAAAATAAAATTCCCATGTAGCCACCTCCGCAACTCCTTTAGGAGTGAGGACTAGTGGCGTCAATGGGAATTTTATTTTATTTTATATAATTCAAAGCTTCAAATACATATTCCTCCAGTATTTCTTCATGCCCCTCATAATCTGCAATTGTACGAGAAACTTTTAATATGTTATCAACAGATCTTTGTGATAAATTATATTTTTGTTTAAGCATTTCTAATAAATTATTTATGTTTTCTGATACATTTATATATTTTTTTATTTGATAATTTTTTAGGCTACCATTTGTAATTATATCGCTGTCATATCTTCGTAATTGTATTTTTTTTGCATTATCAATTTTAGATTTTATAATTTCAATATCATATTTTTCTGAATTAACATTAGAAATATTTTTAGATGAAGTAACTGTAAGTTTTATGTTAAACCTATCTAATAATGCCTTGTCTATTTTTTTTATATAGTTTTGTATCTCTTTTTCAGTACATATACATTTAGAATCAGTCCCGTAATTTCCACATGGACATGGATTCATTGTTGCAATTATAGTACTTTTAACCGGGTATTCATAATAAATCTTTTTATTAAATTTTATTACTTCATCAAAATCTAATAAACTTTTTAGTTTATCAATTATATTTTTATTAAATGTATTTAGTTCATCAAAAACTAAAAATCCAAAATTTGACATTGTGCATGTTCCAATTTTTCTTTCATTGCCAAATAGCTCATTTACACTTACATTATTTTTAGGATAGATGATTTGCGGATAGCTTGTAAATGTATTACTTTTATAAAATCTAGTTAAAATATCCGATAAAATTAGAGATTCTTTTGAATTTAATTTTAAGAACAAAGATTTAATTGACTTTATAGAAAAAGTTTTTCCTGTGCCGACGGGGCCTTTTATTAAAATACTATGATTACCTGAAATTGAGATTATTAAAGCTCTTATCAATGCTTTTTGAGATAAAATATCATTTATTGATGTTTCTATAATATTTTCATTAATTACAAAATTTTTATTAAATAGCAAATTATTTTTACCATTGAAGTGATTTATTACCTCTGAAATATTCCTTGCCATATAAATATTTATATCTTTATATAGCGATAGATATGGATAATCGCCATAAGGCATGATCACATTTTTTATATTATTTTTAAGACAAAAATTAATTATTCGTATTGGATTATCAATTTCAACTAAATCTCCGTTTAATGATAACTCTCCACACACAAGATAATCACCAGGGTACTTAAGATATCCTTGATTTACCAAAATAGATAGTGCTATTGGTAAATCATAGTGTGTACCCTGTTTTTTTATATCTGCAGGAAATAAATTTGTAATTACTCTTCCATAAGGAAATTTTAATCCATTCATTTTAAAAGTGGAATATATCCTGTCTTTTCCTTCACTAATTGATTTTGAAATTAACCCTGAAATTGTAAACTTAATCATTCCCTTATTTTTTATTGTTTCTATATAAACTAAATTTTCTTCAGTTTTATTAAAATTATATGTTTTAATTAAATTTTTCATTTATTCCTTCCTCTCCGAAAATTATATTATAGTATTTACTAAATTCGGGATACATTGGAATTTCAATCTTAATTAATTTATTTGTTATTGGATGTTTAAATTCTAAATAATATGCTTGAAGTAATTGTCCATCAATATTAAAATTACTCTTATTATTGTTATAATCCTTATCTCCCAAAATTGGATGATTAATACTTGATAAATGAACTCTAATTTGATGAGTTCTGCCCGTAAATAATTCAATATCTAAATAAGCGTATTGACTATTTTGCATTACAACTTTATATCCGGTTTTAGCATATTTACCATTTTCATCAACAGTCATTAATTTACGATTTTTCATGCTTCTAGAGATATTTTTTTCAATAATGCCACTTAAATTTTCAAATCTATTATTTACGATAGCCCTATATTTTTTTATAATGCTTCTATTTTCAAACATTGATTTTAAGTTAATCATAGATTCGTCATTTAATGCCACAATCATAAGTCCGGATGTATCTTTGTCAAGTCTATGGACAATTCCCTCTCTATCCTCTCCATTTAAATTTGGTAAATTTTCATACATTGACATCAAAAAATTTACAACCGTATTTGTTCTAATGCTATTTGTCGGATGGGATATTATCCCCTTAGGTTTATTAATAATGGCAATATCCTCATCTTCATATAAAATTTCAATAGATAAATTTTGTGGCTCCAATTTTTTTATTTTAAGACAATCAAGCTCTACATCTATAACATCATTTAATTTTACAATATATTTAGATTTTTGTTTAACTCCATTTACAAATACACAATCATTTTTTATTAAATTTGAAAACTTTGACCTGGAAATGTCCTCAAAATAATCTGATAAAAATTGATCTAATCTTTGATTTTCGTTATCTAAAACCTTTATTTTCATCTGTACTCCAATTAATTTTTGGTTTATTTAACTGTTCTAATATTTCATTTGCTTTTGAAAAATGTTTACATCCTAAAAATCCTCTATATGCAGATAATGGAGAAGGGTGTGTTGATGTCAATATAAAATTATCCTCATCTATATATTTTGATAAAGAAATCGCATCATTTCCCCATAACATAAAGATTATATTTTTTCTTTCTGAAATTTTTTTTATTACTTCAACAGAAAAAACACCCCAATATGAATTCGCATATGATCTGGGACTACTATCTTTTACAGTAAGAATAGTATTCAAAAGTAAAACACCTTGCTTAGCCCAAGCTGTCAAATCCGGATTTTTATTTTCAATGCCTAGATCCGAACTAATTTCCTTAAAAATATTTTTAAGGGAAGGAGGTGTTTTAATATTAGAATTAACTGAAAAAGCCAATCCATTAGCTTGTCCTTTTTGATGATATGGATCCTGTCCAATAATCACTATTTTTATATCTTCATATTTAGTTAATTTAAATGCATTGAATATATTCTCATAATTTGGGTAAACATCATAAATATCATATTCCCTACTAAGATTAATATAAAAATTTTGAAATTCATCAGATTTTAATATTTTTTCAAGAATATTATCCCATCCGTTTCCTATAATCATTTTTTAGCCTCAAAAAAATAAACATAAATTATTAAAAAAATAGCAGATAAGGATACAAACATATCAGCAAAGTTAAATACAGGGAAGTCATATAGTCCTCCAAGAGGAGTGTATATAAAATCTACAACATATTGTAATCTTAATCTATCAATTAAATTTCCAATAGCCCCTGCCAATATTATAACCAATGGAATTTTAATGTAAATGTCAATATTGTTACTATTTTTTAATAAATACCAACAAATTCCAAAACAAATTAAAATTGTCATTAGTGCAAAAATTAAGGTTGCATTTTGAAATATTCCCCACGCTGCACCGGAATTTTCTAAATAAGTTAAATGTAACCAATTATCTACCAGTTTAATTTGAGCCTGTCCCTTTAAATTAGAAATAGCCCACAACTTTGTAAGCTGATCTATTAATACAGCTACTATAAAAACTAAAATATACATCATAATATTACCTCTTAATAAAAAAAGGGCTTACGCCCTTGTATCAATTAAATTTGATATAATGATTTTTCAGCAATAGTTTCTTTTAATTTTGAATCTACGCTTACTCCTTCAGGAACTAAAACATAAATATCTTTTGTTACATTATGTAATGAACCTCTTAGTGAATACAAACCGCCACTTACAAAATAAAAAATTTGAGTTTTTATATCAATTTCTAACATCTCCAAGTTTAAAACTACTGTCTTTCCTGATATAACATCATCTAATACATTTTTAACATCATCAAATGTTAAAGGTTCTTTTATTGACACTAACATACTTTTATTAACTCCTAAATTTTTATTATTTGTTTGTCTTGTTTCAGTTCTATAACTTCTATTTAAGTCGAATTTTTTTTCATAAGTATTATTATTTTCTTCTTTTTTGTCTGAAGCATATAATGTGGACTCTGATTTCTTTTCAACTTTTTCTCCATAATCAGAATCATTTACATCATTTTGAAATTCATCTTCTTCATAATAATCTTCTTCAATTCCAATAAAATCTTTTACCTTATCCCAAAAAGCCATTATTCCTCCTTATTATTTTATATTTCTTATTATAACTTATTCACAAACAATTTTCTATTTTTATTTATAATCATCATTTTCCCTATAATTTTTAGGATTTAAGATTATCTTAGAAAATGGATTTAATTCTTCAAAATCTTTATATATTGAAGATGTAATATTCGGAAAAATTTCCTTGAAATTATTTGATACATATACAAAATCATTTTCATTTTTTATAATTTTAACAGGGGTAAATTTTACTTTATTATTTTTAATAAAATAAACTCCCTCTACATTATATTGATTAAAAACTGCACTTTTAGGAACTTTATATGTAAATAATTTAATAGTTTCTAATTCAAAATTTATAAATCTATTATTTACAAATCCTTCTATATTATCAAATAATTTATATAATACAATTAATCCATCTTTATAATTTATTGATTTTTCAATTGTTGCATTATAATTTTTTTTATCAATTTTTAATTTTGCGGTCTGTAAATAATCCTTATTTAATTTTTGTGCATCTTTAATATACGTTAAAAAATAAAAATATTTATTATTTACATATTTTAAGCCCGGTATTTTTACAATTTTATTATTTGTTTTATTTGTAATAAGTTCTAAATTTGAACTTTCTAATGAATCAATATTATAAATAGTTTCATATCCATCATAAAAATTTACAATATATCCTGAACTATCAACTTTTACAGATTTATTTTTAATATATTCATTTAGATAATTTATCATTTTTTCAGAATTATTTGAATTGTTTAAGTTTTTAATTGAACTAATGTCTAAAAAATTTATTTTATTATTAATTATATTATTTTTTATTTTTTCAAAATTTCTAATATCATTAATGTTTTTAGATTTTTTAGTATCTTTTAAAACATTATATATTTTCGTGGCATTTTCATATGCATCGAAATTATTAGTATTATCAACAACACTATCAGCTCTATAAACTTTTTTACTGTCTATTTTTGTTTCAATATTATCAAAATTTTCAAACACAAATTCGTCAAATATTGCAACTCCACTTCCTGAAATATTGTTATTTACCTCATATGTATTACCAACATTATATAAATTATCTTCATTATTTTTATTTTTAAATAATGAATAAATTATAGAAAATAAAACTATTATTAGTGAAAAGATAAGAACAACTATTAAAATTATACTTTTTTTATATTTTAATATTCTCTTAAAATTCAAATTCATCTTTATTTTCCTTATTCATTAAAAATTTTGTAGCACTCTTTATATCTAAATTTTCATATAATATTTTGTATATCACTTCGGTTATCGGCATATATATTTTTTTTTGCTTACTGATATTATATAAAGCTTTACATGTTGATATAGATTCTACAACCATTCCTATTTCATTTTCTAAAGTAGAAATTGTATGACCTTTACCTATTAGTTCTCCTGCTTTTCTATTTCTACTATGTATTGAAGTTGCTGTTACAATCAAATCTCCCAATCCGGCTAATCCATATAAGGTCTTATCTTTCCCACCCATTGCTACACAAAACCTTGTCATTTCGTGTATTCCACGTGTCATAATAGCCGCTTTAGTGTTATCACCTAATCCTAAACCATCTAATATACCTATTCCCAATGCTAATACATTTTTAACCGCACCGCCCAGTTCAACACCTACTAAATCATTATTAGTATATATTCTTAAGCTGTTACTTGACATTAATTCTTGAACATCTCTAGCAAGATTTATATCTTTACTTGCAGCTACTAATGATGTTGGAATTGATTCAATAACTTCCTCAGCGTGTGACGGTCCAGATAATGCTACAAATTTATTATTAGGTAAAAATTCTTCAAAAATTTCTGATATACTCAAATTTGAATTTAATTCAATTCCCTTAGATAAGTTTATAATTATATTATCTTCATTGAAATATTTAGAATAATCTTCCAGTATATTTCTTATTTTTTGAGTAGGTATAGCATTTATCACGTATTTATTTTTTAACACATCTTTAATATTAGATGATGCCTTGATGTTATCAGGCAAAATGTAATCTTTCAAATATCTGTCATTTTTATGAAGATTATTTATAGAATTACAAGTATCCTTGTTTCTAACATACATAATAACATCATATTTACTTGATAATTCTTTAGAAATAGCGGTACCCCAACTACCACCACCTAATACTGAAATTTCCATGTTATACATCCATTCTTTTTGTTTTTTTCTCTTTTCCCTCAATTAATCTTTTAATGTTTTCTCTATGACTATAAATTACAATTATTGTATTTAACAATGACATAATTACAAAAGCTATATTTGTATTATGAACTATTAAAACATATACAAATGCTAGTATAGTAAGTGCCAATGAAGCAACAGATACAATTTTTACAGTATAGTTAAAAATCAAAAATCCTATTGCTTGTAAAATTGCAATTTTATAATCTGTATATAAATTTACACCTATACTTGTCGCCATTCCTTTACCACCCTTAAATGCATAATATATCGGCCAAACATGCCCAATCACGACTACTACTCCTGCAATATACTGCCCATATTGAGGCTCTAAATAATATGCTATAAATGGAGCTAGAAATCCTTTTAATGAGTCAATAATAAATGCCATAGTGGCATATTTCATTCCATAATTTCTAAAAATATTGGTTGAACCTGCATTTCCACTACCTTTAGTTCTAATATCTTCATTAAAATGTGTATAACTAATTATGATAGCTCCCGAAACAGATCCTATTATATACGAAATTAATATTATAAGTAAATAAATCATTGTTCAAATTTCCTACTTCTAACTTCTAAAGTTATAGGAACTCCCCTAAAATTAAAATTTTCTCTTATTTTATTTTCTATATATCTCAAGTAAGAAAAATGCATTAATTCTTCATCATTTACATAAACTAAGAACTTTGGTGGTCTTGTTGTTACTTGCGAAATATAATAAATTTTTAATTGTTTACCCTTTTTGGCCTTTGGAGGATTTAATAAAATAGCATCTCTTAACATTGTATTTAGTGTACCGGTCGCTACTCTAAAGCTATAGTTTTGATCCACTTCTTCTATTAAATCAAATAATTTATCTATTCTTTGCTTTTTTAGCACTGATATAAATGTTACTGGTGCATAAGGCGTAAAACCTAATTTATTTCTAATTAAATCTTCATACTGCTTCATAGTATTTGTTTCTTTTTCAATAGCATCCCATTTATTAATAACAATTATTGATGCTTTATTATTATTATGAGCATATCCTATAATCTTGGTATCCTGCTCAGTAATACCTTCTTTTGCGTCGATAAAAAATAAAACTATATCAGATCTATCTACTGCATTATATGTTCTAATTACAGAAAATTTTTCAACTCTTGTGTTAACAGATCTTTGTCTTCTAAGTCCTGCCGTGTCAATAAATGTATATTTTTTTCCATCTTTTTCATAATCACTATCAATAGAATCTCTAGTAGTTCCCGCAATATCTGATACAATTGCTCTTTCTTCACCTAAAAGCATATTGATAAACGAAGATTTTCCTACATTCGGTTTTCCGATTACAGCAATTTTTAACCTGTCTTCTTCATCTTCTTTTAAACTATCATCCGGAAACTTTTCAATTATTACATCAAGCAAATCACCAATTCCATATCCTTGCTCTGCAGAAATAACATATAATTCACCAATTCCAAGATTGTAAAATTCATAAACTGATAATGGAGTTTCTTTAGTTTCAATTTTATTAACTACAACTAAAACTTCTCTTCCTGATTTTCTTAATTTTTCAGCAATAAGCATATCTAAAGATGTCATACCATCTCTACCATCTACTAAAAACATAATTAAATCCGAAGAATCAATAGCTATATCAGCTTGCATTTCAATTTCTTTATTAAAATCACCAGTATAATCTAACTCCAATCCTCCTGTATCGACTAAAACAAATTTATTATTTTGCCATTCAACTTCACTATATAATCTATCTCTGGTAACCCCTGGTGTGTCTTCTGTAATAGAAAGTCTCTTACCAACTAATTTATTAAATAATGTTGATTTTCCAACGTTTGGTCTTCCTATAATACTTACAATAGGTCTTGCCATATAAACTCCTTAATATAATGGATATTTAGAAGTTAGATATTTTACTTCTTTTATAATCTCATTATTTTCCTTTTTATTTAATAAAACATCACAAATCAAATTACCAATTTGTTCCATTTCATATTCTTTCATTCCTCTTGTTGTCATTGCTGGTGTTCCTAGTCTTATACCTGAAGTTACCATTGGACTTTTTGTTTCATTTGGAATAGTATTTTTATTTACAGTTATATTAACTTCATCAAGCATGTACTCAGCTTCTTTTCCTGTTAATCCAACACTTGAAACATCAGCCAAAATTAAATGATTATCAGTACCACCGGAAACAAGTCTTATGCCTCTTTTAGATAAAACTTCTGCTAATTTTTTAGCGTTTTTTAACACCTGTTTTTGATATTCTTTGAATTCATCAGTCATAGCTTCCTTAAAACAAATTGCCTTTGCAGCAATTATGTGTTCTAAGGGTCCTCCTTGAGTCCCGGGGAATATTGCTTTATTAATTTTTTGTGCATATTCCTTTGTGCTTAAAATAAATGCACCTCTAGGTCCTCTTAAAGTTTTATGACTTGTACTTGTAACTATATCTGCATATTCTACAGGATTTTGATGTAATCCCGCAGCAACTAAACCCGCAATATGAGCCATATCTACCATAAAAATTGCTCCTACTTCGTCAGCAATTTCCTTAAATTTCTTAAAATCTATTTTTCTTGAATATGCACTAGCACCAGCTAATACAATTTTGGGTTTTTCCGCTAAAGCAATTTTGTATACATCATCATAATTTATTAATTCTGTTTCTTTATCTACTCCATAATGAACAAAATTAAAGTATGTTCCTGAAATACTTACCTTAGAACCATGTGTTAAATGCCCTCCCTCATTTAGATTCATCGCTAAGACTTTATCAAATGGATTCATTAATGCAAAGTATACGCCTAAATTTGCACTTGAACCACTATGTGGCTGTACATTAGCATGATCAGCTCCAAATAATTGCTTTGCTCTATCTATTGCTAATTGTTCTGCTTCATCAATAAATTTACAACCTCCATAATATCTTCTGCCCGGATAACCTTCAGCATATTTATTTGTTAATACTGAACCTGCAGCTTCTAATATAGCTTTTGACACAAAATTTTCAGAAGCTATCAATTCTATATTATTTTGTTGTCTGTTCTCTTCCTTTTTTATGATATCAAATAATTCTCTATCAAAATTTTGTATATTCTTCATATTAATAACCTCTAAATTTGCTTAATTTAATTAAATTTTCTCTGTCTTCTTTCTTGTCAAAAAAGCTTAACATCGCATAAGAAACAACCAATGCAGTAATACCTGATATAAATGAAATTATATCGCTGGGATTTTTACCTTGTAATTTATTTGAAATTAATATTCCAACCACCATTATTATTAGTGGTAAAATATATAAAACTAATGATGCTTTCAGCATTTTTGTTGTCTTAAATTCTAAATTTACGGGATCCCCAACTTTTGCATTTATGGTATTTTGTACTATTAAATATTTTTTACCGTATTCACATGATTTTGCATGGTGTATTTTGGTTAATGTTGAGCAACTACAATCACCACATGTTTTGGATGATACCATCATGACAACCGCTTTATCATCATCAACTTTTGTTATAACTCCAACTTTATTCATTTTTCCTCTAATCTTCAACAAATCTAATATTTAATTCATCCAATTGTTTTTTATCAATTGTTGTTGGTGCTTCAGTTAGTAAACATGAAGCTGATTGAGTTTTAGGAAACGCTATTACATCCTTGATATTATCTTTATTTAATAATGTCATAACAAGTCTGTCTAAACCAAATGCCAATCCACCATGTGGAGGTGTACCATAGCTAAGTGATTCTACAAAAAATCCAAATTTACGTTCTATATCTTCTTTAGATAATTTTAAAGCATTAAATATTTTATTTTGTAAATCAGAATTGTTTATTCTAATTGAGCCACCACCTATTTCATCTCCATTTATAACTAAATCATAAGCTTTAGCTCTCATTTTTTCAGGATTTGAATCTAATAATTTAATATCCTCATCAACCGGATGTGTGAATGGATGATGTTTTGCAACATATCTATTCTCTTCGTCATCATATTCAAACATAGGAAATTCATTAATCCATGTAATAGCAAATTCATCTTCCTTAAATTCAATATTTTCTGAAGCAATCATAACTCTTAAGCTGCCCATTAACTCAGAAACTTTTGGTTCTTTATCAATTATTACAAGTGCCAAATCTCCGTCTTTTAATTCTAATCTTTCAATTAATGAGTCATTATATTCTTCATTTAAAAATTTATTGATGCTGGAATTAATTTCTCCATTTTCATATCTAAACCAAATTAATCCTGAAGCTCCCATTCCTTTCATTGAAGATGTGATTTTATCAATTTGTTTTCTTGAATATTTTGATGATAATCCGTTAAAGTTAATTGCCTTAATTTTCTTGTTTTCATTTACAGAATCTGTAAATAAATTAAATTCTATTTTATCCGATAAATCAGAAATATCCTTAATTTCAAACCCATATCTTAAATCAGGTTTATCTGACCCGAATCTTGACATAGCGTCATCATAGCTCATTCTATTAAATGGTAATTTTAAATCAATTCCCTTTACTCTCTTAAAAATATATTGAATTAATTTTTCATTAATTTCCATTACATCTTCTTCATCTACAAAGCTCATTTCTAAATCTACTTGTGTAAATTCAGGTTGTCTATTTGCTCTTAAATCTTCATCTCTAAAACATTTTACGATTTGATAATATCTATCTGTACCAGCAACCATCAAGATTTGCTTAAATAATTGTGGTGATTGTGGTAAAGCGTAAAACCCATGTTTGCTTATTCTTGACGGTACAATATAGTCCCTTGCTCCTTCAGGAGTTGGCTTTGTAAGCATTGGAGTTTCTACTTCAATAAATTCATTATCATACAAGAAATCTCTAAATGCTTTAACTATTTCAGCTCTATCTCTTAACATTTTTTGCATAGACAATTTTCTTAAATCTAAATATCTATATTTTAATCTCATTTCCTCAGAAGCATTATCATTATCTTTTATATAAATTGGTGGTGTTTTAGAAGTATCATAAACAACTAATTCACTAGAAATAATTTCTACATCCCCAGTAGGAATATCTTTATTTTTACTTTCTCTTTCAAAAACTTTTCCTCTTACACCAACAACATATTCAGATTTTAATTCTTTAGCCTTATTATAAAGTTCTTCATTATCTTCTTTTTTGAAAACAATTTGTGCAATACCAAACTTATCTCTCAAATCTATAAATACTAATGGACCTAGGTCTCTAGATTTTTGAACCCAACCATTTAATACTACCTCTTCACCAATATTTTCTTTTCTTAATTGTCCACAAAAATGTGTTCTTTTCATGTTTCTCTCCTAATTAATTTATTTACATGCAACAAATGGATTATATTTTTTTTCATGCCCGACCTTTGTATTACTACCATGTCCGGGCAACAAAATATTTTCATCATCCATTTCATAAATAACATTTTGAATTGATGCTACCAAATCACTGTGATTTGAACCCTTAAAATCTGTCCTTCCAACAGATTCTAAAAATATTAAATCTCCACAAAACACCAGATTATCTAATATGTATATAACACTATCATAGCTATGTCCGGGTGTATATATATATTTGAAAATATCTATATCTCCATTTTCATCAGATAAGTATATATCAGCATTTGTTGTAAATGAATTACCAAAAACCGAACTTAAATTAAGAACAGGGTTAGTTAAATAATCTTCACAATATTTATGTGCTACAACTTTTAAATTATATTTATCTCTCCAAAAATCAACTTTTTCAATATGATCAAAATGACCATGAGTCAATAATAAATACTTAATATTTAATTGTTTTTCTTCGATAATATCTATAAATTTTTGTATTTTAGATGGTGCATCTATCAAATATCCATCTAAAGTTTCTTCGTTATATATCAAATAACAATTTGTATTCATTGGATTATTACCATTTTTTAAAACTTTATATTTCATAAAAACCTCAATATAATTTTTCAGAGTCTAACTGGATTGTAACCGGGCCGTCATTTAACAGCTCTATTTTCATATCTGCTCCAAAAACTCCCGTTTTAACTATATCAATATCTTTTTTTATTTCTTCGACAAATTGATTATAAATTTTTTCTGCTTTTTCCTGTTTAGCAGCTCTCATAAAATTAGGTCTATTACCTTTTCTAGCATCACCAAATAATGTAAACTGTGATACAACCATCACTTCGCCTTTTACATCTTTAACAGATAAATTCATTTTATCATTAGAATCTTCAAAAATCCTTAGCCCAACAATTTTATTTTTAATATAATTTAAGTCAGTGATATTATCATCTTCTGAAACTCCTAAAAAAACTAATAATCCATTATTAATCTCAGAATATAAGTTTGAATCAATATTTAATTTAACCCATTTAACTCTTTGAATTATTGCTCTCAATTTTTCTCCCTAAATACTTTTATAGTACCATCTATTTTTTTTATTATATTATAAATTCTATCAATATCTGAATTAGACTTTACTAAAATTACAAGTGATATATTTATTGTACTGTCATGATTTTGTTTTGTATTAATTGCAGAAATATCAAATCCATCCTTAGAAAGCCCTTTAGTTAAATCAGCTAAATATGCAGGTCTATTTTCAATAATAACTTTAACCTGCACCGGGAAACTTGAATTATTATTTTCACTCCATTTTACTTCAATAAGTCTTTCTTTATTTTTAAGATTTATTATGTTTTTACAATTAATTCTATGAACTGATACTCCATTTCCATGAGTTATATATCCTATAACCTTATCTCCCGGAACAGGGTTACAACATTTTGCAAATTTAGTTTCTAAATTTGTAATATCATCAATTATAATTGCTTCATTAATATTTTTATCTTTATGAGGATTTTTATCCTCAATATTTACAAGATTTGAAATTTCTTCTTCTTTTTTATATTTATCATTATATTTTTTTTCTAAAAATTTAATAACATTTTCAACTTGAACTGTACCATATCCTATTAAATTATATAATGACTCAATTGAGAGAGCATTATTTTTTTCAGCTGCATTTAATAGCCATTCATCAACCATCAATTTTGAAACATCATGACCTTTTTTTCTAAGTTCTTTTTCAAGTAGTTCCTGACCAAGTTCGATATTTTCTTCTCTTGATTTTTTCTTAAAAAATGCTCTTATTTTATTTTTTGCATGTTGAGTAACTGCCATATCAAGCCAACCCAGATTTGGTCCTGTTGAGTTTTTAGAAGTAAGAATTGTTACAATATCTCCAGTTTTAAGTTTGTAATTTAATGGTTGAATTTTACCGTTTATTTTAGCTCCTACACATTTGTTTCCTACTTCTGAATGGACTCTATATGCAAAATCTATCGGTGTAGCCCCCTTTTGTAAATCAACAACATCACCTTTTGGTGAAAATACATAAACCTCATCATTAAATAAGTCATTTTTAAAATTATCAATAAACTCATATGCTGACGTGTCTTTTCCCCATTCTATAACTTGTCTTATCCAATTTAATCTGTTGTCAAAATTTGAAGCTTTCTTCTTACCTTCTTTGTATTGCCAGTGATTAGCAATACCGTATTCAGCATTTCTGTGCATTTCTTCAGTTCTAATTTGAACTTCAAAAATTTGTCCTTTTTCACCGATTACTGTTGTATGCAACGATTGGTAAAAATTGGGTTTTGGCATTGCAATATAATCTTTAAATCTACCTGGTATTGGCTTCCATAAATTATGAACAATACCTAAAACTGCATAACATTGATTTATATCTTTAACAATTACTCTCACTGCAATCAAATCAAATATATTGTCAATTGTTGTTTCCTGCTTTTGCATCTTATTATAGATACTATAAATTCCTTTAGGTCTTCCTGTCATTGTAAATCTAATATTTATCTTATCAAGTTCAGTTGATAGTTTGTCCATAATATGTTGAATAATTTTTTCTCTTTCAGATCTTTTTTGATCAATTTGTTGAGCAACAGAATAATATGATACAGGATCAATATATCTTAAACACAAATCTTCAAGCTCCCATTTAATTGCATTAATTCCTAGTCTATGGGCTATAGGAACATAAATTTCTAAAGTTTCATTAGCGGTTTTAATTTGTTTATCCCTATCTTTATATTCTAATGTTCTCATATTATGAAGTCTATCAGATAATTTTATAATAATTACCCTGATATCATTAGCCATAGCTAATACCATTTTTCTTATACTTTCAATTTGAGCTTCTTCTTTTGTTTTATATTGAAGATTTTTTAATTTTGTTACACCATCAACAAGAGCAGTAATTTCTTCTCCAAATTCCTTCTCCATATCAGATTTTGAATAATCTGTATCTTCTAAAATATCATGCATCAATCCGGCACAAATTGTCTGATCATCCATTTGCATTGAAGCCAAAATAATTGAAACTTCAAGAGGATGTACTATATATTCTTCTCCTGAATTACGCACTTGTCCCTTGTGTTTTTCTTTTGCTAAATTAAAAGCCTTAGTAATTAATTCAACATCTAAATCCTTATTATATTTTCTTACCGCCTCTAATAATCTTTCTAACATATTACCTCATTGAGATTAAATTTAATTGAATACTCGTGTATCCGTTAAAAGTATTTTCTCCAATTTTATAAACTATATCATAATTTTTATTTTTAATTTTATATATATCATCAATATTAATTTCTAATTTATCAAGTATTTCATCAATTCTGAAATTTATCGCATCCAATAAAATGCCATCTTGCTCAAATTTAATCTTTAATACATTTTTATCTTTTCCAAGTAAAAATATATCTCTTACAAAAACATTTTTACTTGCAAATATGGGTTCAGAAAACCCATAACCGTATGGACTTAGCTCGTTTATTTGATTGATTAAGTTTTTATTTATATTTTTAAAATTCAAACAATAATCTAAATCGATTGACTTATTAAAATCATCCTCCACGAGATTGCTATCCAATTGAATTTTTTCATTAAAAGACTTTAATTTTTCTTTTTCTATACTCAAGCCACATGCCATTGCATGCCCGCCAAAAGCAACAAATTCATCCCTAAAATTATTAAATTTTTCAAACATATTATATGCACTTATACTTCTACCTGAGCCTTTTAGGATACCTTCATTTGAAGAATCAGTAAGAATTAATGTAGGCTTATTATACTTATCTTTTACCCTACCTGCAACAAGTCCACAAATACTTTCATGAATACTTGAATCATATACAACAATTATATCATTTTTATGGATATTTTCATATTCAATATTTTCAATTGCCAATTCTACAGATTTTTGAGTCATTTCTTTTCTTTCATCGTTTAATTCAACTAAGGTTTTAGAATATGTATTTGCCTCATCAATGTTGTCAGTTAAAAAAAGTTCAACACCCAATTTTGCTGTATAAATTCTTCCACTTGCATTTATAATAGGACCAATTAAAAAACCTACTGTGTATATATCTACCGGCTTTTCCCATTTAATTTCATTTAACAAGGATTTTATTCCTATATTATTAGTTTTATTTATAAGCCTTAACCCTTCGATAACTATTATTCTATTTTCATCAACGATTTTCATCATATCACAAACTGTCCCAAGCATTGCAAATTGAAGAAGAAAATATATACTTTTCTTTTCTAATCCAATATTTTTACCATACAGTTCAATAATTGCATCTATAAATTTATAAGCAACTACAGCTCCACATATATCATCAAAAGGATAATCATCATCCATTCTATGCGGATTAATTACCGCATCAGCATTTGGAAGATTATCAACTCCATCTATATTTACAACCTCATGATGATCAGTAACTATAACTCTAATATTATTTTTCTTTGCATAATCTATCGCTTCAAAAGCTGCTATTCCATTATCACATGTTATAATTAATTTAACATTATTTTCAATACAATCATCTACAATATTTTTATTTAATCCATAACCATCTTCAATCCTATCAGGTATTGAGTATAACACATTTTCATAAAATAATTTAATTCCTTTATAAAGTATTACAGTTGCAGCTACACCATCTTGATCATAATCACCGGAAATCATTATTTTTTCATTTTTCATCATAGAATCAAATAATACATCAACCCCCTTTTGCATATCTCTCATCAATAAGGGAGAATGTAAATTATCAATATTTGAATTAAATATGCTATCTATTTTATAAGCATCAGTTATGTCTCTATTAGCTAATAATATTTTTTGAAAACTTGTAATATTTTTTTTATCTTTTATTTTATTGTAATTTTCTATTTTATTTATTAAATACCAATTTTCCATAAAACTCCTATAAAAAAATGAAAAGTAAAATACTTTTCATTTTTCAAAATCCTAATTTCTTGGATCTATTAACACTCTTCTTTTTCCTAAATCCAGATTACTTAACACTCCTAAATATTCTAAATCTTCTACTATTTTATTTGCTCTTTCTTCATCAAGTCTAAATTTATTTTGTATGGAAATAACCTCTGTATCATTTTCAACAACAATAAACTCATATACATCTTCAAGTAATAAGTCATATTTTCTATCTTGATCTTTTTTAGCTTTTAACTCTTCAATTTTATCTAAAAATCTCTTATCATTGCCATAAGAAAAATCGCCAACAGGAACATTTGCAAATTGTGAGTTCGAATTATTAACACTACTTTCTTTATCATATGATACAATATGGCTCAGTGCCTGTTTTAAATATTCAATTTGTGTATTATTATTTCCGGTCTCAATAATAAATGTTTCATCTTTAACTTCTATAACCTTACCTTTTGCACCTGATCTTGTTACTACTATATCACCAACTTTTAATGCACTCATAGCCTGTTTAAATTCTTGTTGTTGTTTCTTTTGCGGTCTTATTAGTAAAAAGTAAAAAGCTATACCAATCAATGCAAACATAAAAATTGATGAAAATAGTTGTCCTTGTGGTTGTTGAGCTGCTAATAATAAATTTGACATCTAATCCTCCTTAGTATATCCATATTTTTTATAAAATTCTTCTTTATATTCTAAAAATCTATCCTCTAAAATTGATTCTCTTATATTTTCCATTAAATGTGTAAGAAAATACAAATTATGATATGATAATAATCTAGCTCCTAAAATTTCATTAACATTTACTAAGTGTCTAATATATGCTTTTGTATAATTTTTGCATGTATAACAATCACACTCCGGATCTAGTGGTGTAAAATCTTCTCTATATTTTGCATTTTTTATAGTAACTTTTCCATGAGAAGTCATTGCTGCACCATTTCTTGCAATTCTTGTAGGAAGTACACAATCAGCCATATCAATACCGGCTTCGACTGATTCAAATAAATAATCCGGCGTGCCTACACCCATATTATATCTTGGTTTATCTTCCGGTAATAACGGCGTTGTAAATCTAAGAATATCTATCATTTCTTCTTTTGTTTCTCCAACACTTAATCCACCTACCGCAAATCCTTGACAATTTCTTTTAATTGTTTCCTCAGCAGATTTTTTTCTTAAATCCTTAAACAATCCCCCCTGTACAATTCCAAATAATGCTTGATTTTTATTTGTATGAGTTTCTATACATCTATCCAGCCATCTTAAGGTCATTTCTAATGATTGTGCTACATACTCTTTAGTAGCTGTTGGATATACACATTCATCAAAAGCCATCATAATATCTGAACCAAGATTTTGTTGAATTTCAATTGATTTTTCTGGAGTAATCATTTGTTTAGATCCATCAATATGAGATTGAAATACTACACCTTCCTCAGTAATTTTATTAATGTGCCCTAAACTGAATACCTGAAATCCACCACTATCCGTTAAAATAGGTTTATTCCAATTCATAAATTTATGCAATCCACCTGCTTTTTTTACCAAATCATCACCTGGTCTTAAAAATAAGTGATAAGTATTACCTAATATAATTTGTGCACCTAAATCCTCTAATTCCTCCGGAGTCATTGCTTTCACTGTTGCTTTTGTCCCAACAGGCATAAATACCGGAGTTTTAATATCTCCATGCGGCGTATGTATAACTCCCGCTCTAGCTTCACACTGTGAAGATTTTTTCTCTAATTCATATTTTATTGCCATTTTTTACCTACTTTATTAACATTGCATCCCCAAAACTAAAGAATCTATAATTATTTCTTTTAGCTTCTTCATATGCTTCTAATATTCTTTCTCTATTATAAAATGAACTAATTAACATTATCAATGTAGATTTTGGTAAATGAAAATTAGTAATCATAGCATCTACAGTCTTAAAATTAAATCCAGGATAAATAAAGATATCTGTCCAATCACTATCAGCCTGAACTTTTCCATATTTTCTAGATATTGATTCTAAGGTACGAACCGATGTTGTACCTACCGCAATAACTCTATTCCCTTTATTTTTTGCTTCATTAATTGTTTCTGCATTTTCTTTGTCTAAAATATAATATTCACTATGCATTTTATGTTCTTCAATTTTATCATCAGTAACAGGCTTAAATGTACCCAAGCCAACATGTAATGTTAAATAAGCTAATTTAATCCCCTTATCTTTAATTTGTTGAAGCAGTTGTGTTGTAAAATGTAATCCGGCAGTTGGTGCAGCGACTGATCCATCATGTTTCGCATACACTGTTTGATATTTGGATTTATCTTCTAATCTTTCTGTAATGTATGGTGGCAGTGGAACATTTCCAATCTCATTTAATATTTCATTAAATATACCATCATATTTCATTTCTAAAATTCTATGACCTTCTTCAGTAATATCGATAACTTCTGCTTTTAATTTTTCATCAAAAATAATTTCACTACCAATTTTAAATTTTCTTCCGGGTTTTACTAAACATTCCCATTTTTTTTCTTCAATATTAGTTAATAAAAATACTTCTAAAGCTTCTTTTTTATCCTTTCTATGTCCAAATAATCTAGCAGGAATAACCTTAGAATTATTAACTACCAAAACATCTCCTTCATTTAAGTAGTCAATAATATCATAAAATCTCTTATGTTCAATTGTTTCATTTTTTCTATCTAATATCATAAGTTTAGATTCAGATCTTTTATCCTCAGGATGTTGAGCAATAAAAGAATGATCTAATTCGTAATCAAAATCTTTTGTATCCATTAATCTTCCTTATATGTAATCCCAAAATGATCATACGCTTTTTTAGAAAGCACCCTACCTCTAGATGTTCTATTTAAAAAACCTATTTGTAGTAAATATGGTTCATAAACATCTTCTATAGTGACAGATTCTTGTCCTGTCGCAGCAGCAATAGTATCAATACCTACCGGTCCTCCATCAAAGTTTTCAGCTATTATTGTAACTATTTTTTTATCAAGTTTATCTAATCCCATACTGTCAACTTCTAAAAAGTCTAATGATTTTTTTGCGGTTTTTAAATCTATACTTCCATCGCCCTTAATTTGAGCGTAGTCTCTAACTCTTTTTAATAATCTGTTTGCTATTCTTGGTGTGCCTCTTGAACGTCTCCCTATTTCTTTAGCGGATTCTTTATCTATACCTACATTTAATATATCTGCTGATCTCTCAATAATATGAGACAAATCATTTTCATCATATAAATCTAATTCAAGTAATACACCAAATCTATCCCTTAATGGAGATGAAAGCATACCTGCTTTAGTTGTAGCTCCTATGAGAGTAAATTTTTCTAAATCAATTCTCAAGCTTTGTGCTGAAGGTCCTTTACCCACGATAATATCTAATGCAAAATCCTCCATTGCAGAATATAAAACTTCCTCAACAGTTTTATTAATTCTATGAATTTCATCAATAAAAAGTACATCATTTTTATCTAAATTAGTTAAAATACTTGCAAGATCTCCAGGTCTTGAAATTGCAGGTCCTGAAGTAACTTTAACCTTTACACCCAATTCATTTGCAATAATTTGCGACAAAGTAGTTTTACCTAAACCTGGAGGTCCTTGTAACAATACATGATCTAATGCATCATTTCTTTTTTTTGCCGCCTCAATAAATACTTTAAGTTTATCCTTTATTTTATTCTGCCCTATGTATTCACGAAGCCATCTAGGTCTTAAAGAATATTCACTTTTTTCTTCATCATTCAATAAACTCGAACCTACTATCCTATTTTCTGACATATTACATCCTCTTTAACGCAGCCTTTACAATATCTGATAAATCCATATTTTCAATATTTAATCCCTTTAATGAATTTTCAGCATCCATTTTTGTATATCCTAAATTCATTAATGCTTCAATCGCAAAGTCATAATCTCCGGAATTTTGAATATTTACTTTTGGATTAGAAATTGTTGGAATATTGTTTATTTTTTCTATATCTATTTTATCAGATAATTCTAAAATAATCCTGCTTGCACTCTTTTTACCAATTCCGGGGGCTTTTGATATAGTATTAATATCATTACCTATTATAGCTAATTCTATCTCATATACAGTTAGAGTGGACAAAATAGACAACGCAGCCTTTGGTCCAATTCCAGATACCTGTTTTAAATTTAAAAACATTTCTAAATCATCAAAATTTTCAAAACCATACAATAATACAGCATCATCTCTCACAACAAATTCTGTATAAATCTTATATGTATTATTTTTGATCAATGTAGAAATGTTTTTTTGCGACATAAATATTTTATAGCCGATATTATTCGTTTCTAATACAATATAATCTTCTCTTAATATTTTTACTTCACCAATCAAATATGAAAACATAACTACTCCATTTTATATAAATCTTTAAGTTTACCACTAAAACTATGACATATCGCTATAGCTAATGCATCTGCTGCATCATCAGGTTTTGGAATATCCTTAAGATTTAAAATTCTCTTAACACTTTCTTGAACTTGTTTTTTTACAGCTCGTCCATATCCAGTTAATGCTGTCTTTATTTGTAAAGGAGTATATTCATATATTTCCAAATTATTTACCTTAGCAGCAAGTATTTCAACACCTCTTGCTTGACTAACGTTTATAAACGTCTTTGTATTTTTCTCATGAAATAATTTTTCGTAGACGACTTCAGTAGGTTTATATTGCTTTATAATTGCATTTAATTCATTAAAAATAATTTCCAACCTATCTTGAGTTTTAATATTAGCATCTGTTTGAATACTTCCATATTCTAACATACTAATCGTATTTCCATCTTTTTTTATTATTCCATAGCCAACAATTGCAATACCGGGATCTATACCTAAAATAATCATCTATATCTTCCTAATACACAATCATTTAATGCACACCAAAATTGATTAAAATATGCTTCATTAATGCTTCTGTTTATATAAAATTTAGCTTTATTATAAATGTGAAGCAATTCATTAATTGTCAAATTTTTACCCTCAAGAGTTAAAATATTTGCATTATTTGTATCTACTACAACTTGTTTATCAATGTAAAAGTTTATTCTAAAAAATTTTTTCTTAATATTTTTATCTAAGAAATAATTGACATTAACTTCATTATTTGCGATTATTTTACTCTTCATAAAATCATCTTTTATTTGTTTCTTAAAATCAATAACAGCTGTGTCTTTTGAATTTTGCAATAAAAGTCTCATATTATTTAATTCTGAAGGATTATATAATTTTAATGCGATTCTCTCCAATTGATCAATTAAATCTTCACAATAATACGCATTTGTATATGCTTTTATTGAAAAAGCAAACTCCAGTCTACTCAAATCTTCACTAACCATTTTACTAATAGCATCAACTATTAGCTTTTTATCTTTTCTACCTCTTATACTTCTTCGCAATCCTGTTAATAATGCTTTAGTTACGTCATATTTAGGCGTGAAATTATTGCCAACATTTTTATTTTCAAGCCAAGATAGCAATAAATAAATTGAATCTGGATCTTCATTATATAAAAACTGATATTCAAGACTTTTTTCAAAATCCAAACTATTCTCTAACATCACTATCCCCTCTCAATAATTTTGCAATTAAAATTATACTATAAAATCTACATAATTTCCACGTAAATATTACAAAAATATTAAAGATTTTTGAATAAAAAAAAGCCCTTGAACTATTCATCAGTAGTTCAAGGGCTTTTTAAATTATTATTTTATTTAAACATTTTAATATTATTTTTTATAAAAACTTTTTTCAATAATATCTCTTAATGTTTTTGCAGATGCATTCATTCTTTCCTGTTCATTATCATTTAATGAAATTTCTAAAACATTTTTCACACCATTTGAATTTATAATTGCTGGCACTCCAATATATAAGTCTTCTTGTCCATATTCTCCCCTTAAATATGATGATACGGAATATATACTATTTTCATTATTTAAAATAGCTTGAGCAATTTTGGCCATAGCTACTGCTATTCCATAAAATGTAGCACCTTTTCGATTTATAATTTCATACGCCGCATCTCTTACCTTGTCAAATGATTGTAGTAATGTTTCTTCATCAACTTGATTATGTTTTGTCCATTCAGCTATTGGTAATCCACCAATATTTGCATGTGACCATACCGGAAATTCACTATCTCCATGTTCACCCATAATGTATGCATGAATTGACTTAGGATCTACTTTTGTAATTTCAGCTATTTCTTTTCTTAATCTATTTGAATCTAAAACTGTACCTGTACCAATTACTCTATTTGCATTAAATCCTGAATATTTCCATGTAGCATATGTCATAACATCAACAGGATTACTTGCTACTAAAAATATACCATTAAATCCAGAACCTACTACACTTGTTACAATATCCTTAAAAATCTTTAAGTTTTTATCAACTAATTGCAATCTTGTTTCACCAGGCTTTTGTGGAATACCCGCTGTAATAACAACTATATCAGCATCATGACAATCTTCATATGTCGCCTTATAAATATCTTTTGATGCAGTAAATGCTAAAGCATCGGATAAATCCATCGCATCACCTTCAGCCTTATCGGCATTCAGATCTATAATACCCAATTCTCTACCTACTCCTAAAATTGTACAAGCAAATGCAAAACTTGAACCAACAGCACCATCTCCTACCAATATAATTTTATTTTTTTTCATATCCACCTCCTTAAATTTATTTATCTTAAATTACTTATATAGTTATAATACATCTAACAAACTCAAATGAATGTGAGCAATATCACAACTGATAATTTTCTAACCTTTTGTTATATTATATCAAAAATACTTATAAAACAAAATAAAAAAGACTAGATATAATCTAATCTTTTTTGGCGTGTCGTAAAGGATTCGAACCCTCGACCTTCTGGTCCGTAGCCAGACGCTCTATCCAGCTGAGCTAACGACACAAATATTAAAATAATAAAAAAAGCACCAATTACACAATTGATGCTTAGTGGAGCGGAAAACGAGATTCGAACTCGCGACCCTCGCCTTGGCAAGGCGATGCTCTACCACTGAGCCACTTCCGCAAATTGGTAGCGGTGGACAGATTTGAACTGCCGACACTACGGGTATGAACCGTATGCTCTAGCCAACTGAGCTACACCGCCGTTTTTTAGCAACATAGATATAATAGCATCTTCAAATTAAAATGTCAATACTTTTTTTATAGTTCTAAATTTATCTTCAAAAAACTCTAATAATATATATGTGAAACAACTACTATTTTAGTACCAATATTTATAATTTATCCCCATGAATTTTTTGAATAAATTAATACTCTATATACCTTAAGCTAAGATATTTAGAAGAATTTTTAATTTTTTTTTAAAAATAGAAAAAAATTTACAGCCATTGAATAAATGCTACTATAGTGCCATAATCTTCTATATTACCTTAATCTTCTATTATTACCTTAATCTTCTATTATTACCTTAATAAATGAAAAATTTTATAGCATATTTCTAACAACAAAAAACAAGCTCATTTACAAATTTATTCAAGCTTTTATGCCCTTAACATGAATATCCCACTTATAATTACAGGTAAATTCTTTTGAAAATCATGTATTATAATAATTTTTTTATATTACAGGTAAAAAAGGTTAAAAATAATCATGTATTACAAATATTTTAACAATTTACATGAAAAATTTTACAAATCACTGTTTTACATACATGTAATTATTACATTATTAAAATTTACAGGTAGTAGTTTATAAAAAATTTACCTGTATATTTGAATAAACTCCTATTTACATGATTTATAGCTATCATAAAATCGGAACATTTTTTGAAACGAATACTCGAAAAAATTTACATAATTTATCTTCATAATAATCGGAAGTTAATTTCCAATTTTATGCAATTTCATATAGAATTGGAACTACTCTTCCAATCCCCCCTTTTTATATTTAATAAAAAGAACTATTGATACAACTAATGTGATAAACTCCAAAACTATCATTGCATACCAAATTGAATTAACTCCAAATATTGATGGAATGATGTTTACACTCAAAGCAACTAAGACATATCCTCTTAAGATGCTTATAATAAAATCTTTTCTTGGAGTTCTTACTGAAGTCAAATATCCCCCCTGTAACTATGTTAAGTCCTAGTAACAGTAGTACAAATATATAAATTCTGTTATTGATTTTCCTTTGGAATCTTATTAAAATTTCGTCAACAGCTTAATAAATGGAATAAAAACTTATCTCTCCGATTTAAAGTGATAAAAGTTTCAAATATTTTTTTATAAAATTCCAATATACTTAAAATCTCCTTTTCTATATAAAAATATATATTATATAAATAAATAAGAAAACTTTTTCTATTGAAAAAAAATAAATAAATGATATTATATTATTGTAAATAGTATATATAATAAATATGGAAATGTGGAATAAGAAAAGGTTCGCAATTTAGTAGTTAAAAAATAAAAAGGGGGAAGATGATATGTTTAAGAAAATAACATTAATATTATTAATATGTACTATATTAGTGATATCAATAAATACAGCAAAAGCAAATAATGTAGAATTAATAGATGGAGAATATATAAAAGACGATATGATAATAGGAAATACAATAAAAACCCCAGCTCATAATAATGGTGAATTAAAGCCTTTTTCACTAAGGTCTAATGAAATAAGTTCTCCTAATTATGCTATATCTACAGAAACTCTCCAATTTATCTATGATGGATACTTGCAGTTTAGAGCAATTTACAAAACAAAATCATCAGATGGATATGGATTAGTTGCGAATAGAAATGTAAGACAAGGTTGGATAGACTACACAAGACAAGGAAGTAGTGTTATAGGAGGTAGAAAATATACTGAACACGCAGCAAACATACATGATACGAATTTATATTCAGTTAGTGCAAGAGCTTATGATAGTCTTATTCCTTTAGAAAAATATACAACCTATTTTGAAAGAGGATGGTATTATTTTCAATAGAAAGGTTTATTATGAAAAAAACAATTATTATTATAATTTTAATAATGATAACTATTACTGGATGTAACAAAAAAAAAGAATTATCTATAAATATAAATTTAGATTTAGATGATAAAATCTATATGATTTCTTATGAATATTACATAAATAATAAAGTATCAGGAGGTTCTTCTATAACAAAGTCTAATTTTAAGCAATTAGGAAGTAGTGTAAATTTTAAAATAAAAAGCAGAAGTCCTTATAAGATAAAAGAAAATGATAAAATTAAATTCAAATTTTATTTAACTAAAGACATTGACAAGGCAAAATCGTCAAACATTATATTAGAAGATAATTTATCGACTAATATTACTGAAGAATTAATAATCGATTTTAATAAGGAATATAACTTTAAAATATCAGAAAATTCGAATAAAAAATTAGAAGTCGTTTATTTAAATAATTAAGACCAGATACTTATAATTTCCTGTTATTTTATACTATTTTCAACTATCGTTACAATCTAGACACTTTGTATAATATATAGTTAATATATTTCCTAATTCTTCAATGGTAAAAAAATTTAATGATACTTAAAAAACTTATAAGAACAGTAATAGCTCAGATAAGAATGTAATATAAAAAGCAAAAAAGTATGCAAAATTGCGTACTTTTTCTTAATGTAATTAACACAATGAGATACTAAGCCATAGCTTTTAAAACCTAGCCTAGCACCATATTTTTATGTTTAAATCAAAAAGTCAGATAGTATTAAATGTTAATACTTTTTTATAAATAATTCTTAATTAATTTTGTAAAAGAATAAAATATTATCTCTATTTTGAATAACTAAATACTTTATTGAAATACACTTAAATATTTACTATTAAAGTCTCAGCATTATTAATTTTATAATTTATACACTCCTGTTCTGAAAGATTTAATAATATCTTCAGAAAAACTCTGATCGTATATAAATGTGCAACAATAACGATTTTATTGTAATTCTTATCTTTAATTTCTTCCCAAAATAATCTAACCCTATTTTCAACATCGGCATAATTTTCTCCACCAGGTGCTTTGACTACAAAACTATGAGCAAAATGTTTTAATTCTTCATCATAAAAATATTTTGAATATTCAGGATGTATTTTCAATTCTTTAACTAATTGCCCCTCAAAAGCTCCTAAAGATCTTTCTCTAAGCCTTTTATCAACAATAATATTTTCTGATGATGTGATAGCTAATGCTGTATCATAAGCACGAATCAAGTCTGATGAATATAGTTTATCAAATCCCTTAAAAATTTCATTATCTATTAGTTTTGACACTTGCTTAATTCCAAGTTCACTAAGTGGTGTATCAAATTGTCCTGTACATATGGTATATTCATTTTTATTTAATTTATTTGCTTCACTTTCGCCATGTCTAACAAAAATTATTTGCATTAATCCTCCAAATCTATAAATTTATAGTTTAAAAATTTTCCTAAGTCATTAAACTCAAACTTTAAAATAAAAGGCATTTTATTTTTAATTTTATTAAATTCATTTATATCAAATTTTTTATCAAAATAATTTATAATGGTACTTATAGATGTCCCATGCCCCGAAATAATTATATTATAATTATAATCATTATTAATTAGATTTTTCAACGCTTGTATATTTCTTTTCTGAACTTGAAGCAAACTTTCTCCATTTTCTAACTTATAATTAAAATCTTCCCATTGCTTAATTGAAAATTCATTAAAGTTTTCAACCCATTCACCAATTTTTCGCTCCCTAAAATCATCAATTAAAATTATTTTCAAATTTTTATCTATACTACATAATTTAATTGTATCTATAGTTCTTTTATATGGGCTGGAATAAATTTTATCAATTTTTATATTACTAAAAAAATTTACAATTTTTTCTCTATCTTTTAGACCTTTATCACTTAATTCTCTATTAACTTCATCATGATTATTAAAATTTGGCTGAGCATGTCTTACAAAATATATATTACTCAATTTTTATACCTCTTAATATTAAAATTGTATCCATCAATTTTTTCCGCTTTAATAATATCAAAATCATCTTCATTAAAATCTTTTCTAATTGTGATAGTATTTAAGCAATCATATCCTAATTTATTGTATAATCTCATTGCACTTAAATTTCTTGCTGCAACCTCTATATATAAAGATTGTGAATATTCTTTAACATATTTTTCTAATTTCTTAATTACTTTACTTCCAATTCCATTATTTTGATATTCTTTAATTATAAAAATATCTTCTAACCAATCAATTTTAGCTCCTCTATTTCCAAGATGCACAAATCCAATATAATTTTCTTCAACTTTTACTAAAAATAATTTGTGACCATTATCAGTCCAATTTTTATAATCAGCCTCTATTTCTATATTATCAAGGAAAACACCATTATGCTCTTTCCAAAATTGTTTTATAAGAAAACATGATATTTCTATTAATTTTTCGTTTGCTTCAATTAATTCTATGTTCATTTTAATTATTTCCTTTTATACTAAAAATAATTTTGACTATTTTTCAAATTAATTTATTTAATTCAAATAATAACTTTTGTTTCATTTTATCTAGTTCCATATCTGTTGGTCGATTTGAATCATCATACATTTTTTCCATCGGAATCCACCATACTGGACCTTTTCCATTGTGTCCGTATTCTCCTAAATCACCATTATTTCTTGGAAAAAGGTGCCAATGTAAATGAGAATCACCATTTCCAAGCAATTCATAATTCATTTTTTCGCATTGAAAAGCATTAGAAACAGCTTCTGCAACTATAGACATTTCCTCTAAATACTTGATTTTATAATCCCTATCTAATTCAAAAATTTCATTTTTATGATATTTACAAATAAAAATCGTATTCCCCTTAAAATATTGATGATCACCTAAAACTACATATCCAGTATTCAACTCTTTAACAAAATATGGATTTGTACCATCTTCAATCATTTTTATTCTTTCACAAATAAGACACATAAATTCATCCTTTTAAAATTATTTTTTCTAAATTTCTATCCCTTTTTCAAATAAGTTTTCAATACACTCTTTCAAATATTCATCATCATGTTCAGGATATAAGGGTTTCGTTAATTCAATTTCTTCAACACTATAATATGGAGCACATGTTTTTCCTCTATAATTTGAATTTCTCCAAATATTATCAGGTTTATAACCTCTTTTTTCCATTTCATTCATTATCAAAATGTGATATTGATATAATTTGTAAGGATTATAGTTAAAAACATAATTTACAGTTGAATGTGGTTTTCCCCAGCCATTACCTCTAAGTGCACAGCATTCTCTATGTTGTCCTAATAGTTGTTGTCTGGGTAGTTTATTAATAATTTCTTCATGCCATAGTCTCATAAAATATCACTCCTTGCAAAATCTTATCACAAAATGTATAATTCCTAGAAAAATTTACTAACTAATATAATTAATAACTTTTATTCTAAGTCAAAATAAAATATATCTTCAAACTTTTTATCCAATGCAATACACAATATTAATGCAAGTCTGGATGTAGGACAAAATTCACCGGTTTCTATTGAACTAATGGTATTCCTTGAAACTCCAACCATATCAGCCAAATTTTGTTGAGTAATTTTTTTTTCATTTCTTATACTTTTAAGTCTATTTTTTAACTTTAATTTCTCATTCATTTTAACCAACTATCTTAATTAAATAAGAGATATAAAGAATACTCCCACCTATTATAAAACATATATAAAATATTTTTTGTAAAAACTTCATATTTTTTCTTTCTTTAAAATATTTATATGTCGAATTGCCAATAATTATAGATACAAACATAAGAGAAGCAGTTGTATAATCTAAATTTTTCACCAATGATATAATAAATATCAATAAGAATGTAACTGTAGAAAAAATAATCCCATACGAATATGATTTTACACTAACATAATTTTCTCGCTCATCCCCCAAACTATTTTCAATCTTAAATTTATTTAAAATATCTTCCTTATCCATAAATCCCTCCTGCCAAGTATACTTTTCATTATTATACTCTTGAAAATTTTACTTGTCAATATATTATAATTCTTAAATAAAAAAAATATTAGTAAATAATATTTTTCAGAGAATTGGAACACTTCATTTTTTCGTTTTAAAAATCTACTCCATAAGCAATTTAAATTACATACTTTATTTTGCTTATAGAGACACAGATAAATTAAATCTATCATTTTTCTAATATTCATGTTATATTTTTACCTTTAATTTATTTAATACCTTAATCAAATTAAAAACTATATTGGTTTTATTTTTTTAATAATAAAAAAGTATTTAATACCATAAGTAATTAATTATTGATATTGGTTTGATTATTTACACTATTAAAAGCTAAAAAATCAAACCATTACTATGTAATAACCAGCTTTAGTTTGATTTTATTTTAAGAATATCTTAAAATTTAAAACTATTATTTTTGTATATAAATATTTGGTTTGATTTATAATAAAACTATAATTAAAACCCATTATATTATCTTTACCAATTCATTCCATTCTATTAAAAGATATATATAACAAGATGATTTCGAATCAATCCGCAGGGCTCTACCCGAGGACGTGAGAAATCATCATTTTCAATTTCAATTAAACAACATAATAGATAATTAATAAAACCATCATAAAAAAACAAGATGATTCCAAATCAATCCGCAGGGTTCTGCCCGAGGACGTGAGAAATCATCTTGTTTTAGTATAATTATAGTGTAATTAAAAATGCTATATTAGCATAGACTTTTTTTAGTACGTTGTACTATATTATTGAATTAAATTAAAATTAATCCACAATAAATTTAGCTATTTAGTTCTCTACTTCTTTTCTTAAAAATAATATAAGAGACAATTAAATTAAAAACAAATGGTATTATTTGTATCATAATTCTAATATAAACATTAATATTATTATAAAAACTACTTATATTTTTATAAACAATAAAATAAAAAACTATTTGAATGATAAATAATACTATAAAATATTTAAATAAATTTTTCATATTTAATAATATTAAATTTCGATTTGTCATACCTAAATCTCTAAACAAAATAAAATAATTTTCATTTAGCATCCAGTATGTATTTAAAGCTCCAATTGAAGAAAAAAACAAAATGCAAAATATTAATATTATATATAAAACTATAATAAATGATTTAAGATATTGGAAGTTGTGAAATTCCTCTAAATAGTTTGATAAATTTTTTATATGTAAATTCTTAATCTTGCTTGTTGAATTATATATTTCTTTTGCAACATCATTGGCTTTATCAAAATTATTTAAATAAATATGTAATCTTGTAGGCTCATAATTAATGTTATTCTTCTTAAAAAACTTATCTGAAACTAATATTCTATATGATGAAAGTACATGACTATCTAAATCGAACCATCCAATATTTTTATAAGTCTTTGATACCAATGGCAAATTGACTTTATCTACTTTAACATCTAATTTATCTAAAATTTTATCATTCAAAAATCCTGCAATGTTTTCATTTGCTTTAGGAAAGTATATATCAATGTCATTATAATCTAACAACTTTTCATCTCGTAATATATTTTCCCCCGATTCTTTATATTCCCAATAAAATGTTTTCTGATTATCTAAAGAGGAATCTTCTGATGTTAAACTGATTGATGGTGAAATAAGTATTCCGGAGATTCCATTTAATAAATTCGTAATATCAATTTCACTGGAAATTTCTTTAAGCACAGTTTCTAAAATAAAGTCTGGCATTGCAATAATATTTGCTAATACAAGTTTTTTATTTTGTTCATTAAAATATTTTTTCCAAAAATCAACATTTGTATTTAATACACCATTATTAAGTATTTTAAAAAATTGTGAATCTACTAATTCTTTTCTCAAAGGAATATATACATAATATTTTTCATAAAATTGATCAATCTTTTTTATATATTTATTATTTTTTAATTTTTCTAAAACATCTGAAAGTTGATTATTATGGTTATAATAATAGAATTGAGTTATATCAAGTTTATTATTCATATAATCAGCAACATTTACAAAATCATTTCCTCTTAAAATGTAATTTTGAGGAATATGTTTTTCAATATAATTAATCTGAAAGTCATAGTCTTTTTTTATTTGTCCATATAATTCAACTATTTTATTTTTATTTTCAATATTATTTAATGAACCAATGAACGTAAATGACATATATATAATTATTAATATCATTGATGAGTAAACTATTAAATTACTTTTACCTTTTAATATTTTACTTAATGACATTATCTTGTCTTTTTTAATGTTGCTTGAATTTTGCTTTTGATTTAATATTTTACTTGAAAATATTGCACAGACAGTTGCTGCAAATAAGTAAGAAAAAATGTAAAGTCTAACATAAAAATATCCTTTAATAATATTATATTCCACTTTTGAAATATTCATGGCATTTTTAAACAAATAAACTAACAATACATTTAATGTAAAACTAAGTAATATACAACTAAAAGCAATTATCAATATTTCTAAACTTACAACAAGAAATAAATTAGATTCTCGAATCCCTAAGTGCCTATATAATAAATATCTTTCTTTAGAATTAATAGTATATGAACTAAAGATAAAAAAAGATAATAAAAATAGTATAGAAATTTGAGTAAAATAAAACTCTTTTGGATATGAAAATAAAAACAAATTTGCGTCATCTTTTATCGGTTTATTTTCATAGTAATTTCCCTTTATATTATTAAAATCAATTTTATTAACTTCATTTTCATTCAATAATGTAATCCTATAATTTTCATTTTTTTGTACATTCAAAAATGATTGGTTATTTATTAATACATTTGGAGTATATAATTTTTTATTTTCCTCTCTAAAACCTTTTATCCAATTATATCCAAAGTCATTAATAATAGTTTTTACAATAAATTTTTTACCATTTATTTTAATTTTATCATTAATTAAAATGTTTAGTTTTGAAGATAAGCTTTTTGTTATTATAGCACTATCATTTTCTAAATTTTTTATATAATCATTATTTAATGAAAAAGAATAATTCTCCGCTCCATTATAAAAACTTCCAACAATAAAATCTCCTTGTTTAAAAATATCAATATATGCATGTGAATTATATTCTGTATCTATATATTCATCTTTTTCTTGATAAATTATTGCATTAAAAGATCCATATAAGGAAAATTTACTATCAATTATTCTTTCTTGATTTATATTTATTATAGAATTTGAAAAAAATAAAATTAGCAAAATAATTGAAGAAATAAATAAAGTTATCCAAAAATTACGTGATTTTTTGCTGATTGAAGCTTTTATCAGCTTTAGACTACTTTTCATTAAATATCTCCCCATCAGAAATTGTAATTTTCTTAGTACCAATTTTTGCTAAATCTGTATCATGAGTTGCTATTATGCACAATGTATCATATTTTTTATTAATCTCTAAAAATAATTCAATTAAATTATTTGATGTTTTACTGTCAAGTGCACCTGTCGGTTCATCAGCCATTATAACTTTAGGATTTAGCACAATTGCCCTTGCTAAAGCAACTCGTTGTTGCTCCCCTCCAGATAAATCAGATACATATGAATATTTGTATTTTTTTATTTCAAGCAAATCTAAAATTTCATCTAAATAGTTTTTATCTACTTTTTCACCATATATTATTGATGGTATCATGATATTGTTTAATACAGAAATATCAGGTATAAGTCTATAATTTTGCCAAACAAATCCAATTTTTCGTGTACATTTTAACTTAATTTCATCATCAGACATAATATTAACTTCATTTCCATTAAAAAAATACTTACCATCTATAGGCTTTAAAGTACCATTTAATAGTTTTAATAATGTTGACTTACCACTTCCACTTTTGCCAACTATTGTTACTATTTCACCTTCTTTTAATTCCAGATTAATATTTTTTAAGATTATTTTATTATTGTATCCCGCTGAAATATTATTTAATTTAATCATATTTACCTCTTTGTAATATAATCAATGAAAGAAAGATAAAATTTTATCTTTCTTTTCTTGATTATATTAATTGTTGAATTTCCAAGCTTGTGTTGATTCATGAACTTGATTTCCATCTACATAATAATATGCATAATGTGTACCTGTTCTACCATTCAATCTATTTGTAGTTACTTTGCAATATGTACTATTTGCAGTTGAAGCAAAATTTGTATAACCTGAATTATCATTAAAACTAACCGTTATTTTATTCATTAATATGTTTTCTGGTGCTGTAGATTCAGTTATAGCATAACCGTGTTTATAAAATCCCCAATCAACATTTCCATGTATATGTTCCAAATCTCCATTTATCGCAAATGTAAAACTATTAAAAATAAACACTAATAATACAAATGATATCCCAAGCAAAATCTTTCGAACCTTATTAAAATTCATCAAATACCTCCTTTCTTAATATTTCTTAACTCCATGATAACATATTTATGTTTTTTTTTCAATATATAATCTAAATAATAATTAATTATTTAGAAATATTAATATATTAATAATGATAAATAATAAATCATTTACAATATTTTAGATTTATTTAATTTCAATGTTTACTAACTTAAAATAATTATAACTTTGAGACATATACAAAATCTAATAACTTAAGTTTCAGTTGTCGACAAAATATCGACAACTACATCAATAAATTTAATAATATAACTTTACAGACAAAAAACAAGATGATTTCGAATCAATCCGCAGGGCTCTGCCCGAGGACGTGAGAAATCATCATTTTCAATTTCAATTAAACAACATAATAGATAATTAATAAAACCATCATAAAAAAACAAGATGATTTCGAATCAATCCGCAGGGCTCCGTCCGAGGACGTGAGAAATCATCTTGCTTTTTTATTTTAATATAATTTCGCCCCTGCTGGAATGTTACTATCTAACATCAACAAGTTCAAACCTTCTTTTTCTTCATATTCATATACAGCAGATATCAACATACCTTGTGATGGGATTCCCATCATCTTTCTTTCTGGTAAGTTTGTGATTGCAACTAATGTCTTACCAATTAATTCTTCTGCTGAATAGTATTCTTTAATCCCTGATAAAATCGTTCTATCAACTCCGGAGCCATCATTTAATGTAAACTTCAATAACTTCTTAGATTTTGGAACTTCTTCACAATTTAATACCTTAACTACTCTGAAATCAGATTTTTGGAATGTTTCAAAGTCTACAAAATCTTCAAATAAAGGCTCTACCTTAACTTTTGATAAATCTAATTTTGGAGCAGATATTTCTTGATTACTTTGTGATTTAGAAATCTTTTCTCCACCCATTGGCTTCATTGTTGGGAATAACAATACGTCACGAATTGTTGTTTGGTTTGTTAAGAACATTACAAGTCTATCAACCCCAATTCCCAAGCCGCCTGTTGGAGGCATACCAACTTCGATAGCGTTTAAGAAATCTTCATCTAATAAGTTTGCTTCATCATCTCCAGCTTCTCTTAATCTTAATTGATCTTCAAATCTTCCTCTTTGATCTTCAGCGTCATTTAACTCACTATATGCATTTGCAATTTCTTTACCGTAGATAAACGCTTCAAATCTTTGAGTCATATCCGGATTTTCAGGATTTCTCTTTGTCAATGGTGAAACTTCAACCGGATATTGTGTAATGAATGTTGGTTGAATTAATTTTGATTCAACATATTCTTCAAAGAAAGCAACAATAATATTTCCTAATCTATCGCTTGGTTTAACTTCAATTTTATGTTCATCCGCTAATTTTTTAGCTGTTTCAAAATCTTTAATTTCATTAAAGTCAATTCCTGTTTCTTCTTTAATAGAATCAACCATTGTGATTCTTCTCCAAGGAGTTGTGAAATCAATTGTTGTACCTTGGTAATCTACTGTCTTTCCGCCATTTACTTTTTCATTTACAGAACAAACCATATTTTCTAATATTTCCATCATGTCATTATAGTCAGCATATGCTTCATATAACTCGATAGCAGTATATTCGGGATTGTGTGTTGCATCCATACCTTCATTTCTGAACATTCTTCCCATTTCATATACTTTATCAAAACCACCAACGATTAAACGTTTTAGGTATAATTCATTTGCAATTCTCAAATACATATCAATGTCTAAAGTATTGTGGTGTGTTATAAATGGTCTAGCATTTGCCCCACCAGCAATTGTATTTAAAATTGGAGTTTCTACTTCTAAGTAGTCTCTATTATCTAAAAACTCTCTTATCCCTGATAGAATTTTTGTTCTCTTTCTAAATACATCTTTAACTTCCGGATTTACGATTAAGTCCAAATATCTTTGTCTATATCTTAAATCCATATCTTTTAATCCATGGAATTTTTCTGGTAAAATTTGCAATGATTTAGTTAATAATTGTAATTCTTGTGTTAATACTGAAACTTCTCCTGTTTGAGTTTTTATTACCTCACCCTTAAATAAAGCAATATCTCCCATATCTAATTCTTTAGTTTCATTATATAATTCATCACCTAAAACATTGTGTCTGTTGAAAATTTGAATTCTACCACTGTCATCTTGTAATACGAAGAAATTTATTTTACCAAATATTCTTTTAGCTAAAATTCTTCCTGCTACTGTAACAATTTTCCCCTCATAATTTTCAAATTGATCAACAATATTTTTAGCTTTAGAATCAACTTGAGCCTTTTCAATTATATGTGGATTTTTACCATTTTCCTTTAAGATTTTTAATTTTTCTCTTTTAATCAAAAGCATTTCATTGATATTTTGTTCTGCCATAATTACCTACCTAATAATTTTTTCAACTTTGTATTGTAATTTACTTACCTTAGTTTTAACTTCTACAGTTTCTCCTTCTTTAGAATTTAATAATGCCTTTCCTAATGGAGATTCATTTGAAATTTTTCTTTCGGCAATATTTGCTTCTATTGTACCTACAATCATTAATTCCATTTCTCTTTTGTTGTTTAAATCTACAACTTTTACAGTATCCCCAATACAAACAGTCTTATTGTTTTTCTTAATATTTTCATCAATAATTTCAACATTTTTTAATTGTAATTCTATTTCAACAATTCTTGACTCAACTTTGGCTTGTTCATCTTTTGCTTCATCATATTCAGCATTTTCTGAAAGGTCACCAAATCCTCTAGCAATTCTAATTTTATCTGAACATTCAGCTCTTTTTACAGTTACCAAATATTCTAATTCATCTTTTAATTTATTATAACCCTCTTGAGTTAATAATACTTTTTCACTTACTGTCATATATTCTCCCTAATTTGTTATTTTTATTGGTTTAAAATCTATCAAATCACCAGATACACAAAAATACTCTATACCATCAATTAATCCATGAGGCATTTTTTTTGCTAAATTTCCATGTATATGTCCATAAATCACTTTTTTTATATTATATTTTTTAAATATTTCAGTGAATTCATTCGGATTCAATTTTTTATCAAATGGTGGATAATGCAACATCGCAATAATTTCATCATATTCCTTAAATCTTTCTAACGCATCATTAATTGATAACTCTAATCTTGCAAGTTCTCTGGAAAATATTTTTTCATCGTTTTCATCAAATGATGCTGAGTCTCTACTATCCCAACCTCTTGTACCTACAATAATTTTTTTGTTAAAAATAAATGAGTTATTTTGTAAAAAACTCATTGTTTTATAATTTAAGTTATTAATTTTTTTTAGCGAACTCCACCAATAATCATGATTACCTTTCATCAGTATCTTGGTTCCATTAAGCTTTTCGATTCTATCTAAATCCTTCACAGCATCTTCCAGCCTCATGGCCCAAGATATATCTCCAGGTATCAAAACTAAATCGTCATTAGTTATTATGTCATTCCATTGGTTAAAAATTTTTTCTTCATAACCACCCCAATTACCGCCGAAAACTGACATATCCTTTTTCTTAGTTACATCTAAATGTAAATCAGCTATAGCATAAATCATAACAACCTCTGATATTTTATTTATAAATAAAGACCTATTCATAGGCCCTTTAGTAATTTTACTTAAATTCGTCTTCTAAAATTTCTTTTAAAATTTTTGCTTCTTCTTCTGTAAAAGTAATCCCTTTTGTCATTCTTGTGTGATCTTCATTCCAATCACGTAAATCATATTTTGGTTCTCTTTCATTCCAAGAAACAAGATTCAATTCTTTTCTCCATCCTTTTGCATTAGTAGATAATACACCAAGATTTTCAACTATTTCAAATTTTATTTCTGCCATAATTCCCCCATACTTGCATTAGGATAACACTTTTATGCAAAAAAGTCAAGTATTTATCCAGCCTTAAGGTTAAATATTATAACAATCATTTTGACTTTTTCTTATTTAAAATATATCCTTATTATTAAGAGGTGAATATGTATATAAAAAATATAAATTTTAACGAAAAAAAGAACTTATTTATAGTCACTTTAGACGATAATACCAAATTTAATATTTCTTATGAATTATATGAAAAACTAAACCTTGCTCCAAATCATGACATTAATGAAAAGGAATATAATTTATTGGATGAAGAAGATAATTACCAATGCTGCAAATACATAGCAGAAAATTTTATAAATTATAAAATGAGAACAGAATTTGAAATACATAGAAAACTAACTCAAAGCACAAAGAATTCTGCATCAATTAACAAAGTAATTCAATATTATAAAAAATTAGATTTAATAAATGATGAAAGATATGCTGAAGAATATATTAAACAAAATATTACTTACAGATATTTAAGTAAAAAAATGATTGAATTTAAGCTAAAAGAAAAAGGCATAGACAGTAAAATTTCAAAAAAATACCTGAATGAATACGATAATGAGATAGAATATAAAAATGCATTAAATGTATTTAATAAAAAATACAAAAATGAAGATCTAAGTGATTATAAAATTAAGCAGAAATATTTTAGATTTCTTTCTTCAAAAGGGTTTGATTTTAGCATAATTAATAGGATATTAAAAGATGAGTAACTATGTATATATTTTAAAATGTTCTGATGATTCATATTATACAGGATATACTAATAATCTTGAAAATAGAATTAAAAAACATAACAACAAAAAAGCATCAAAATACACTAGAATAAGAGTACCTGTAAAATATGTCTTTATAAAAAAATGTATCGATAAAATTGAAGCCACAAAATTTGAATATAAAATCAAACAATTACCTAGAATTAAAAAAGAAAAGTTAATAAAGGGATTAATTTCCCTTGAAGAACTTTTCAATATTTAATCTTTACTTAATATTACAAACATATCTCCATTTAAAATTTCGATATTAACATCATTATAAAATTCATTTGATATAGTTAAAGAGCTACCAAATTTCAAATTGTGATTTACTAATTCCCATTTTGTACCATACAAGTTAAATACACATTTTTCATTAGTTGGAAGTATCGAAATTTTTCTATCTAATTTTTTTATAACTGTAGATTCATTTATATAAAAAATATAATTATTTTCATCAATTATAGATATCTTCAGCCCTTTTAATGAATATGTTTTTAATAAATTAATATTTGAAATACTATGATCATATCTTGTACCAGTGGCACCAAACAAATAAACTTCCTTACAATTATTTTTAAAACAAAAATCCAGTGCTAATTCCATATCTGTCATATCTTTATCTTTATTGAAATTAAGTATTTTAATGTCACTATTTTTTAGATAATCAATAGATTTTTTACTTACTGAATCAAAATCCCCAATTGCAATATCAATATTAATATTATTTTCTAGAGCATAATTAACACCCTTATCAACACATATTATACTAATATTTTCAAATTTTACATCATTAAGCAAACTAATATATTCTAATCCAGAAATTGTCCCACCTGCAAAAATTACTGCCTTAGATTTCATTATTTTATTACCCTATAAAAATCATCTACATTTTTAGATATACCATCCTTGTTAAATATTGCGGAACCGGCAACTAACAAATCACAACCTGCATCTGATATTTCTTTAGCATTTTCTAATTTAATTCCACCATCCACTTCTAAAATAATATCTCTTCCTGATTCATCAATAATTTTACGAACCCTTTTAATTTTTTCTAAAATTTGTGGTATAAATTTTTGACCTCCAAATCCAGGAACAACTGACATAATTAAAACCAAATCAATATCTTGAATTAAATATTTTAAAACATTTTCATCTGTATGCGTATTTAATACAATTCCGGCTTTTACACCTTTTGATTTAATTTGAGAAACAACTCTATTTGGATGCAAGGTTGTTTCCGGATGGAATGAAATAATATCAGCTCCAACTTCTACAAATTTATCAATATATTTTTCCGGATTTTGTATCATTAAATGTGTATCAAAAATTAAATTTGTATGTTTTCTTAAATTATTAATTACATCAGGACCAAATGATATATTTGGAACATAACTTCCATCCATTACATCTAAATGCAGATATTTTACATCTGTTTCATTTAATTCTTCAATTTGTGACCTTAAATCATAAAAGTCAGCAGCTAACAATGATGGTGATAATTCCTTCATTAAAATTTCCTTTCATTTTTTCTTTCATTATAAATGTATAGATAACTTTCATATCTATTTTTGCTTATTTTTTTAAGTTCCATTTCTTTTTTTATTGAACAATTTGGTTCATTAATATGATCACAATCGTTAAATTTACATCCCACCTTAAATATCTCAAATTCGGGATAATATTTTTTTACATCTCTAAAATTTTCAATAAAATCAAGGTTTAATGCACTAAATCCAGGTGTATCAAAAATAAATGTATTTTCATCAATTTCAAACAATTCTGTATGCCTGGTAGTATGTTTACCTCTGGATGTTTTATTACTAATTTTACCTGTTTGTACATCAAAATTTTCATGCAATAAATTTAATATTGTAGATTTCCCTACCCCTGATGGTCCGGCAAATGATGAAATCTTATCTTTCATCATTTTATTTAATTTTCCAATACCTTGATTGTTTTTAGCACTTGTAAATACATACTCATATTTAGTTTTACTATAAATGTCTTCAAATTTTTTTATATCCTCATCTTTTGCTAAGTCAACTTTATTTATAATTATTTTAACCGGTATCTTAAAATGCTCTAACATTACTAAATATTTATCGAATGTAACATAATTAATTTCAGGATCAGTCAAACTATGAACTAAAAGTATTTGATCAATATTTGCAATTGGAGGACGTATTAATGAATTTTTTCTATCATATATTTTTTCTATATATCCGGTATTTTCATCTAATATTTGAATATCAACTCTATCTCCAACAAGAGGTTTTAGGTTTTTATCTCTAAAAATTCCTCTAGCTTTACACATATATGTCTTATTTTTATATTTTACATAATATAACTCTTTTTGAGATTTAATAATTATTCCTTTAGTTTCCATAATTTACGTCAGCTTTTTCTCCATCAAAATATACATCAAATTTTGCATCTGATTCAGCATTAAATTTTATTTGCAACTTACCCTCTTTTGCATTATTTTTATTCAATGTGTTATTGAAAACAACTTTTCCATTAGTTTTATTTATAATTGTTAAATTAAATGTTTTATTAGGTGTATTAGGAACATTTACATTAAATACATACTCTCTTAAGTTTACATTGTTTTGCTGATTTTGTTGTGGACCTGTACTTATAACAATTGTCACAGTAGTGCCTTGTTCAACTTTACTTGAAGGTTCAGGCTTTTGCTTTATTACAAGATTTCTTGCTACATTACTAGATTCACTTTCAATTTTAACATCTAAATTAGATTTTTTTAATAAACTAATGGCTTCTTCTTGTTCATAACTTAAAACACTTGGTACTGTAATTTTATTATCAGTTTTTTCTTTTTTTTGTCCATTACTCAAAATAATATTTATTTCAGTTCCGCTTTCTACCTCTTCACCTTCTTTAGGAAGCTGTTTAATGATTTGTCCTTTCGGTGCATCTGAATCTTCATTACTTGTAGTGCCTATTTTGAATCCATTTTTCTTTATAATATCTTTAACATCATCAAGACTAAAACCTACAATATTTGGCACTCTTAACAATTCTCTACCTTTACTGATGGTAAGCTCTATTACTCTACCTTTTTTTACAGAAGTTTGAGAATTTATCGATTGAGATATGACATTACCTTTAATAATTGACTTATCAAATACTCTTTCTTTAATGGATACTTCCAAACCTTTTTCAGTTAAAAGATTAATCGCATCTTTTTCATTTACATCTATAACACTTGGCACTGTAACCATTAAACTATCTTGATTTTTACTTGATAAATTACTTGCTATTAGATAAATCATGCCTGATATTGCAAGTAATAAAAATGATATAACTCCTACCAGTTTCCAATTTACCTTATTCTTTTTCACATCAATATTTTCCGACTCATTTGTTTCAGATGATTTTGTTTTGTATACAACTGATTCTCTCAAAACATCTTCTTTTTCAGCAATTTTAACAGTTTTATCAATATCGTTTATATCTTCTATTTCAACATCTCTTCCGGATTTTATTTTATTCAAATCTATTAAAATATTGCTTGCTGTCTTATATCTATCTTCCGGATTTTTATTTAACAATTTTAATATAACTTTTTCAATATTTTTATCTATATCCGGTGCTAATTCAGATATTGGCTGAGGTGTTTCTTGTATATGTTTTACGGCAATACCCACAGGACTTTCCCCATCAAATGGAACTTTTCCCGTTGCCATTTCATACATTAAAACACCTAAAGAGTATAAATCAGATCTTGAATCTATCGGTTGTCCTTTTGCTTGTTCCGGCGAAATATAATGCACCGTACCTAAAATTGATGATGTATAAGTTATCGTAACATCCGATGCAACTCTTGCTATCCCAAAATCAGTAACTTTTATCTTATTATTTTGATTTACTAAGATATTTGCCGGTTTAATGTCTCTATGAACTAAACCATGAATATGTGCAGATTGTAATGCTTTAGCAATTTGCATTGAATAGTCTAAAAGCATTTCATTACTAAGAGGAGCTTTTTCTTGAATAATTTCTTTTAAAGTGTTACCTTTAATTTTTTCCATAACAATGTAATCAACATTTTTTTCGTTAATAATTGTTGTTGAAATATCATATATAGAAACTATATTATCATCTGAAATTGAAGCAGAAGCCGATGCTTCTTCTTTTAATCTATTAAAAAATTCCTGATTTTCTACAAGATTATCCTTTAAGATTTTTATTGCAACTTCTCTATGAAGAATAGTATCATATCCATCATATACTATAGCCATGCCCCCCATTCCAATAATATCTTTAATCTCGTATCTACCGTTTAATACTTTACCTTTCATCTTATCCTCCAAGGAATATTTGAAATTTAATACTTAATTATCGTAATTGTTATATTATCATATCCTCCTGTAGAATTTGCTATATATTGTAAAATTTCACAGGATTCTTTTGCTTCATATTTGTTTTGTAGTACATCTTCAATATCAATATCATCGATTAAATCAGTTAATCCATCCGTACATAACAATATATTGTCATTTGGACTTAAAGGAATTTTATTTATATTAATCTTATATGTATTTTCAATACCAACTGCACTAGTTACTAAATTTTTAGGATAAAATTTAGCATCTTCTTCTGTAATAGCTCCTATATCAAGTAACTCCTGGACATAAGAATGGTCTTTACTAATCTGTCTAAAATTGTCTTCAGAGTAAAGATAAATTCTGCTATCTCCAACATTAGAAAAGTAAAGACAATCATCAACTATTATTGCTATAACAATAGTTGTTCCCATACCTCTACATTCTTCATTTTTTAATGATTTTTGCAAAATAGCATCATTAGCATCTCTTACAGATTCTGCAATCAAATCAAATATATTTTCTTTATCAAAATTTTTAACAATGTAGTCTTTAATAATGTTTACAGCCATATTAGATGCAATTTCTCCAGCTGAATATCCACCCATGCCATCTGCAACAATAAATAAATCAAAATCATCACTATTGTAATTAATAAAGGCATCCTCATTATTTTTTCTTTTTTTCCCTACATCTGTTGTAGAATAAAATTCCATAATAACCTACTTAACAAATATTATACTATACTATATTACATTATAACATAAAGCTCATCTTTTCGCTATTTTACAAATAAAAAAGCCATCATTATCAGTATCAGGTAAAAGTTGTATATAATTTTTTCCATTAATTTCAACGATTTTCATGTCATTATTTTCATTTAAGAATTTATCAATAATATCTAAATTCTCTACATTTCCTATTGTACATGTACTATATACAATAAATCCACCTTTTTTGAGATACTTATACGCATTACTTAAAATACTACTTTGAATTAATGATAATGAATTTATTTCATCCATAGTTTTTTTTAACTTTATCTCTGGTTTACGCTTTATTACACCAATTCCTGAACAAGGAGCATCAACTAAAATATAATCAAACTTTTCTTCAAAATTTTCTATTACTTGTGTTGCATCAAAATTAATTATTTTATAATTTTTAAATTTCAACCTATCAAAATTTTCTTTTATTTTATTTAATTTATTTTTCGATATATCATTTGAATAAATCAACCCCTTATCATTCATTATTTGAAGTAAATGTGTTGATTTTGAACCTGGAGCCGCACATAAGTCCAATACATTTGAATTTTCACTTGGATTTAATATCTCTGAAACTAAAATACTTGCTTGGTCTTGAATTGTAAATAAACCATTCTTAAATTCTTCTAAATCCGTCATATTAGAAGGATTTTCTACAATTAAAGAATCTTTTGAAATTTTAGACTCGTCAACTATATATCCTTTTAACTTTAATATTTCTCTTAAATCTTCTTTACTTGTCAACATTGTATTAACTCTAAGAGAAAAACTTGGTACTTTATTAAAACTTTCAATTATTTCTAAATAATTATCATAATACTTTTTTATGTATCTAATTAACTCAATATTTATCGAATATTGTATAGAATATCTTTCATCTATATCTTTAATATTAACAATACTTAAATTTTCAATATCTCTATCAAAATTTCTAAGAATAGCATTTACAAAATTCTTTGATTTATAATTAAATTTTTTTGATAACTTTACTGCTTCATTTATTGATGCATAGTTTTCATTATTTAAAAATCTCAACTCATAAATACCTAGCCTTAAAATATTTAAAATATTTTTATCAATTTTTTTTAATTTAACACTTGATATTTTCCCGATAATATAATCTAAATAATATAAATTTTCAATAACTCCATAAACTAATTGTCTATAAAAATTATGATCAATTTTATTTAATTTTTTTATATTTAAGGCAATAATTTCATTAGAAAATAAATTTTTATCTAAAATATCTCTTATTGTAATTATAGCCATTTCTCTTGCTTTAATAATAATTCTCCTATCTAATAAAAAATGGCAAACTATATATAAATACATAATTTGCCACCTAATTAATCTCTTCTCATTGAAATAAATCTTAGTAATTGTAGTATTGATACTAACATTGATGCTACATAAGTCATTGCTGCAGCACCTAAAACTTTTTTAGAACTACTTTTTTCTTCAACTGTTATTATACCATTGTATGTTAAATTATCTAATGCTCTTTTACTTGCATTTAATTCAACAGGCAATGTAACAATATGAAATAATACTGATAATGAATATAATGCTATTCCTAAGTTAATCAGATTTGTAAATTCTAATAAAAAGCCCATAAAAATCAACACGAACACAAATCTTGAAGTAAATCCAACAACCGGTGCAAGTAAAGACCTAAAGTTTAACATTAAATATCCATCTTTATCCTGAATTGCGTGACCTACTTCATGAGCTGCAACTGAAATTGCTGCTATTGAAGTACTATCATAAACAGATTCTGAAAGTCTAATAACTTTATCTCTAGGATCATAATGATCTGTTAAAGAACCGGAAATTTGTTGAATATCAACATCTGATAATCCGTTTCTATTTAATATCATCCTTGCAACTTCTCGACCTGTCATTCCAGACTTAGAAGCAACTTTTGAGAATTTTTCAAAATTAGAACTTACCTTAAATGAAGCCCATATTGATACCCCAATCATAACAAATAATAAAATAGTTATGATTGGATTAATACCTAACCCTCTACCATATCCATATCCTACTAAAATCATAATACCTCCCTATTTAAGGATTTCTCCTTTTTCAATAGAGTTTCCTAAAAGAAATGACTTAATATCCATTCTCTTTTTCCCCGGAAATTGTATTTCATCAATCACTATACATTTATTTTTGCAATTTACAAATATACCAGAGTTGGAAACATCAATAATTTTTCCTTCTTCACTATCAGTATATTTATCAATTATGTGTATTTTGTGTATTTTTATTTTTTCATTTTTATATATTACATAAGCAGATGGCCATACAGAAAAAGCCATAATTTTAGCTTTTATATCTTCAGCATCTTCTAAAAAAGAAATATGTCCCATCTCTTTTGTAATTTTTTGAGAATAACTTGCAAGTTGATTATCTTGTTGTATTCTATGTGAAAATTTATCATCATAATTTATAATTGTATCGACAATTAAATCCCCAGATTTTAATGATAAATTATCATGTAATTTTGTAATATCTGTATTTTCATCCAAATCAACGGTAATAAAGTCTAATATGTCCCCCGTATCCATAGTTTTCTCAATTAACATAGAACATACTCCGGTTTGTTTTTCTCTATTCAATATAGCCCACTGCATTGGTGCTGCACCTCTATATTTAGGTAATAACGAAGAATGAATATTTATAATTCTATCTTTGTACCTTTCAAGCAAATGTTTTTTTATTAATTGTCCATATGCAATAACAACTATAAAATCAGGATTAATCTCATCAATTATTGAAAGAGATTCTTGTGAATTTACATTGTTTGGAGTATAAACTCTTAATCCAAGCTGCTCTGCCTTCTTTTTAACCGGAGTCGATTCTACCTTATTTCTTGACCTTTTTTTATCTTCCCCAGTAATTACCAATTCTATACTTATTTCGCTAGAATTATATAATGAAATAAGTGGATTAACTGAAAACTCCGGCGTACCCATAAAAATTATTTTTTTCAATAAATTTCTCCTCGTATAATAATGTTGTAGTTAAAACTACATATTTTATTTTCATCTCATATTCTTTATGAGATAATAGTTGTATAGATAGAGGTCGTAGTTTTTCTCCTTGAAGCTTTTGTCTTCCTTATTAAGGGTTACGCCTCTTCTTTACGTCTTTATGCGTATGAGCTGGATAGCACATTCGTTGCTGTATGTCTAACGAGGTTGCATTGTCGTAAAGTTCTAGAGGGTTCTTTCTCTATCTAAATTTTTTGAAACTAGGTGATTTTATGTTTTACATTGGTATTGATATCGCAAAGAAAAACCACGAAGCTTCTATTATTGACTCTTCCGGAAAATCCTTATCTAAAAGTATATCTTTTTCTAATACTATTAAAGGTTTAGAAAAGTTTAGGGATTTTCTTGATTATTTTAATCTTGATATTAACAATTGCATTATTGGAATGGAAGCAACTGGTCACTATTGGCTTAGTCTTTATTCTTTTCTTCTAGAGCTTGGATTTAATTGTATCGTCATAAATCCAATTCAATCAGAAGCTTTCAGAAAAATGTACATAAGACAAACCAAAAATGATGCTATTGACTCTTTTGTCATCGCTCAAATCATGAGATTTGGTGAATACTCAATCTCAAATTTTTCTGATGAAGATGCTTTTGCACTAAGAAATCTTTCTAGATACAGATTTGCTTTAGTTGATGAATGCTCTGATTGGAAAAGAAAACTAGTCGCTATTCTTGACCAAGTTTTTCCAGAATACTCAACACTTTTTTCTAATATCTATGGTGTTGCTTCAAAAGAGCTATTATCCAAATATCCTTTACCTGAAGATTTAATTAACATTTCTGCACAAGAATTAGCAAATCTTCTTTCTAAATGTAGTAAAGGGCGTTTTGGTCTAAAAAAAGCACAAGAAATTCAATCTACAGCTTCAAACTCCTTTGGAATTAAATTTGCTAAAAAATCTTTTTCTTTTCAGATCAAACAAATCATTAACCAAATTTCATTTTTAGAAGATCAAATTTATGAAATTGAAGAAGAAATTTCTTTCATGCTTAATGAACTTTGCCCAGTAATCACTAGCATTACAGGTGTTGGAAAAGTTCTTGGAGCTGCAATTTATTCCGAAATTGGTGATATTTCAAGATTCGAAAAAGCAAGTCAGTTAGTTGCTTATGCTGGTCTTGATGTTTCAGTTAAGCAATCTGGAGATTTTAATGCTTCAAATACTAAAATATCTAAAAGAGGTTCACCATACTTAAGAAGAGCAATTTGGCTATCTGCTACAGTTGCTGCATTTAGAGATCCTGCTCTATCGAAATACTATCAAGGTATGAGAGATAGAGGAAAAGCTCATGGTACTGCTATTGGAGCAGTTGCTAGGAAGCTTACTAACATCATTTTTGCAGTGTTGCGTGATAACAAGTTGTATACTCCAAATATTTAATTGTTAATATTGTTTTTTTTCACCTAAATTATTAGGTTTGTTTGCTGTGCACAAATTTAAGTAATTTTTTATCTAAGTTCTGTCAAGGTGCGCTCCCTTGACAGAACTTAGATAAAAAATTATACTCCATGAGCACTGCAAACAATTAATCATTTATCTATTGACATTTGATAGCTGGTCTTAGTTATTTTTTATATCTTTTTGAATCAATTTTTTCTCTAATTTCTTCGAAATTATCATCTGTTACTCTATCAATGAAATGTTTGCTGATAATAATTCCATCTAAATGATCCCTTTCATGTTGGAAACATCTTGCCAATAATCCATCTGCTTCTAAAATAACTTCTTCACCTTTTTCATTTAAATATTTAGCTTTAATTTTTTCCGGTCTTTCAATTGTTCCTCTGAAATTTGGAATAGATAAACACCCTTCAATATCAATTGAACTCCCATGCGCTTCTAAAATTTCCGGATTTATAACTTTATAAATGTTACCATCCCCTATATCCATGACAAAACATCTTCTTAACATTCCTACTTGTGGTGCTGCCAAGCCTATACCATCTTCTTGATGCATAGTTTCAACCATGTCATCCAATAAATTAAGTATTTTATCATCAATCACTTTTATTTCTCTTGCTTTTTTTTCTAAAATTGGATCATCTACAACTCTAACCGTTCTAATTCCCATTATTCCTCCTCTAAATTATAATTTAGGTATATTTTACTATCTATCTTTTGATTTCTTATCATTTTTGCAATATTTAATAATTCATCTTTATTTGATGATTTTAGTATTATATAAAATCTATATCTATTGTTAATTTTTTCAATTATTGCAGGATTAGGTCCCGTCATTTCTATTAAATTTATATTATTTTCACGAATAAATTTATTAATTTTAAGCATTGTATTTTGTCCAAATCCAATTGCATAGCTTCTATCTTTACATGAAAAACCAATCCTTAAAATATTAATAATAGGTGGATAATTAAATTTTAATCTTTCGTTAATTTCATTATTATAAAAAGTATCATAATCGTTATTTGAAGCACTATTAATTGCATAATTTTCAGGATTGTATGTTTGAATTATAACTTTGCCTTCAACATTACCTCTTCCTGCTCTTCCCGAAACCTGAGTAATAAGATTAAATGTTTTCTCTCCGGATCTAAAATCTGGGACATTTAAGCTTATATCTGCTGAAACAATACCAACAACTGACACATTTGGAAAATCTAATCCTTTTGCAAGCATTTGAGTACCAATAAGTATATCAATTTCTTTATTTTTCATCATTTCGTATACTTTTTGATAATCATCTTTCGTACTTGTAGTATCAGCATCCATCCTGTATACTTTGGCAGTTGGAAAAATTTCTTTTGTTTGTTCTTCCAGCATTTCAGTCCCACCACCATATTCCTTTATCCATTTACTGCCACAATTTTTACATATTTTATCCTTTTTTGCGGTTCTTCCACAATAATGACAAATTAATCTATCTTTGCTTTTGTGGTATGTCATAGCCACGTCACACGCTTCACATTTATACACATAACCACAAGTTCTACAAAACACAAATGATGTATGTCCTCTTTTATTTAAAAACAGGATAACTTGTTCTTTATTTTGAAGAGCATTTTTTATATTTTCTTGTAATAGATATGAAATCATCGTAAAGTTATTTGATTTTAATTCTTCTCTCATATCAACTACTTTTATATCCGGCATATTTCCGCCAGTTGCACGATTTTTCAAAGTTAAAATTTCAATTTTTTCTTTTTTTACATCATACATAGTTTTAATTGAAGGTGTGGCAGTACCTAAAATTAATTTTGCATTATTTAATTTTGATCTTAATTTAGCTATTTCAATTGCAGAGTATTTTGGATTTTTTTCTGATTTGTATGAAGACTCATGTTCTTCATCAATTATTATAATACCCAAATTTTCGAATGGAGCAAAAATGGCAGACCTTGCTCCAACTACAATTTTTACATTTTTATTTTTAATAAGTTTCCATTGATCTGCTCTTTCACTTATATTAAGTTTAGAATGTAAAACCGCTATATTTTCACCGAATCTACCTTGAAATCTATCAATAGTTTGTGGAGTTAATGAAATTTCAGGTACTAAAATAATAGCTTCTTTTGACTCCTTAATATATTTTTCAACTAATTGTAAATAAACCTCAGTTTTACCTGAACCTGTAACACCATTTAATAGAAAATAATTTTTTTCACTCGAAATAACAGTATTATACACATCCTGTTGTTCAGTATTTAATTGATGTTTTTTATATTTATTAACATTATTTAATACTTTTCTATATGATTTATTCTTTTCAACTTTTATAATTTTTTTAGAAATTAAAGTTTTAATGGTTGCAAGTGTAGAATTTGTCTTATTCAATAACTCTTTTTTTTCGGTATCTCCATTTTCAATTAAAAAATTAATAATTTCGATTTGTTTTTTACCTTTTACATTAAATTCAATAGTGCTGTTTAAGGTAACAATTTCTTCATATTTGATACTTGCCTTACTTTTTAAATCAAAAAAAGATTCAATTTGATTTTTTGACACCATGCTATTTAAAAATGACTTAGTATATTTTCCATTAAATTTATTTAAAATCTGCTTAAAAGTTTTTTCACTCTCTAAAAATGTTAATAATTCATCATCACTATTAATTTTATTATTTATATAAAATTCTTCTACTTTATCAATGCTACCCGGGGGCAATATTGCATTAATCGCAGATGAATAATCAGAAATATTATTTTTCACCATATAAAAAGCAACTTTTAATAATTCATCACTTACAATTGGTTTATTATCTAAAATTTCAATTATTTCTTTTGCTTCAAATGCAAAACTATCTTCAATATTTTTTTCAATAACAATCCCGATAGTTTTAGTATCTCCTTTACCAAATGGTACAATTACTCTTGTTCCCGCAAGAATTTCCTCATTTGATGAATAAGTAAACATCCTATCTAAAAATGATGTTTTTGATTTTAATATTAAATTATATAACATTATTTCACCAACAAATCTAAAATTAAATTAGCAATTTCACTTTTAGCTAATAAAGGATACTCTTTTTTTGATTCTTTTTCTATTATTGTAACAATATTAGTGTCAACATCAAAACCTGTATCATTTTTTGATACATCATTAGCAATAATATAATCAGCATTTTTCTTTATTAATTTATTTTTAGCGTTTTCTATAACATTTTCTGTTTCAGCGGCAAAGCCTATAATTTTCTGATTTTCTTTTTTATTTCCAAAATAACTTAAAATATCAACAGATTTTTTTAAAGTATAATTTACTATATCTGTAGATTTCTTAATCTTTTGATCACTTGTAATTTCAAATTCATAATCAACAGGTGCTGCTGCCATGATCAAAGCATTTGAATCATTAAACTCACTATCAATAGCATTTTTAAGTTCTAAATTCGTTTCAACTTTTATACTCTTTACAAAATCTAATTTTGGTGTACTTACTCTACCTGTTATATAAACAACTTTAGCTCCTCTATTTCTAGCATTTTTAGCTAATTGATATCCTGTTTTTCCACTTGAATAATTTGTAATAAATCTTACCGGATCCATTTTTGAAATTGTAGGTCCGGAAGCAATTATTATTTTTTTTCCTAACAAATCCTTTTTAGTTAATTTATATTCTATAAAATCTAAAATTTCTTCGGGTTCAGCCATTCTTCCCTTTCCAATAGTATTGCATGCTAATTGCCCTTCATTTGAATCTATAAAATCATATCCTAAATCCATTAATCCATCAATATTTCTTTGAGTAATCGGATTTAACAACATATTTGTATTTGTACTTATAGCAAACGCCACCGGTGCTTTAGATGCTAAAATAGCTGTTGTCAACAAATTATCTGCAATACCGGCATAAACTTTAGCGACTGTATTTGCTGTAGCAGGTGCAACTAAAAATAAATCAACATCATTTGTTATATCAACATGTAAAACTTTATCAGGATGAATAAACATATCTGTATAAACTTTATTATTTGATATAGTTTCAAATGTTATTGGATTTATAAACTTTGTTGCTGATTCAGTCATTATAACTTCAACTTCTGCACCTTTTTTTCTAATTGAACTAATTAAACTTAATACTTTGTAAATGGCAATACCACTACTTACCCCTATAAGAATTTTCTTGCCCTTAAGCATATTTAATCCTCACTTTCGATTTTACCTTCCATTATCTCTGTTAATGCAACTGTTACAGGTTTAGCTGCTTTAGTTTTAACTTTTGGTTTATCACCTGCTATCAATTCTTTAGCCCTTTTGGCTGTCATCATAGCGATGTCATATCTTGATTTACTTACTTTTTCTAACTCTCTAAATGATGGATTTATCATGTTATTGTCTCCTTTTTGCTTTTTCTTCGTTCATAATATCACTTAATCTTTTTGTTGCTAAATCAATATAATCATTAACCAAATAATAATCATATAGCTTTAATTGTTCTAATTCTTTTTCTGCAGTTTCTAATCTTGTTTTGATTTTTTCTTCAGATTCTGTTCCTCTATGTCTCAATCTATCTTCAATATCTTTTTTTCTTGGAGGAAGCACAAATACATAGACAGCATTATCAAAATTATTCATAACTTGTATTGCACCTTGAAAATCAATTTCAAGTATTACTATTTTACCCTCTTTAATTTTTTCTTCAACAAAATGCTTTGGTGTACCGTATTTATTACCATGTACAACTGCATGTTCTAATAAGGCATTATTGTTTACTAATTCATTAAACTCTTCAACAGTCTTAAAAAAATACTCTCTTCCCTCTTCTTCTGTTTCACGTTTATATCTTGTAGTTACAGAAATACTTGTAACAATATCGTCTCTTTGTTTCATTATTTCTTTGACTATTGTGCCTTTTCCGACACCTGATGGTCCAGATAACACAAGTAAAAATCCGTCCATAATTCCCCCTTAACTATTCAATATTTTGTACTTGTTCCTTTATCTTTTCAATAATAGTTTTCATTTCTATTACTAAATTAATAATTTCAATTTTAGAAGATTTTGATGCAATGGTATTAGTTTCTCTAAGCAATTCTTGAGTAATAAAATCTAATTTTTTCCCGATAGATTCTGATGATTCTAATACTCTCTTAAAATGTAATATATGTGAATATAATCTTGTAATTTCTTCATTTATATCAACTTTATCAGCATAATATACAATTTCATTAGCAAGTCTATCTTCATCAATTATATTTTTTTCAAGTATTTCAGATATATTTTTATATATTTTCTCTCTTAATTCTTCTTTAATTCCTGAAATATTATTATTTACTTCATCAACATAAGCATTTAATTTTCCAATATTTGAATTTAAATCTTTATATAAATTTTCCCCCTCAAAAACTCTCATTTTTACAACATCTGATAAAGCAATTTCCATTGTATTTTTAACTATATTATATAAGTATTCTTCATCTAAATCTTGAGATTCATATGTAAGAATGTCTTCATTTTTAAGAATTTCAGACAAATTAGGTTCTGAGTTTTTATCAGATAATGACAGATGATTTGAAATTAGCCTTAAACTATCATACATTTTCTTTGCACTATCCAAATCAACAACAATATTGCTCTTTCCAATATTTCTTGAATCAGATTTTATATAAACATCTACTCTACCTCTGTTTATATAACTTTTTACAATATTTTTAATTTTATCCTCAAAAAAATTTAACTTATTTGGCATTTTAATGTTTATATCTAAATATCTACTATTTATAGTTTTTATTTCAATATTAAAATTAACATTTTCATCTTGAAAATGACTTTTACCAAATCCAGTCATAGATTTAATCATATTGCACCTTCCTTTCCATAGTATTAATGATATAATTCTTTATTTTAAAAGTCAAAGCATTGTTACGTTTTTTTAATATTTATGATATAATTTTTCTAAGGAGTAAATATGGCAACAGATGGAATTACAATTAGAGCATTAACAAAAGAATTTAATGAAAAATTAACAGGTGGAAGAGTTCAAAAAATATACCAAATAAATGATCATTTAATCTTAATTAATATATATAATAATAAAAATAATTATAAGCTATTAATTTCTTCAAATCCTCAAAATGCTAGGATACATTTAACAAATCAGGAATATAAAAATCCAACTAAAGCACCACAATTTAGTATGATATTAAGAAAACACATTCAAAATTCTATAATAGAAAAAATCGAGCAAATCGGACTTGATAGAAGTGTTGAATTTACATTTTTAAGTAAAGATGAACTTGGATTTAATGCAACAAAGAAATTAATCATAGACATAATGGGTAAACATTCTAACATTGTACTTACAAATGAAGAAAATAAAGTAATAGAATCTATTAAAAGAATTTCTCATGAAATGAGTAGTGTTAGAGCGGTTTATCCGGGTACAATATTTATTAATCTTAAAGATGATAAAATAGATATCACAACTAATGATAAAAATTTATTAGATATAAATATACCTGAAAATTTTTCTATCAAAAAAATATTCTATATGACATATACAGGATTTGGTCCTCAAATTGCAGAAGAAATTGCTTATAAATCAAATTTAGATTCTAAACGTACTTTGAGTTCATTAAGTAACGAAGAAATTACGATATTAAATGATAATTTTATAGAATTCAAAAATGAAATACTTTCAAATAACTTTGAGCCTCATATTTTTTACAATAAGGATAAAGTAAATGATTTTTATTGTATGAATTTAACCTATAAAGGTACAAATTCTAAAAATTATAAGAGTATAAGTGAGGCTTTAGATATTTATTACAAAGAAAATGTTAATGACAATTCATTAAATCAAGCAAAGAGCAATTTATCAAAATCAATTATTCAAATAATTAATAAACTGGAAAATAAGCTTACTAATTTAAGATTTGACTATGAAAAATCAAAAGAATATGAAAAATACAGAATTGAAGGCGAACTATTGTCAGGTGTCGCTTTTAATATAACAAAAGGACAAACATCAGTAATTGTCGAAAATTACTACGATAATACAAAATCAGAAATAAAGTTAAATCCAACAAAATCACCATGGGAAAATATAGAATTAAAATATAAAACTTCAAAAAAACTTCACAAAAGTTTTAATTTATTAAGTGAGTCTATTCCCAATTTAATTAATGATATTCAATATTTAGTAAATATAAATAATCAATTAAAAAATGCTGATACAATAGAAGAAATAAATGAAATTAAAGAGGAAATGTATCAAGAAGGATATATAAAAAAACAAAAATCAAAACATAATGATAAATCTAACAAATCTTCAAATCCATATAAATTTATAACTAAAAATAACAATATAATTTATGTTGGTAAAAATAATAAACAAAATGAATATCTAACACTGAGAGAAGCTAATCCTGATGATTATTTTTTCCATATAAAGGATTTACCGGGAGCACATGTTATTCTTAAAAATAATCAAAAAATTACAGAAGATGATATTATTCAAGCTGCATTTCTTGCTGCAAAATATTCTAAAAATAATAATGATAGGTATATTGATGTGGATTATACACTTAAAAAAAATGTAAATAAAGCAAAAGGATCTAAACCCGGCATGGTATATTATACAGATTTCAAAACCATTAGAATTGATTTAGAATATAATACGGAATTTTGATATTTAATAAAATAGTGATGATATCGAATAGATTAAAATCTATTTAACATCATCACTTTTTATTTGATTAAAATATATTAATTTTCATTTAGCTTTTTTTTGCAAATACAACTGTTGAAAAGGCAACCACAGTAATCACTAATGAAATAATAACGTAATCCAAAATTCTTGATTTATCTTCTTGTGAATCTTCTAACATCTCTTTCGAATAATTTTTTTCTTCGACTTTTTTATCAGAAATTACTAATTTTTCTTCTTTTTTGTCAGTTTTTTCTGGAACTTTTACACTTTCTGTTTTATCAGTTTTTTCAGAAACTTTTATACTTTCTATTTTATTATTATCAATTGAAATTAAAGTATTTTTTTCCTCTATAGTGCTTCTTACAACCTTTTCTTTTTGTGTATTATTTTTCTTGTCATTAGTGTTTTCTGAAATTTTATTCAAATTAGCAAAATTATTAAAATCTTCATTAGATTTTTCATTATTTTTAATATTATCTTTTATTGAATTATCTAAATCTTTTTCATTATTTTTATCTAATTTTACTTTTTCTAAATCTTCAGAATTTACTTTTTCATCTAAATCATTCTTATTAGAATTTTCAGTTTTTACAGAAGGAATTTCAGTCTTCACAGACTCTTTATTTTTATCCAATGAAATATTATTCTTATCTGACTCATCAACTTTTGGAGTTTCATTTTCTTTAGATGACTTATCTATTTTGTCGCTTAAACTTGAATCATCAGGTATTTTCTTATCCGTTTCTTCGATAACTTTCTTCATAAATGAAATTTGAACCATTACAGGATCATGATCAGATGCTCTTCCATGTGATTCCATATATAAAGAATTTATGTGAATCATATCAAACACTGATTTGTCAGCAATATTTTTAGAAACTAAAATATGATCTAGTGTTTGGCTGATTCCCCTAAAGAAGAATGAAAATCTGTCATCTTCTGCATGTCTATCAACTAAATTGATTAACTCATTTCCTGCTATAGTTTTTAATGTGCTTGTATTTTCATAATCGTTAAAGTCACCAGTTACTACAACATTTAATTTAGGATTTTCATTTAACTTTTTAGCAATATATTCATTTATAACTTTTGCTAATTTAACTCTTTTTGCTTCTGTTTTAAATATCGGTGGTTGCTTTGCACCAAATAGCCCATCATCGCCTATTTTAGAATTTAAATGATTTGCAACAACCATTACTTTTTCACCGTTAAATTCAAAGTTTGATACTAATGATTTTCTTACACCATTAAATAATGGATTTCCCTTTCCAATAGCTTCTACATTTTTAAACTCTACTCTATCAGGATTATAGATTAAACCAATACGTATATTGCCCCCTGGTTGTCCACCATCCTTATTATTTTCAGGTGCTATATCTACATATGTATATTTTACACCGTTAGGAAGATTTGCAATTGCCTGTGTAAGTCTCTTACCACTCTCAGTTGCCGAAACATTTCCGCTATCTGTTGGACCATCATCATCTTGCACTTCTAATAAAGTTATGATATCCGGTGCATTTAAATCATTAACAATGGAATTTGCAATTTTTTGAACTTTTTCTTCAGAAGTACTGTCTTTACCCTCTTTCAATGCAGTAAAGTTTTCAACATTGTATGTTGCTACAGTTAATTTATCTTTATCTTTAACAATATTTGTTTTATCATCTTTTTTATCAAATTCTTTTATTTCCAATTTACCAGAAACAACAATTTTATAATTACCGAATCCATAAGTAACTGGTCCTTTAATTGAATTTGTAATTTGATCACCTGCTTTTACCTTTATATCATCATTTACAGCCAAACCTATTATATTAGGATTATTATTTTCATCTAAGTTAACTCCTCCTAATTTGTTCAGTTTTTGTTCAGAATCTAAAGGCAATACATATACTTGTTTAGATATTTGCGGACCGATTACCTTAGCACCATTCAACTCAACAATCATTCCCTCAATTGATTCCCAAAAGTCAATTGCATCCTCTTGAGGGTCAAATTTAATAAATCTATCATTATCAATGTATTTTGAAGGAATACTGTTTTTGAAAATCTTATGGACTTTAATTTTTTCAATTTTACCTGTATTTATTATTGTTTTAGCAGATATTTCTGTAATAGATAAATCACTCTTATATTTTGAACTATATCCATCACCAAATGTTTCTCTTACTTTCCCATCAATTTCTACAACATCTCCAACTTTAACATTGTGATTTGTCTTAAATACATGAATACCATCCGATGTCTTTTCATCTTTATCAGGATTTATGTCTTGAACATAAAATGCATCCTTACCATCAAGTGCTGTTACTACAACATCCTTAACTTTTACATTTCTTTGTTCTAATAATGATTTATGAGCAGTGCCTTGAATTTGTCCAACTTTGAAATATTGGATTTTAATATTTGCCATACTTTTTATCTCAATCCCCTCAGGCGAAACAACTAATATTTCAGGAATTCCATTTTTATATGACAAAATACCAGTTAAATTAATTTTATATCCATTTTTCAATCTTTCTTTTAGTTTAGAATATTTTTCCCCAGCTCTATTATCATAATTTACATTCATAGGATTTCCATCTTTATCAAAAATCATAAATCTCGTTGAACCATATCCATTTGATTGTTCCATGTAATCAACTGTAACATTATCAAACTTAACCAAAGTATATGGATTTTGCTCTGATATTTCATTTATTTTAATATCTTTAGGATTTATAACTGTTGATTTTTCTTTATTTAAGATTTCAATATCTTTCAATTGCCATAAGCCGAAGTAATTATCAAGTTTTCCCTTTAATTCAACTTTATCTCCCTGTTGTAAATTAATTCTGTATTCATTATTCACAAATATTCCATAACCATGGTCATCTTGAATATAGAAACTCTTTCTTCCAAATATCCCTGATTTAGATGTTACAGTTCCTTTTACTTTATATATTTCTCCTAATTTTGAATTAAATAAATCTTTAATAAGTGTAAATTCTGTGTCATCCTTTGGAATTTCGTAATTTTCTACTTTTTCCTCAATATCATTCAATTTTAATTGTACAATTACCGGATCATGATCTGAAGCTCTTCCATCTTCTTCCATAAACATTGAATTTATGTGAACCATGTCAAATTTAGCGTCTTTAACTAATTTATTAGAAACTAGTATATGATCCAATGTTTGACTATTTCCATTATGAAAATATGAAAATCTGTCTTTTTCATCATGTTTAGTTACTAAATTTGTTAATACTTTTCCCTCTAAAGTTTTCAATGTTTTAGAAAATTCAAAGTCATTAAAGTCGCCCGTTAAAACAACATTTAATTTTGGATTTACTTGTTTTTTATCTACAACATATTTATGAATTATTTGAGCTAATTTTTCTCTTTTAACTTCAGAACTATTTACCGGTGGTTGATTTTTACCAAATTGTGGTTCATCCCCTCTCTTTGAATTTAAATGATTTGCTATCACTAACACTTCTTTTCCGTTAAACTCAAATGTTGCTGCAAGTGATTTTCTAACATCTTCAAAATAGAATTCATTTTCTCCAATTCTTTCACTTGATTTTAATTTTACTCTTGATGGATTATATAAGAATGCAACTCTGATGTTTGAACCTGGTGCTCCGCCATCTTTATTAAATTGAGGCTCTATCTCTTCATATTTATACTCATTACCGCCAGCATTTTTTATTGCCTCAATTAAAATTTTAGCATTTTCTCTAGCTGAAACTTCTCTACTCTTTTGATCATCTTTTTTACTTTTTTCTTCCCCACTATCATCTTGCATTTCAACTAATGATATAATATCCGGATTTTTAAGATTTTTATGAATAGACTCAGCTATTTTCTTAACTTTATCATCTGATGATTCTCCACTCTTTGGCGCAAAATTTTCAATATTATATGAGGCAATAGTTAATTTATCTTCATTAAATTCTAATGATGTAATTTCCCTATCTAAATTATTTTTATTAATATTTTTATTTAATTCTAATCGTTTTTCCTTTGGAACATATATTTTATATCCTCCAAATGCATATGTTAATGGCCCTGTATATTCTTTAATTTCATCTCCAGATTTAACTGTAATATTATCATAATAATATTTATTATTTCCATTTTGAGAATATTGAATATTTATACCTATAATATCAGGATTACCATTTTCATTTAGTGTAATACCATTCATTTTATTATATCTACTAAAATTTTTATCTAAACTTACAAAAATTTGACCTCTAACCATTGGTCCTAAAATTTTAGCATTCTTTATACCAACAAGCATGGACTCTTTTGATTCCCAAAAATTTATTGTATTTATATATGACTTTCTACCATTTACATCTTTTACATCAATAGGTATATCTCTTTGTTCTAAATATTTTACAGCAGGCAATGCATGATTTTTAGATGTTACTTTATATGACTTAGCAACTACTTTTGTGATGGTCAAATCTGTATATTTACTATCATCAAAACCATCTCCATTTTTTTCTTCTACATAACCTTCAAACTCCAGCACATCCCCGACATTTATTTGCTTATTTTCATCATTTTTATTAGCAATATTAACAACTAAAGCATCTGAAGTTTTTTCATTTTTATCATCTTCAATATCTTGCACAAAGAAATTATTTTGATTGTGGATTGCCGTAACTACTACGTCTTTAACCTTTACTTTTTTGCCTTCATATGGAGAAGTTAAACCTTCTCCTTGAACTTGCCCTATTTTAACATACTTATATAAGCTTTCATTATTAATAGTTAAGTGTTCATCTTCAAAAGGCATGATTTGATATGTAGTATTAAACTTAGATAAAATTCCTTTTACATTAATCATTGCACCATCTTGAATTTTATTTAAACTAATATTTGATGCCTTATTAATCAATATAGTTGCGGAATTTCCATATTGTTCAATGTTAATTGAAAATGCAAAGCCCAAATCTCTGGAGCTCTTTACTTTTGAATATTTTATCTCTATAAAATCGGATAAATTTTCATCTTTTAAATCTGAAATTTTCATTTCTTTAATTTCAAATTTATTTTCTTTATCCTTATTATTTACAATCGATTCCTCGATATTTTCAAGCTGTTTAACTCCATTATTTTCACTTAAATATCCTGTTAAAACAACATAATCTCCAAGTTTAACTTTTGCATCAATATATGTATAAATAAAAATCGAATTTCCATCTTTATCTTTAATCACAAAACTATGTTGACCAAATGCACCTGGTCTTGAAATTACATAACCGGAGGTCGTAAATTTTTCACCAATATCTCCCTTTAATACAGTAGCTATATTTACAGGCATTAGCTCAGAAAGTCTAAGCTCTGTATCTTTTTTATTAATTTTATTTGAATTATTTGATTTTCTTGTAGGACTTTTTTTATTTTGTTTTTTCTTCTTTTGATCATTTTCTTTTTTCTTTTTAGTAGACTTACTTTTCTTTTCTTTTTTCTTGTCTTTTTTCTTTTTTTCTGTTTTTTCAGATTTTCTAGATTTTTCTGTTTTTTCTACATTTTCTTGTTTCTTTTTTTCCCTTTTTACTCTTTTTTTACTTTTTGAAGTTTTTTGTGTTTTATCCTCTTCATTCTTTTTTAATGAAGCTGTATCCTTTTCTTCTGTTTCCTTTACAACAGATGTATCAGCTTTATTTTCACCATTATTTACCTCAGGAGAATCAGCAGGAACAATTGATTTTATATTTTTTAGTCCTTTTGTACCTAAATAATTATTTTTTTCTCCTTCAATAATTACAGGTTTTCCTTTATTATTTTCATAAGAATTTGGATGTTTTTTATAGTAAGAATTTGAATATTCTACCGGAATACCAGATTTTTTACCATCATCTAATTTATCACTAAGCTCAAAATTAGTTACTCTATTAGATGATTTTCTTTGTTCCCAAGGCTCTCCTATATACCCCCTTACCTTTACTTTTTCTCCATCTTTTACTTGAGACTTAAATTCAGATACACTGTAAATTTTGCTGTTATCATTAGCAAAAATTACAACAGGAATAGCTGTCTGCAACAATAACGAGAATATAAGCATCATAACAGCAAATCTTCTCGTTATTTGTAGTTCTTTTTTCATTGGTGTCCTCCCAAAAATATATTTTCCACTTATATTTTATCAATAAAATATATTCCATACAAATAATATTTTAACATTATAAATATATTAAAAATAAAATCTTAGTAAAATTTTCATTATCTTTTAATCACACTTCCTTTATTTATATATAAAATTAAATAAGGAGCACTTACAAAAATAATTTTGTAAATACTCCTTAAAATACTATTCATTTTTAGTTAAAATGTATTTATAAATAATTACAAGTATCAATCCTATAACTGATGTCATAATTATTGAACCACCCGGTTTAAGTTTTAAATAAAAAGCTCCTGTCAATCCTAAGAAAAAATAAACCATGCCTAATAAAATTGAAATTACTACCGTTTGCTTGTAATTTTTAGCAATTAACATCGCTGTTGCAACAGGTAAAACCATTAGTGATGAAATAATTAAAATCCCGGCTATTCTTGCAGAAAGAGCTATTGTAACCGCTAATAATAAAGTAAATAAATAATTATTTTGTTTAACTTTAACTCCGGATAATCTAGCACTCGTCGGGTCAACAGAAATAAACATCAAACCATAATAGGTATAAATAAATATAGCAATTACAATAATCGAAACTGAAAATATAATTAAAATGTCAGAAATTGTTATTGCTATTATTGAGCCAAATAAAAATGACTCAAAATTTTGTGCTGCAACTATAAAATCTGACAATATAGATGCCAATCCAATACCACAACTCATAATAATAGCTGTAGCCATATCTCCATTTTTTGGAAATTTATTTCTAAGTGCTTCTATTGAAAATGCAGCTAATACACTTATTACTATACCTCCGATTATAGGGTTAAAACCTAGTAATATACCTAAAAATAATCCACTAAGAGTAGTATGTGATAATGCATCACCAATTGTTGATGTTTTTCTGTTTACAACTACCGTCCCAATAAGGGGTATTATTATAGATATAAAAAAACCAACTATAAATGCTCTTTGCATAAATACATAACTAAACATATTCTTTAATCTCTTTCTCTTTTAATATAAGTTTTCTATCAATTAATTTATCTGAAAAATCTAACTCATGTGTTACTAATATTATTGTAATATTATGAAATTTATGCAAATGATCTATTAATTCATAAAATACTTTCTTACTTTCCGCATCTACCCCTACAGTAGGTTCGTCAAAAATTAATAATTCCGGACTGTGTACCATTGCTTTTGCAATCATTACTCTTTGCTTTTGACCACCACTTAATTCATTAAAATTTTTATCAGCCAAATGTTCAATTTTAAATGAATGTAATACTTCCTCAACTAATTTCAAATGTCTTTTCTTTGGTAAATTGAATAAATTAAAATCATAATAAAAATTTAATAAAATCATCTCTCTAACAGAGATTGGAAAATTTGTTATATTATTTCTGTCAACTTGAGGGACATATCCAATTTTGCTCCATTCATTAAATGTGTTTAATTCTTTGTTGAATATTTTAATACTCCCTGTATAATTTTTTAGTTCACCAATTAAAATTTTCAATAAAGTAGATTTACCACTACCATTATTTCCCATTAAACATATAAATTCATTTTCCTTAATATTAAAATTTATATTGCTTAAAACTTCAGTTTTCTCATAACTGAAACTTAAATCTTTTATTTCTATTATATTCATATTTACCTTCATTTATATAATCAGTTTTTTTGTTTTTCAAATGAATCTGCTAAATTTTTATAATTCATCTTCATTAAGCTAATATAATCATCTCCATTATCTATATCTTGCTGTGTTATTACTTCTAAAGTGGATATAGGTTTAACATCTCCACCGATTTCATTAGCAATAGCTTTTGCAATTTTATCACTCTTTTTATATTCGTAAAATACAGTACTAATATTATTTTTTTTCATTTCTTCAACTATTTCTTTCAATCTTGCTGCATTTGGTTCAGATACAGAATTAATTCCTTCAATAGCTACTTGATTTAATACCCCTCCGGTAACATAATTAAACGCAGCGTGAGGTGCTACAAAAGATTTTCCTTTATATTTAGCCAATAATTCATCATGTTCTTTTATTAATTTTAAAAATTCTTCATTATATTTTTTATAGTTATTTTCATAAAAATCTTTATTTTTAGGATCTAATTCTACAAATTTATCTTTAATTTTTTTCAACATTTTAATTGTATAACTAGGATTCATCCAAGTATGCGGATCATAATCAACTTTATTATCATTTTCGTTTTTCGATTTTGAATCCACATCTGAAACTTTAATTAATTCCATACCTTTTGATAAATTTAAAACTTTTAAATCACTTTGACTTTCTATAACTTGGTCTGCCCATCCTTCAAATCCTGCACCATTTATTATCAATAAGTCGGAATTATGTATATCTTGCATATCCTGTATATTTGGTTCATAAGAATGTGCGTCCCCTGTTTGAGTTAAATTTCTTAATTTTATTTTATCTCCACCAATTTTTTTAGCTAAATCATATGGAGGAAAAAATGAGGCTACTACTTTTAACTTTTTTTCTCCAGATGTATTTTTATTATTCCCAGCACAACCTACTAAAATAATTGAAAATACTAGAACTAATCCTAAAATTACTTTTTTCATATTATACTCCTTCACTAATTAAATGAGAATTATTATCATTAAAATTATAACTCATAATTGAAAAATGTCAAATATATAGTATAATCAATATGAGGTGGTCAAATGGATATTTTAAAAAATCATGGCTTAAAGTCAACTAAAACGAGATTAACAATATTAGAATTACTAGAAAAAAATTCGCCATTAAGTGCTGAACAAATTTATGAAAATTTAAAAGATGAAAAGATTAAAATCTCTTCTATATATAGAAATTTATCTACTTTTTTAGAGGCAGGATTAGTATTGAAATCAGTCGGTATGGACAATATTTCCTACTACCAACTTAATTCAAGTCATCACAAACATCAATTAATTTGTACAAACTGTAAAAAAACTATAATTATTGATGACTGCCCTATTCACAAAATTGAAAAGGAATTAGAAAAAAATACAGGATTTAAAATTACATCTCATAATTTTGAATTTTCAGGTATATGTGAAGATTGTCAAAAAAATATAAAATAAAATAGATAAAGGTATTGTTATAAACTAATAAAGTTTAATCACAATACCTTTTTATATTAATTAAAATTCTTCAACTTTATCCTTTAGTAAAGCTCTAATTTCATTAATATTATCCAGTGATAATACTTTTTGAACAAATTTTTCAGCTTCAGCTAAATTAGTATTATTAATTATGCTCTTTAATTTACCAATTTTAGCACTTACAACAGAAAATTCATCTAATCCCATACCTAATAATAAATAAGTAGCTAAACTATCTGAAGACATTGACCCACACATACCAGTCCACTTTCCTTCTTCATGTGAAGCATCAATAACTTGTTTTATAGCTCTTAATACAGCTGGATTAAAATAATCATATAAATGTGAAATCTTTTCATTTCCCCTGTCTGCCGCTAAAATATATTGTGTTAAGTCATTTGTACCTATACTAAAGAAGTCACAATACTTAATCAAATCTCTTGCCATAAATACAGATGCAGGTGTTTCTACCATGATACCAACTTGGATATCTTCATCATATTTTTTACCTTCTAATTTTAATTCTTGTTTATATGTTTCAATATATTCTTGAACTTTTTTAATTTCAGCAACACTTATAACCATAGGTAATAAAATCTTAACATTTCCATATGCACTTGACCTTAAAATAGCCCTTAACTGATCTCTCATTATGTCCACTTTATCAAATTGCACTCTAAGAGCTCTCCATCCTAAAAATGGATTTTCTTCTTTTGGAAATTCAAAATAACTTAATCCTTTATCTCCACCAATATCTAATGTTCTAATAATTAAAGGCATTCCTTCTAATTTTTCTGCAGCTTCTTTATATACTTCAAATTGTTTTTCTTCTGATGGAAATTCATCTGATTCCATATATAAAAATTCTGTTCTAAATAAACCAACTCCTCTAGCACCATGTTTTAGACCAGTTTTTAAATCTTCTAATCCACCAATGTTACATACAACTTCTAATTCTTTTCCATCAGTTGTCTTAGCTTCAGCAAATTTATATTTTTCAGCTATTGCTTTATCTTCTTTAATTATTTCAAATTTCTTCTTATAAGCATTTACCGTTTCTTCATCAGGATCTACAATTATTGTACCTTCAATAGCATCTAAAATTATAAATTGATCATTTTTTAATTTTGAAGTTATATCTTTCATCCCTACTATTGCAGGTATACCTAAAGTTTGAGCAATTATTGAAGAATGGCTTGTTTTACCACCTAAATCCATTGCCAACCCTAATACATGATCTTTATCCATTGTAGACGTATCAGTAGGTGTTAATTCTTTAGAAACAATTATATAATCATCATCTAAAACTTGTAATGTATTAGGTTTTACACCTTTTAATTTATACATTACATTTTCTCCAAGATCTCTATAGTCCGCAGCCCTTTCTTTTAAATAGGCATCATCCATCATTTCAAATACCATAACCATCTCTTTTATGGTTGAATCTAAAGCATATTCTGAATTAATCAATTCACCTCTAATTTTATCAGAAGTTGTATCAATTAACGCCGGATCCGATGCAAGCTCAATATGTGCATCCCTAACTTCTTTTGCTGCCTGACTAGAAACTTCTCTATTTTCTAGTTCATATACATAATCATTTATAGCCTTTTGAACTTTTTCAATTTCTTCTTCAACTTTATCCTTTTCTATGGTATGTTTGCTTATTTCAAGATTAATTTTTTCAAATAAGTACACTTTTCCCATGGCAACGCCATCAGATGCCGCAATTCCTTTATATTTCATAATAATCTCCAATCAATTTTCATAAAAATAAAAGAGATACACAAGGCATCTCTTTTTTATGCAATTAGTCTGTTAAACTACCAATAAATTCAACAACTTTATCACAATTTTCTTCTTCATTTTCCCCTGTTACTCTAACTAATATTTCTGTATCCTTAGAAATACCTAATGACATTACACTAAATATACTCTTAGCATTTGCCACCTTTCCATCTTTTACAAGTTCAACTGTTCCTTCAATATTTTTTACAAATTGTACCAAAGCTGCTGCCGGTCTTGCGTGTAACCCTGTTTCATTTACTACAACAATCTTCTTTTCTACCATATTTTCCTCCTAAATTTGTTTTCTATTTAATTTTTTTGATAGTTTCTCTCTTCATGATTTCATGATTTAAATTAATTGATTCATTAAATTCTTCTTTATCTCTCAATATTTTAACCAATACTCTTACAGCAATTGCACCTATATCGTAATAAGGTAACCTTACTGTCGTTAATGATGGTTTAATTAATTCAGAAATATCGCTATTTCCAAATCCTGATATTGAAAAATCTTCTGGAATATTTATATTATTATCATAGCAATAGTGCATTAACCCAACAGCTAGGTTGTCACTTTCAGCAATTATTGCCGTAATATCATTTTTCTTAAGCTTATTATAATTTTTTTCTAAAAACTTATACCCGGCTTCAACCGTATCTTCATTAACACCAAATACCCAATTATCTAATTTATGTTTTTCTGTAGATTCAATATATCCACTTTCTTTTGATTCTGAAGAATGAAATGCTGTCTTTTCTCTTAAATATGCAATATTTTCATGACCGTTATCAATCATGTATTCTGTCATATCACTCATTGCTTTCTTAAAGTCTATACTTACAGTCTTAAATTCATCAGGACTATAGAAAGTATCTAATAACATATATGGAATATCATGTTCTTTTATTAAATATAAAATTTCATTATTTATTTTTTCAGATATTACAATAATTCCTTCAACTTGTTTCGAGGATAAGAAGTCTACAGCTTTCTTTTGAATTTCAAAACTACCAAATGTAGAATACAAAAGTATATCATATTTGTACATTTTACCTATTTCATCAATACCTCTTAAGTATTGTGCCATATAGCTATACCCGATATCATCAAGTATAATACCAAGAGTGTTTGATCTTTTCATAACTAGAGATCTAGCTAATTCATTTGGCTTATAACCAAGTTTTGCTATAGCTTTATTAACCGCTTCAGTTTTATCGGGTGAAACTTTTCTTGTACCATTGATTACTCTAGATACTGTAGAAATAGAAACTCCCGCAAGATTTTTAACATCCTCCATAGTAGGTTTTCTAGACATAAAACCCTCCTTATATCCTTTTACTACATTGTAACACAAAAAACCTTTTCATACAATTTTTTATTTATTTCTTATACAATTTTCATTATTGCAAATAATTGCATCCATTTTTCTATTTTTTCTATGAACCATTAAATCACCACATTCTGCACATTTTTCTCCTGTTGGTTTATCCCAAGAAGCCCAATCACATTGAGGATAATTTTCACAGCCATAAAAAACTTTTCCTCTTTTTGAGATTTTTTCAATTATTTTTCCACCACATTTAGGACAGACTATACCCAATTCTTTTACAATGTTTTTAGTGAATGTACATTTAGGAAAATTAGAGCAACCAATAAAATCTCCATTTCTTCCTTTTTTATAAAGTAAGTCTTCTCCACATTCCGGACATTTTTCTCCAGTTGGTTTATCTTTAATTTCAAAATCTTTACTTGAATTTTCAGCTTTTTTCAACAGTTCATCAAATTTATCATAAAAATCTTTAATTAATTTTCTCCATTCAACATCTGATTCTTCAATTTTATCTAAACTATTTTCCATCTCAGCTGTAAAATCTTCATTTATTATCGTCTTGAAATATTGTAATAATAATTCAATAACAGTAAATCCTATTTCTGTAGGTACTAGTGATTTTTCTTCAAATTCAACATAATATCTACTCAATAAACTTTTAATTATTGATGAATAAGTCGAAGGTCTACCAATACCATTTTTTTCTAATTCCTTCACTAATGAAGCTTCTGTAAATCTAGCCTTTGGTTTTGTAAAATGCTTTTCCTTATTAATTTTAGATGCTGAAAATACATCTCCAATTTCAAAATTAGGAAGCTCAACTTTTTTATCAGCAATGGTCCAAACTTTTGAAAATCCATCAAAAGTAACTATCGAACCATTTGCTCTAAATAAAATACCATTGCTTTCAAAATCATATCTAGTAGATAAATATTTACTATCTTTCATTTGTGATGCAAGTGTTCTTTCCCATATTAATCTATATAATTTATATTGATCAGTAGTTAAATAATCTCTTATTTTTTCAGGTGTCCTATAAATTGATGAAACTCTTACAGCTTCATGGGCATCCTGTGAACCACTTTTCTTCTTATTATATGACCTTCCTTTTGAAGCATATTCTTTACCATAATTTTCATTAATATATGAAATTGCTTCATCAATTATCCCATTTGAAAGTCTTGTAGAATCTGTTCTCATATATGATATTAGTCCAACAGATCCTTCACCAACATTTATCCCTTCGTATAGTTGTTGTGCAACAGACATCGTTTTTGAAGTTGAAAAGTATATTCTTTTAGATGCTTCTTGTTGTAATGTTGATGTAGTAAAAGGTTCGTATGGTTTTCTACTTTTTTCCTTTACATCCTTATCAATAATCTTAAAATTGTCCTTATCTATTTTAGATATTATATTATCAACATCATTTTCATTAGTTAATTTAATATTTTTAATTTTGTTATCTATATATTCTCCAATAAAATCCCCAGTGAAATCAATTTTGTTATGAGTTGCAACAAAATCTATACTCCAATATTCTTCTGGAATAAACTTTCTTATTTCATTTTCACGATCAATTATAAGTTTCAATGCAGCTGATTGAACTCTTCCTGCTGATAAACCGTTTTTAACTTTTTTCCATAAAATCGGAGAAAGTTTATAACCTACAATTCTATCAAGTATTCTTCTTGCTTGTTGTGCATCAACAAGATTTAAATTAATTGCACGTGGATGTTTGATTGCCTCTTTTACTGTTTCTTTTGTAATTTCCGGAAATACAACTCTATTTTTTTCTTTCAAATCTAAATCCAATAAAAATGCTAAATGCCATGCTATTGCTTCACCCTCTCTATCAGGATCAGATGCAAGATAAACATTATCTACTTTTTTTGCTTCTGCTTTTATTGCATTTATTGTTGAAGCTTTTCCTCTTACATTAATATATTCCGGTTCAAAATTGTTTTCAACATCTACACCCATCCTACTTTTTGGAAGATCTCTTAAATGCCCAACTGAAGCCATTATCTTATAATTTTTTCCTAAAAATTTTCCAATTGTTTTAGCCTTTGTAGGTGATTCTACAATAATTAAATTTTTAGCCACATTATCCTCCCATTATTTTACTACAAAAGTAATAATACCATAAATAATTTTAAATACAAATATTTAATTTAATGTATAAAAATCTTCCTTTACATTTAAAACTACATTTTTACTTTCTAATTCAAAAATTATTTTATATAATTCTCCAATATTAATTTTAGTTAGATTAGATATATTATTTATACTCAAAATATTACCACTCAAAACATTTATAACCTCTAAATGCTTATTTGAAAAGTTATAATTATCATTAATTATATTAATTTTATTTATTTCTTTTATAAATGGTATGTCTTCTAATATATCCAAGCCTGATTGAACCATTTTCGCTCCAAATTTAATCAGATTATTACAACCTTTAGAGTATTCACTGTTAATATTTCCGGGAACAACAAATAAATCTCTATTTTGTTCAATAGCGTATTTAGCTGTTATAAGCGATCCGCTTTTTTCAGCCGCTTGTACTATTAATGTTCCAAATGACAATCCAGAAATTATTCTATTTCTAAAAATAAAATTTTGTTTTTGAGGATTTGTAAATAATGGAAATTCTGAAATTAATAATTCATTTTGCATTTTATCATATAAATAATTATTTGATTTAGGATATCTAATTTCCAAGGATGAGGCTAAAATTCCTATTGTAGGGATATTATTTTCAATTGCCGTATTATGGGCACATGCATCAATCCCGGTTGCCATACCAGATACTATACATATATCATGTCCTGTCAATTCTGTAATTATTTTTTTAGTCGCCCATAAACCATATTCTGTAGGTTTTCTGGTGCCTACAACAGCTAAACAATTATTAAAATTAATATTTCTATTCCCTTTATAATAAATTATTGCCGGAGCATTATAAATATTTCTTAATCTATCGGGATAATTTTCATCTAAAATTGTTACATATTTTATTCCGGAAATTTCCAATTTATATTTATAGTCCTCTAGACTAAATTTTTTAAAATTTAATTTAATATTGTTTTTTTCTTTATCAGTTAAAAATAAGAGCTTATCAATATTTTCAAACCTAATCTCTGAAAATGTATTAAGAAGCCCCTCACTTATAAAATTTCTGATTCTCAAATTATTAATATTTAATATATTTAAAAATAAAATTATGTCTTTATATGAATTCATAGTCACCTCAAAATGCATTTATAATATGGTTAATTTTTTTCCTTTGCCAATAACATTCAATTATGTCAAATCTCAAATTATAATCATATAAATTATTTTGATCTATATAATATAGAGCTATTGTTTTTAATTTTTTAATTTTCCTATAATCTACAGCTTGAGATGCATGTAAAACATCACTATTTTTTCTAGTTTTAACTTCGACAATTACTATCGTCATATTTTTAATTGCAATTATATCTACTTCTGCGAATTTAGTAGCATAATTTCTCTCTAGTATTTTATAATCATTTTTTATTAAATATCTACAGGCTATTTCCTCGCCCAGTTTTCCCATTAGCTTGTTCATAATATTTTTTCATAAAGGATTTCCTATGGATATCCGTAATACCATTAGAATCTATTACTTCATAATGTTTTTTTGTGCCATAACCTTTATGTGCTTCAAACATATATTCAGGATATTTTTTTGAATATTCAATCATCATATCATCTCTATAAATTTTAGCTAATATCGATGCACAAGATATCTCATAAACTAAATCATCACCCGATATAATCCCTATTTGGTCAATATCTGAATCAATTAACTCCGCATCAATAAGTATAAGATTTGCTTTAATATGATTTCCATCTTTATCTTTCATATTTTCAACAGCATTTTTCATAGCTAAAAGACTTGCTTGTCTGATATTTATTTCGTCAATAACATAATTATCTACTACTCCATATCCTACTGCAATAGCATTTTCAAATATGTCTTTAGCAAGTAATCTCCTTTTCTTATCTGTAAGTTTTTTAGAGTCTTTCACTCCTTCTATATGATTCTCACCCATTATTACAGCACAACTAACAACTGGTCCGGCAATTGGCCCTCTTCCAACCTCATCAACACCACATATATTTGTATAGTTTTTTGATTTTTCAATTAAAATATCTAGCTGATCTCTCTTTAGTTTAATTTTCATATACCCTCATTATACATCATATTTTATAAATGAAACTGTCATTATTATTACATTTTATTAATATCTTTAATTTCTAAATTATCTTCTACTCTTTCAAGTGTAATTCTGTCAATTCTAACTTTTCTAAAGTCATCAAAAATTATATTTGAAACCTTAAAATAGTCAATTTCACTTCCTCTTTGAATTGCTCCAAACTTTATGGCAATTTTATCCATTATTTCCAAAGCTGGAAGCGACGGATCCACTTCATATCTTTTCTGTAAACTCCTTGGAGATATTTCTTGTAATTTTTTTATAAATTCAAAACATAAATCCTCAATTTCTAATATTTCATCCTTAATAGCACCTGTAAATGCCAAATTTTTACCACCATCATGTAATTCTAATTTTGGCCATAAAACACCCGGCGTATCCAAAAGCATTAAGTCACTATTTGTTTTAATCCATTGATTTGTACGAGTTACCCCCGGTCTATTTCCAACCTTGGTTCCTTTTCTCATAGAAATATTATTTATAAATGTTGATTTTCCAACATTGGGTATCCCTACAACCATCATTCTTATAGTTGTATCTTTTATATTTTTTTCCTTACGCTTTTCAAATAATTTTGTTAATGATTTTCTTGCAGTTTTATATAATTCATTTGTTTTTTTATCTTTAGTTGAGTTATATTCTATAACTTCTATTCCTCTATCATTAAAATATTTTATCCACTTTTTAGTTTCAAAAGGATTTGACATATCTACTTTATTTAAAATAATTAGCCTTGGAAAATCCTTGATTATATCATCAATAACAGGATTTCTTGAACTTATCGGTATTCTTGAATCGACAATTTCCGCAACTATATCAACCAATTTTAATGATTCTCTTATTTTATCAAGAGATTTTTTCATATGCCCCGGATACCAGTTAATTTGCATATTACCTCCTTGTATAAAAAAAGGTCAGACAAATGTCTAACCTAAATCTTAGTAATCTGTTTTTTCTTTCAATTTAGCAGCTTTACCAATTCTATTTCTTAAGTAGAATAATCTAGCTCTTCTTGCTTTACCATGTCTTACTACTTTTATATTTTCAACTCTTGGTGAATGAATTAAGAATGTTCTTTCTACACCAACTCCGTAAGCAAGTCTTCTTACTGTGAATGTACTTCTAACACCTTCTCCTTGAATTTTAATAATTGTTCCTTCAAACATTTGAATTCTTTCTCTTGAACCTTCTTTAATTCTATAATCTACTTTTACATAATCACCAACAAGAATTTCTGGTAAAGAGTCTTTCTTTTGTTCTTCTTCTAATTGTCTTATGATTTCCATAACTATTCCTTTCTTATACTTTCAATATATTTTTCATATAAATCCGGTCTTTTTTTCTTAGTATTTTCAATACTACTTTTAATTTGCCATTCTTCAATTAATTTATGATTTCCCGAAAATAAAACTTCCGGAACCTTGTATCCTAAATATTCTCTAGGTCTAGTAAAATGATCATGTTGTAATAAAATATTGTAATGTGAATCTGTTTTATATGATAGATCATTTCCAAGTACATCGTCTATGAGTCTTGTAACTGCATCAATTAAAACCATAGCAGGTATTTCTCCTCCTGTTAAAACATAATCTCCAATAGATATTTCATAATCGACAAAATTATTTATAACTCTTGAATCAATTCCTTCATAATGCCCACAAAGTAAAATCAAATGACTTTCTTTTGATAAATCAATTGCGATCCCTTGATTTAATACCTTTCCTTGAGGACTTAAAAATATCACCTTACAATCTTCTGTTCTGACACTTTCAATCGCATCTACAACCGGCTGCATTGTCATAAGCATGCCTGCAGATCCCCCATATACTTCATCATCAACTTTATTATGTTTATTTTTTGAAAATCTTCTAATATCAATAGTGTTTATTTCTATAATATTATTTTCAACTGCTTTTCCAATAACTCCATAAACTTTTAAGAAATCAAAAGTATTTGGAAATAAAGTTAAAATATCAATTTTCATTACATGCCTTCTATAAGTTTTACAACAATTTTTCTATTATCTAAATCAACTGATAAAATAAACTCCTTTACTGCCGGTATCATAATTTCATGATCCTTGCTTTTAACAATATATATATCATTAACATCATATTTAAGCACATCTTTTATTACTCCAATTTTATGATTATCCTGATTATAAACTACCATATCAATTAACTCATTAATATAATATTCATCATCATCTAAACCTATCATATCACCTTCATTAATAAATATATCTTTATCCTTAAATTTCAATACTTCGTTTATATTATTAAAACCTTTTAATGTGATCATTACATTATCTTTGTGTTTTCTAACTTTTTCAATACTATACTCAATATTATCATTTCCGATATAATATGGAATATCTCTATCAAAACTTTCAACACCTGTTTTTGAGATTTTAAGCTCTCCTTTAATCCCATGTGTATTTATGATTTTACCAACTTTAATTTTGTTCATTATTTGCATCAATCACTAAATTTACTTTCTTTTGCTCTTTAATAGCACATGCCTTTAATATAGATCTTATTGAATTTGCAATCTTACCTTGCTTACCAATAATCTTTCCCATATCATCCGCATTTACCAATAATTTAATATCTACTATACCTTCATTTATTTCAGTAATTACTTTAACATCTTCCGGATTAGTAACTAATACTTTAGCAATATATTCTACTATTTCATTCATTTTATTATCCAAATTACTCTGCTGATTCTTCAACTTCTTCTGCAGCTGCTGCTTCAGCTTCTGCCTTAGCCTTTGCTTCAGCTTCTGCTTTTTCTCTAGCTATTCTTCTTTCTTCTGCTTCTTTAGCTCTTTTTTCAGCTTCTGCTTTCTTCTTTTCTTCTACTTTTTTAGCTAAATCTTCAAAGTCTGTTTTTAATAATCTAGCTACTGTTGTTGTTGGTTTTGCCCCTACGCCCATCCAGTATTGTACTCTTTCACTATCAATTTTAAATACTTTTGGTTCTGAAATTGGATTATAGTATCCGATTTCTTCTATAAATTTACCATCTCTTGGTGATCTTTCATCTGCTACAACTATTCTGTAGAAAGGTCTTTTCTTAGCACCTAATCTTTTCATTCTAATTTTTACTGCCATATTTTTCCTCCATGTTTTTAAAAGAATGGGAATCTCTTTTTCCCTTTTTTCATTTTTTTGTTCATAACACCCATTTTTTTCATCATTTTTTTAGTGTCATCAAACTGTTTAAGTAATTTATTTACTTCTCCAATATTTGTACCTGAACCATTTGCGATTCTTTTCTTTCTAGAATTATCAATAATATTAGGTTTTTCACGTTCATCATTTGTCATTGACCTAATAATCGCCTCAATTCTATCTATTGCCTTTGTATCAAAATTCATACCCTTTAATGCTTTAGCATTTACTCCAGGTATCATTTTTAATAATTCTTCTAAAGGACCCATATTTCTCATCTGAGAAATTTGTGAAAGAAAATCATTGAAATCAAAAGATTGATTTCTTAATTTTTCTTCAAGTTCTTTTGCTTTTTCCTTATCTAATGCTTGTTCGGCTTTTTCAATAAGTGATAATACATCACCCATACCTAATATTCTTGATACTAATCTATCCGGATGGAATTGTTCCAAATCTCCCATCGTTTCACCAGTACCAATAAACTTTATTGGTTTTTCCGTAACCGCTCTAATTGAAAGTGCAGCACCACCTCTTGTATCCCCATCAAGCTTTGTCATAAGGATACCTGTAATATCAATTTGCTCATTGAATGATTTAGCAACATTAACAGCATCTTGACCGGTCATTGAATCAACTACTAATAAAGTTTCTGTAACTTCAACATTTTCCTTAATTGCTTTTAATTCATGCATTAATTCATCATCAATATGAAGTCTACCAGCCGTATCTATAATAACCACATCATTACCATTTTTCTTTGCTTCTTCAATACCGCATTTTGCAATTTCTACAGGATCAATTTTACCTAAAGAAAAAACAGGTACTTCAACTTTTTGTCCGACAACTTTTAACTGCTCAATAGCTGCTGGTCTATATATATCTCCTGCAACAAGTAATGGTTTCTTGTTTTTTTTCTTTAGTAAAAGAGCTAATTTGCCTGTTTGAGTTGTTTTACCAGCACCTTGTAAACCTACCATCATAATTACTGTAGGTAATTTTGATGAAAATTTAAGTTCCTGATTATTATCACTCATCAAGTTAATTAATTCTTCATTAACAATTTTTACAACCATCTGTCCAGGAGTTAAACTCTGCATAACATCAGCACCTAAAGCTCTCTCTTTAACTTTTTGTACAAAACTTTTAACAACCTTAAAGTTTACATCAGCTTCAAGTAAAGCCAATCTAATTTCTCTCATTGCTGTATCAATATCTTTTTCAGTAAGTTTTCCCTTACCTCTAAGATTACTCATAAGGTTTTGTAGTCTATCCGATAAATTTTCAAACATTTAGCACATCCTATTTTAATTTTGTTTTAATTTGAAAAATCAAATCAATGTATTTTGAATATTCTTCATCATCGAGATCATTAATCAAATTTTTTTCTAATCTATCAACAAGCTCACTCAGTTCATTTGATCTTTTATACATGCCTATGCCTTTCTCAAAATCCAATAAAGCTTTTTCTGAACGCTTAATTGTTTCAGAAATGCTTTGCTTAGACACACCTTGAATATCAGCAATTTCAGTCAAAGATAAATCTTCTAAATAATGCATTTCGATAGATTCTGCTTGTTTATCTGTAAGTAATTTTCCATAGTATTCATATAGAATACTAATAACTACATTTTTTTCCATTTACTCTCCTGTCAAGGTTTTTCATTGACACTAAATATAATAGCAAAATCAATAGTTTATGTCAAATTTTATTTAATATATTTCATAATAAATTATACAGGAAAAATTTATTACAATTAGTATCTATACTTGTTTATATTATAGTAGCTTCAGGAAAAATAAATAATACACTATCTATTATAGAATTTAATAAAACTTATACACAAAATCATTTACATTTTTAACGATAAAAGAGAATTATAAACTTTAAGCTCTAATTTTCTTAATTTGTTACTTTAAATCTTACCCAACATTACTTTTAAATTATGGGTAGTTGATAAAGAACCTAAAAATGAGTTTAAAATTAAAAAGAGATAGAAAATTTAATCTCTATCTCTCTTGTTAAAACGAAATTATATATCTAAATTCCATCTTCAAATTCATCTGAGTCATCTTCTATTTCAACTATCTCAAATTTTTTAATTGATTCTTTTCCTGATTCTAAAATTTCATTAACTAACAAATCTATATTATCATTTTGAGTAGTAATAGCTGTAAATAACATCGCAAAATTTAATCCTGCAAGTACTCGTGTGTTTTCATTACTACCAAAATTCATAACTGAGCGATTAAAAGGAGTACCTCCCATTAAATCAGTAATTATAATTATATGGTCGTAATTAGAAAATGAATTATACGCTTCAACAAGTTTTTTATCTATGGTTTCAAAATTTTCACCTTCAAGAAAATTTACATTTTTAACATTTTCAAATTTTCCGGCAATCATTTCTATTGTGGATAAAATACCCTCTGAAAATTTCCCGTGTGCTGTAACTAAGACAGCTGTTGATTTACTCATTAGAATATTCCAATCCAGGCACCAAATAACCCTAACACAAATAGGAATATGATACCATATACTGGCGATAATTTCTTCTTTGCTATAAAGAAATACATCAACATAACCAAACCTAAATCAATTATATTCGGAATAATACCATCTAGTATTTTTTGAACATTAATTTTTGAATCAACCTCATTTTCTTTTTGGAATACTAATTCTGATGTTCCGTTTTTTAAATCAGTGATAGTCGTATCTGGTTTTAATGTCTTTTTATCATCTTTATATAAATATTTCTCAAAGTCTGAAATTTTGTCATTTGAAACTACTGTTTTAATTTCCTGCTTAACTAATTTCTTACCGTTTGGAATTTCGTATTTGGTTTTAATACCACCATATAAAACTGTTAAAGCTCCTACAATTATAACACCCAAAATTGATGCAGCTCTTGTAAATTCTTTAGCATTTTGTGTAAATAAATCAATAGCTTCAACACCCTTCTTATATGACCAGTACATTAACCAATATCTCAAACCAAATTGAGCTAAATTAAATACTAATAGGAATAAGAATGGAGCAATTATTTGTCCACTTAAAGCCATATTTGATGTGATACCAGCTAAAATTGGAACCAATGTAAACCAAAATAGTGCATCACCGATACCACCTAATGGTCCCATTGCCGCAACCCTAACAGCACGAATTGTATCAATATCTTGTTTATTTTGTTCTAATGACAATACAATACCCATTACAAATGTTACTAAAAATGGATGTGTATTAAAAAACTCTAAATTGTGTGTCATTGATTTTGACAAATCATCTTTATTTGTATGAATCTTTTCTAATCCGGGTAAAATACTATACAACCATCCTGCTGCTTGCATTCTTTCAAAGTTAAAAGATGCTTGTAAGAATAGTGATCTCCATACCATTTTATTTAATGTTTTATTATCAAGATTAGGAGCAACATTTGTGTCTACATAATGATTACTTTGATTATATTCCATCTTCATCTCCTCCCATTACTTGAGTATTTTTCACTTTAGTTTGAATTTGATAATCCCAATAAGAAACTGCAAAACCAATTAATGAGATTAACAATAATCCTGGAGCTTGTAGAGAAGGTATTGCATTAACAACTATTGCAATAGCAAAACCAAGGAAAAAGAATCCCCATAGTTCTTTTGAAAGCATAACTTTTAATAAAATTGCAAAACCAACGAATCTCATCATCTTACCTGCAACTCCCAAACCAACTTTTGACCATTCAGGTAATGCTCCCGCTACATTTTTACCAAATTCTGCACCAGCTACAAAGAATGCTAAAACTATCAAACCAAATATAGTACCTAAAATTGCCATAGACAAGTAGTTAACATGTGAAATCCCCTTTGGATTAGCATTTTCAGCATGTTTGTCAGCAACTTTCATAATAGGTGCCATAAGTGTAAATACAACATTAACAGCCTGTTGTCCTAAAACCGCAAAAGGATATGCTGCCGCTACTGCTGCTGTTGGTTCTAATTTTGATGTTACAGCAAATACTGTAGCCATAATACCACCTATTACTGCATTTGGTGGTTGTGCTCCACCGACAGGCATACTACCAATTTGAATCAATTGAAATGTTGCACCAACTGTCAAACCTGTTTGTACATCACCCAATATAGCACCGATAACAGGTCCTGTCACTATTGGTTGATATAGTGATTCCAAGAAACTAAATTGGTCTATAGCAGCAATAAAGGTTACTAAAAATACCAATAGAATCTGGATTATATTATATTCCATGATACCTCCTATAAATTATTTAAATAATTTTTCTGTACTTTCAGATTGCTCTTGAGGAACCTTTCTGATTTCCAATTCCACTCCACGTTCTTTTAGTTTTCTAAAAGCTTCAACATCAGCATCATCAACACATACAGCTGTAGCTACTTGTCTTTTTCCTTCAGCCATATGCATATTTCCAATGTTTACTTTAGTTATAGGAACCCCTCCTTCCACTAATCTAAGAACATCTTGTGGATTTTCACATATTATAAAGATCTTTTGTTTAGGAGATGCTTTATCAATAATACTAATTGTTTTTTCAATTGAAAAGTATCTTGTAGCGACACCATTTGGTGCAGCCATATCCATAAGACCTTGTCTCATTTTATTAGTTGAAACTTCATCATTTGCAACTAATAACAAGTTTGCTCCGACAACATTCGTCCATTGTGTAGCAACTTGACCGTGTATCATTCTGTTATCTATTCTTGTTAATAATATATTTGGCATCTTCATTCTCCTTACTCTTTAATTTCCCTTATACTAAATCTGTCCGCTGTAATTATAACATTTTTTGCTATTTCAATATCAACATCTTTTTCGCCTACTCTTGTTAATGTACCGTAAATACCATTATTTAACATTATTCTAACCCCAGGCTTTATCGATTCATGTAATTTTTTATAATATTGCCTTGATTTTTTTAAATTTAATATATTAAAAATTTGAATAATTGCAAATATAATTAATATAAAAACTATAAAAACTATTGAGGACGCATAAATCTGCTCCCACATATATCCTCCTTCTTATTAAGATTTCATTTTCCTATTTTCTAAAAAATAATATGTAATATACTATTACTTTAGGATTCCCCTGTTTACATAAGTATATTACATATTTTTTATTAAGTCAACGAATAATATGAAATTGCTATCATTTTTACTTAAGGTCAAATAATGCATCTACAAATTTCTCAGAATCAAACTTTTCTAGATTCTCCGCTTTTTCACCAATTCCTATATATTTTACCGGTACATTATTTTCAACTTGAAGCGGAAATACTACCCCCCCTTTTGCAGTACCATCTAATTTAGTTAATACTAATCCCGTAATATTTGTAACTTTATTAAATTCTTTAGCTTGGAATAAAGCGTTTTGTCCGGTTGTAGCATCAAGAACTAAAAGTGATTCTCTATTAGCTTCAGGATGTTCTCTAGAAATAATTCTATTTATTTTTTCCAACTCATTCATAAGATTCACTTTATTATGTAATCTTCCTGCTGTATCAATAATTAATACATCTTTATTTTTTGCTTTTTGAGATTTAATAGCATCGTACACAACTGATGCAGGATCAGATCCTTCTCTCGAAGAAATTAATTCAACATTAACTCTTTCCGACCATTGTTTTAGTTGCTCAATTGCAGCAGCTCTAAATGTGTCAGCAGCTGCCAAAATAACTGTTTTTCCTTCTTTTTGTAAATTATATGCCAATTTACCAATTGTTGTCGTCTTACCCACTCCATTAACACCGATTACCAATATTACCGTCTGTTTTCCATCAACAATATTTAACGAATTATCTTTGTTATTTTCTCTAAGTTTATTTCTTAAAATTTTTTCTAACTCAACTTTAATCATTTTCGGATCTCTAATATGATTATCTGCGACGATATCCCTTAATTCATCAATGACATTTACAGTAGTTTCAACACCCATATCAGCAGAAATCATGATTTCTTCTAATTCATCATATAAATCATCATCAATTTTAGCTTTACCATTTATCAAATTGTCAATTGCCGAATTCATTGCATTACGAGTCTTAAATAACCCTGATTTTAATCTTTCTAAAAATCCTTTTTTCTTTGGTTTTTCTTTTATTTCTTCAACAATTGGAGCCTCAACAACCATATTTTCTGACTTTATTTCTTCTAAAATTGAAGTTTTTTCTATAACTTCTGCTTTTTCAACTTTTTCTACTTCTTTAGCATTCTCAACATCTTCAACTATATGGTTTTCTCCAATAATTTCTGATTTATTACTGGAATTTACTTCTACTGTTGAAAGCTCTGAATTTTCTTGTAATTCTTTAACTTTCCTCATTGAATTTTCTATTATATTCTCAACTTGTTCTATTTTTTTATCTTCAACAATATCAATTTTGATTTCTTTTTTTACTTCAATATTTTCCTCTTTTTTATTTTTAAATTTTTCAAAAATCTTCTTAAACATTATATCTCCTTAAACTTTTTAATAATCAAATTATATCATAAAAAAACGTACACTATAAATATAATGTACGTAATCAATTTTATTCTTTATATTCATCAAGTGCTAGCGTAATGACTTTTGAAATTCCTTTTTCTTCCATAGTTACACCATATAAAATCTCAGCCATTTCCATAGTTACCTTTCTGTGTGTAATAATTATAAACTGTGTTTTATTAACTAATGATTTTAAGTAACCTATATATCTCTTTATATTTGCCTCATCTAAGGCAGCATCTATTTCATCTAGTACGCAAAATGGAGCAGGATTAATTTCAAAAATAGCAAAAAGTAAAGCAACTGCTGTAAGAGCTTTTTCTCCCCCCGATAAAAGTGCAATACTTTTTAATTTTTTACCTGGAGGTCTTGCAATAATGTCAATACCAGCATTTAATACATCATCTGAATCCAGCTTAATTTCAGCTTCTCCACCATTAAATAAAATTGAAAATATTTCATTAAACCTTATTTTAATTTTTTCAAATGCATCTGCAAAGGTTTCTTTCATATCTTTTTCAATTGATTTAATCATATTGATAATATCATTTTTAGAAGCAATTAAATCATCATATTGTTTATTTAAAAAATCTAATTCTTCAGATATTATATTAAATTGTTCGATACTTTCATAATTGAAATATCCTATTTTAGATAATCTTGATTTAATATCTAATACTTCTTTTTTTGTAGCTTCAATCTTATCAATACGTTTTAATTTTTCATCTAATTCCTCATCTGTAATTGAATAAGTTTCTTTATAATCATCTCTTAAAGAATTTACCTTTTGCTCTGAATTTTCAATTTTTAATTCTAATTTATATTTTTCTTTTTCAAATTCTGAAATCAAACTTTTTAAGTTTTCAATTTCTATTTTATCTTCTTTAATTTTAGTTATTAAATTTTTTAATTCTTCTTCAAGAACTACTATTTCACTATTTGATAAGTTTAAATTTGATTTAAAGTTAAACATATCTTTTGACAATTTTTCAATTTCTTGATTTGAATTTTCAATATTATTGATAGTTTTAACCAAAGAATCTTCATCTATTTTTAGTGTTTTTGAGTTATCTTCTAAATCAATTTTTATATTTTCAATATCATTTTCAATAATTGAAAGGTCTCTAATTAAAACATCTAATTCAGATTTATTCAATAATAATTTCTTTTCTTCTTCAGAAATATTTACATTTAATTTTTCTATATTATCTGAAACAATTTCCATTCTACTTTCTTCTTTTTCAAGACTTGAAGTCAAATGCTCAATCTCAGAAAAATCTTCCTGTTTTAATTCATCATCAATTTTATTTAACAACTCACTAAATTCATCTTTACGTTTATTATTAAACATTACTTCAACATTTAATTCATGAATATTTTTATTAAAATTATTTAAATTTATCTGATGATTAATATTAGCCGATTCAAACTCTTGAATATTTTGATTTAACTTATCTATATTATTATTTTTACTATTAATATCTTCATTCATTTTATTGATATCAATAGATAAATTGTGTAAATTTTCTATTAAATCATCTAATTCTTTTCTACGATTTAAAAGGCTATTACTTTCTTTTTTGAATGTATTTCCTCCAACCATAGACCCCCAAGAATTAATAATTTCCCCATCAAGAGTGATAACTCGATATCCTTTAATATTTTTAGAAACTTCTACAGCATCTTCAATATTTTCAACTAGTATTGTTTTTGATAGAAAATGATCAATTATCCCATCTATCTTTTTGTCATTTTTTACCAAATTATTAAATGTATCAATGATTTTTGGATGCTTAACATTATATTTATTTGCCGAAATTTTATTAATAGGTAAGAATGTGATTCTACCAATATTATTTTTCTTTAAGAAATTAATTAAAAATTTACCATCTTCTTCATTTTCTATAACAATATTTTGAAGAGATGATCCTAAAGCCAAATCTAAGGCAACTTTATACTTATCTTCAACTTCAATCAAATCAGCTAAAACACCAACTATTTTTGAAGATATGAAAGTATTTTTATCAGCAATTTTTAGTAAATCTTGAACAGATCTATAATAACCATCGTATGATTTATACTGTCTTTCTAAAATATCTTTTTGAGATTCTAGTTTTAAGTAATCATTTTTTTTAGTAGATAATTCTAATCTTAATTTTTCAAGAATACCAATAATAACATTTTTCTTATCGTTAAATTCATTAATTACTTCAACGTTTTTACTTATTTTCTCTTCAACATTTTTAATATTATTTTCAATTTCAATAATTTCTATACATTTATTTTTTAATAAAGAATCAATTTTATCTATTTCTGAAATATAATTTAATTTTAGTTGATTATTTGAATCATCTAATTTTTCTTTAGTATTTTTATTTATTTTCAAATCTGACAATTTTTCTTTATTTTTTTCAATACTAATTGACAATAAATTCTTTTCAGATTTTAGATTGTTAAATTTCAGGTGTTTAACTTCGAGCACTTTATTTAACTCAATTACTTGTCGATTAACTTCTTCCTTTTTAGATTTAATCTCTACATCCTTAAATTCTTTTTCAACAATTAAATCTTTAAAATTTAATATCTTTTCCTTCTTAATATTTATAGCCTTTTCCAATCTTTCCTTGTCAGCTATAAAAAATTTATTTTTTTCTCTTAAAATATTAATTTGATTTTCTAAACTTTGAATTTTTTTATCGCCTAAAATTTGATTTTCTTTTTTTTCTTCTAATTCATCAGTTTTTCTATCTATTTCTTCTTGAACTGGATAAATTAAATTAGTAAGTTTATTTAATTTATCATTCGAATTGCTAAGTTCTAAATCTATGTATTCTAATTTTGATTTATCATTTTGTAAATCATCTGAATTTTTTTGAATAGCTTTATCTAATAAATTAAGTTCTAATAATTCTAATCTATTAGTTAATTTTATTCCCTCTTTTGCATTTTGAGATTGCTTTTCCAAAATATCAAATTGTTGCTTCTTAACCTTTAGTTCACTACATAATCGTGCTAAATTTTCTTCATTTTTTAACAATTTTTTTTCAGCTTCACTTTTTTTATATTTATTTTTTGATATACCTGTAGCTTCCTCAAAAATATATCTTCTTTCTTCATTTTTACCATTAAGAATTTCATCAATACGACCTTGACCTATCATTGAATATCCATCTTTTCCGATTCCCGTATCCAAAAATAGTTCTCTAATATCTTTTAGTCTAACAGGAGATTTATTAAGCAAATACTCGCTATCTCCTGTCCTATATACTCTTCTGGTAACATTTACTTCATCAAAAGCAATAGGTAAAGACTTATCACTATTATCTAAAATTAAAGATACTTGAGCCATATTCATTTGTTTTTTTATATCAGTACCTGAAAAAATTACATCCTGCATACTTGCCCCACGAAGCGACTTAGCTGATTGTTCACCTAAAACCCACTTTATAGCATCTGCAATATTTGATTTTCCTGATCCATTTGGTCCAACAACCGCTGATATATCCTTATTAAAAAGTAATTTTGTTTTATCCGCAAAGCTCTTAAATCCATATAGTTCTACATATTTTAATTTCATAATTCCTACCATAAAAAAACTATTCTTTCGAATAGTTTATTTTTTTAATACACCTATTTTTTCCAATGCAGTTTTAGCAGCCATTTGTTCTGCAATTTTTTTATTTTTGCCCTTTCCTTCTGATATCATTTTGTCTTCAATATAAAGCTCAAAATAAAAAAGTTTGTCATGTGATGGGCCAATTTCATTTACAAGCCTATAAACAATATTTGATTTATTTTTTTTATGTAAATACTCTTGTAACATTGATTTATAGTCATTAACGCTTTCTTTTTGGATCTTTAGTTCTTTAACTTTATCAATAATTAAATTATAGATAAGATCAAAAACAACATCATATCCACCATCTAAATACAAAGCTCCCATAACGGCTTCAAAAGCATCAGATTTAATTGACGGCTTTTCTCTACCTCCAGTTTTTTCTTCACCTTTACCTAATAATAAAAATTCAGCTAATCCCAATTGATCAGCAAATTCAGAGAATGATTTTTCACAAACAAGATTTGCTCTAACTTTAGTTAAAAATCCTTCTTGTTTTGGTTTAAAATTTTTATATAAAATTTCTGAAAAAGCTAGTTCACAAACTGCATCTCCTAAAAATTCTAATCTTTCATTACTTTTATTTTTATAATTAGGATGTTCATTTGTATAAGAGGTGTGGATAAAAGCTAAATTTAACAAATTAATATCATTAAATTTATAATTTATTTTTTTTTCTAATTTATCTAATTTAGCAATTCTATCTCGAGTCATTTTATTTTCCAGCTTTTCTTTCAACTACTGCAATAACATCATTTACAGTCTTTAATTCTGCTAATTCTGAATCAGATATTTCAATATCAAATTCCTCTTCAATACTCATAATAAAATCTAAAAGCCCAATTGAGTCTATTTCATAATCTTTAACCAAATCTGCATCCAGGTCAAATTTATCTATCATCAATTCACTTTTTATCATTTCTATAATTCTTTCTTTTATCATAATCTCTCCTCTATTGTGTTATTTATATTACTGTTTATTAATTCCTCTGCTTTATATATAGCAAATTTTATAGCCTCTCTATCGGAACTTCCATGAGCCTTAAACAAAGGCTTATTTAATCCTAGAAAAATACCTGCTCCTACTTTTTTATAATCGTATTTGTCTTTTATTTTCTTTAATGATTTTTTTAAAAGTAATGCACCTATTTTAGAAAAAAAACTACTTGTAACAGCAGTTTTTATTTCCGAAAACAATACAGATGCTGCCCCTTCTGTAGATTTTATCATCATATTACCGGAAAAACCATCAGCTACTATAACATCAGCTTTGCCTGTCAAAAAATCTCTAGGTTCTATATTGCCACAGAAATTTATATTTGGATTATTTTTTAATAATTGATAGACTTCTTTAGTTCTGATATCACCTTTTCCTTCTTCTGCACCAATATTAACTAAATATACTTTAGGATTTTTTTTATTAAGGTATTTTTCAGCAACAACACTTCCCATTACAGCGAATTGTTCTTGCATTTCCGGTTTAGTATCGACAACAGCTCCGGAATCAACAAGTATAGTCTGACTCCCTGATCTTGTAGGAACCAAAGTAGCTAAAGTTGCTCTCTTAACATTTTTTAAACGCTTTGTAATAAATATTCCTCCAGCAAGAAGTCCACCTGTACTCCCAGCAGATAAAAATCCATCGCCCTCTTCGTTTAATTTTTCAAGACCCAATACTAACGAAGCATTTTTTTTTCTTCTTAAAGACCTTACCGGATCATCATGATTTTCAATAAACTCATTTGTATCAATAAACTCTACTCTTGAATGATCAATATTTCTTTTATTAATAATTCTCTGTGCATTTTCTTTTGGCCCGACCAAAATAAAATTTAACTTTGTTTTTTCAAATGAATCACAGACTCCATTAACAACTTCTTCAACTCCCAAATCTGCACCCATTAAATCTACAACTAATTTCATATCATCTCCATTATATTTGATAATAATATAATACCATATTTATAAAAATATTAAAATATAATAAAAAATGATGTTATAAAATGGTCATCAATTTATAACATCACATAATTTTATTATTATTTTTTTGAAAAGAATTTTATTCTTCATTTTCTTCTACTTCAAATATTTTTTTACCATTATAATATCCTGATGGACTTACTCTATGTGGTAATCTTGCTTCATTTGTTTCTGAATCAACAACAAAATTTACTTTATTTAATCTATAAGAAGAAGCTCTTCTTGATGCTGTTTTAGCTTTAGATGTTTTTCTCTTTGGTACTGCCATGTGAACACCTCCTTGATCTTTTTACATTAGTATTTTAAATACATTTGAATAACATAAGTATTATACATATATTTTAGCTACATGTCAATATTTTTATAAATTTTCTACTATATTTTGTGTTTCTCTAGCAATCATTAATTCTTCATTTGTAGGAATGATAAATACTTTAACTTTTGAATCTTCAGCTGAAATTTCTTTTTCATCTCTAGCACCTTTGTTTGCTTCAACATCAACTTTGATGCCTAAGTTTTCTAATCCTTCTAAAATATGTTCTCTCGCATAATCTGAATTTTCTCCGATACCTCCTGCAAACGCAATAGCATCAACTCTTTCTAATAAAGCATAATATGATCCAACATATTTTTTAGCTCTATTTATAAACATATCTAGTGCCAATTTTGCTCTTTCGTTTCCTTCCTGACTTGCTAATAAAACATCTCTAAAGTCAGACGACACACCACTCACTCCTAATAAACCTGATTTTTTATTTAATAATGTATCCATTTCATCATATGAAAGATTATATTGTTTTCCAATATTAAACACAACAGCTGGATCAATATCTCCACTTCTTGTACCCATTACTAAACCTTCTAATGGTGTAAGACCCATTGATGTGTCATATGATTGTCCATTTTTAACTGCTGTAATACTTGCACCATTTCCTAAATGACATGTTATTACATTTACCTCTTCAGGTTTTTTGCCTAACTTTTCAGCAACTTTAAGTGTTATATATTTATGACTTGTTCCATGAGCACCATATCTCTTAATCGCATCTTTTTCATAGTATTCATAAGGAATGGCATATAAAGCATTTTCCGCCGGTATAGTTGCATGGAATCCTGTATCAACACAAATTACATTTGGTTTTCCCGGTGCAACTTCTTCAACACCTTTTATTCCTTGAATTGCTCCCGGGTTGTGTAACGGTGCAAATCTTATAGCGTCTTCTAAAATTTCTAATGCTTCATCATCTACTAATCTAGGATTAATAATTGAGCCACCATGAACAATTCTATGCCCAATAGCCTTAATATCATCAATATTTTTAATGATACCATAATCTTCATGTGTTAAAACTTCAAATAATAATTTTACAGCTTCTTTATGTGATGGCAAATTTCTTTCTATAACAACTTTTCTATCACCTTTTTTATGTTCAATATTTGATCCTGAAATACCAATTCTTTCTATTAACCCCTTACCGTAAACTTCACCTGTTTGTGAATTTAGGTATTGATATTTAAGTGATGAACTACCACTATTTAATACTAAAATATCCATAATATCCCCTATCTATTTTTTTATATCTTTTTAAGTTATAATTAAAATAACATTTACTGAACTATTATAACAAAAATTAAGAGGTATATTCAAATAAAATGATTAATATAGCAATAATATGTGAATACAACCCTATGCATAATGGACATTTACATCAAATAAAAAAAATTAAACAAAAATTTCCAAAATCAAATATCATAGCACTTATGAGTACATCATTTGTTCAAAGAGGTGAACCTTCAATTATAGGTAAATTTGATAAGGCAAGATCAGCATTAAAATGTGGCGTAGATCTTGTATTTGAAATACCAGCAATCATAAGTCTACAAAGTGCTGATTATTTCTCATATTATACAACATTCCTTCTTAATGAATTAGGTTTAATCGATTATATTTCATTTGGAATTGAAGATGATACTGAAACTTTTTACAAATTACTTGATTTTAAAATCAAAAACGAATCTAAAATATTTGAGCTACAAGGTAAATATATTAAACAAGGTTATTCATACAAAAATGCTTATTTAGAAGCAATTAATGAAATTGATAAAAATGTTCCGCATTCAATAATTTCTCCAAATAACACACTTGCTTTAAATTATGCACTTACACTAAATAAATTAAATAGTAAGATTAAAATATTACCTATTCAAAGAAAAGATGGTGGTTACAACAGTGAGAAATTAGATAAATACAAGTTTCAATCAGCAACAACTATTAGAAATTTAATAAAAGAAAATTATGATGTTTCAAATTATGTACCTGCCGAATTAATAGAAATATTAAAAAATACAAATCTTCACAACATTGATGAATACTCAAATATTTTTTATTATAAAGCATTTATTGAAAAAAATACAGGAGAATCTATTGCTGGATTTGAACCCGGTATGTTAAACCTATTAAAGAAAAATTATTCGGATAAAATCTCCGATATGATTGAAAAATCTCATAATAAAAGATATTCAAAATCGAGATTGAAAAGATTTATTATAAATTATTTATTAGAAATTGAGGTTGTAGATATTAAAAATCTTGATAAAATAAACTATTTGAGACCTATCGGATTTAATGACAAAGGTAGAGATTTAATAAATCAATTAAAAAATTTAACTGATTTTACAATATTGAATAAACTAGTTGATTATGTAACATTAGATGATGTTAATAGGAATTTTGCTGAAATTGATATTAGAGCATATGAATTACAAAATTTGAATAATACTAAAATTCTAAATAAAAATTTTAAAAATAGAATTTATATAAAGTAATTGTATAGTTAAGGAGCTGTTATAAAATAGATAAAAATGTTATTCATTTTATAACAGCTTCCTTTTTTAAGGTAATATATTTTTACCATTTTTAGTAAGAACTTTATTACTAAAACCTTTACCAAATTCATAATTATATTTCATAACAATTAAACTTGTATCAATATTAAAAGTATTTTGTAAAAGAATATATGTATTATAATTAGCAGTTCCACTAACAAAAATTGAACCATCATTATATAATTTATGACTTGTAGAAACATTTGTAAGACTATTAGAAATAGTATAACCCGTTAATGACATTTTCGAAAAATTTATTTGTTCTATTGATGAAAATGAACCTTTACTATAATAATCAATATCAGCTATTAAATTAATTTTCATAAAAATAGGAATATTAGCACTCATAACTATTTGAGAATTTCGTAAATTATTACTAGATTTAAAAGTAATATTACTTCTTAAATCATATAAATTTAATTTACTAATATTATCCATAAATATCATAGAATTTTTTAAAATTTTATTTTGTTCTTCAAAATATTCACTTAATTCTTGCTCACTATTAAGCTTTATAGGAACAATTCCTTTAGGTAAATCATCTTTAGAGATTTGAACTAAATTATATTTTTTTCTAATTTGGTCAATTTCAGAAGTAGCATTGACTTTATTTATATTTATTAAAAATAAAAAACTTAAACCTAAAATCAATGATAATGTACTCAATATCTTTTTTGCATTTTTTGCTCCTTTGTGTTATTTTATATACAGTATAAATGAAAGGTGTAAACAATGGAAGAAATTATAAAAACAAAAATAGATTTATTAACAATTTCAGCTCAAATAATATCAATAATTTTAATAATATCTATTATATATTTTATATATAAATTTTTTATTAAAAGAAAATAATATTAAACGAAAATGTTTACAAACTTTTATAATTAATTATATAATACAAAAAAACAATAATTTTTCAAATTTAAAATTAAAAATAAGCTAATATAATTAAAATAATAAATTTTATTTCACAATTAATATTAATATTATGTTTTTTATTCAATCCAATTCAATTTCATATTAAATAGAAAAATTTATTAAATAGCTAAAAGGAATAACTGAAAATAAAATATTTGATCAAAATAAAATTTTTCAAAAATATCAATATATCTTAATCAGTAATAGACTGATAAACAAAATTATTTACATATCCAATTTAACAAAAAAAATTGGATGCACAAGGATTGGTTATCAGTCTATATTTAATAACATATTTAATTAATTTTATATCAAATCTCTTCATTCATTATTGCATTCATCAAAGGAAATTCAGCTAAAACTTTACGTACCTCTTCAATACTTCTAGTTCTAACTAATGTATCTCTAAGTTGTCTTGATCCCTCGAAATCTTTTATATAGGTTTTAAATAATCTATTAAGCACCTTACTTAGCTTTGGCTCAACTTTTATCATTTCTTCATAATAATCTAGATGATAATAGAATAAATCCATATATTCTTTATAGCTGTGATGTCTTTTTTCTTTTTCAAACGCAAATATATTTCTAAATATACCTCTACCAATCATTATGCCATCAACACCATATTTTTCTGCTAATTGCATTCCCACTTGTCTATCCAGAATATCACCATTAATTGTTAATAATGTATTTGGAGCTATTTCATCTCTCAATTTTTTTATTTCCGGAATTAATTCCCAGTGTGCATCAAAATCGGACATTTCTTTTCTTGTACGCAAATGTATGGATAAGTTTACTATATCCTGTCTTAAAATGTGACTTATCCATTCTTTGTATTCATCTACTTCTAAAAATCCTATTCTGGTTTTTACGCTTACAGGCAATCCCCCTTCTTTTGCAGCTTGTATGATTTTAGAAGCAACATCAGGTCTTTTTATAAGCCCTGAACCTTTACCTTTTTTTACTACTTTTAAAGCAGGACAACCCATATTAATATCAATACCTTTATATCCCATTTTTGCTAGTTCTTTTGCCATTTTGGCAAAATTTTCCGGTATATCTCCCCAAATATGTGCAACAATGGGTTGTTCATCATCAGTAAAATGCAATCTACCACTTAATGTCTTTCTAGCTTTTTCATTATGAAGACAATTAGTATCGGTAAATTCAGTAAAAAAGACATCGGGTGCAGCAGCTTTTGCAACGACATGTCTGAAAACTGTATCTGTTACATCTTCCATTGGTGCTAGGATAAAAAATGGTTTAGGTAAATCTTTCCAAAAATTTTCTTTCATATTCTCTACTTTCCATTCAACTTAAAAAGGATTAAAAACATTTAATCTTTAATCCTTAAAATTCAATTAATATTTTAATTGTGATCTATTTTCTTCTATTGTGCTTAATGTATTCTTTAATTCATCAGATGTTTTCGCTAGAATTTGATCTACATATGCTAATGAATTTGTAGCAATTGTGTTTGCTGTTTCTTTAGCTTCAGCAATAATTTTTTCTGCTTCTTTTCTAGCTTCAACTGTAATAGTATCTTGATTTACTAATTCTCTCAATTTTCTATTAGCATCTTCATATGATCTTTCAACTTCTTCTCTAGCTTTATCCTTTATTGCACTGGCTTGAGAATTTGCTTCTTGCAAAATTCTTTCTCTTTCTTGATTTACCCATTGAGCATCTTTAATTTCCTGAGGAATTGATTCTCTCAAGTCATTTATTACTTCGTAAACTTCATCAGGATTAATTGTTATTTTTTTTGAAAATGGTACCGAACCACCATCATCCATAATTTGTTCTAATTCTTCTATTAATGATAAAATATTCATCATTCCTCCTATTTAAATTTTTGTTTTATTTTAATTTCAACATTTTTAGGCACTAATCTTGAAACATCACCATTAAATGACGCTATTTCTTTTACGATGCTTGAGCTTAAATATGACATCTCCGGCTCAGCAACCATGAAAATAGTTTCCACATTTGTTCTGGAATAAAATTTATTCATCTGAGCAAATTGTAATTCAGATTCATAATCAGATATAGCTCTTATGCCTCTTATTATTGAATCAATTTTATTTTTTTCAACAAAATCAATCAATAATCCGGAATACATACAAACTTTAACGTTATCATAATCATACAATAATTCTTCTAACATTTCAATTCTTTCTTCCATATTAAATAAATAATTTTTTTTACTATTTACTAAAACGCATACAACAACTTCTTCAAAAAGACCAGCAGCCCTTTTTATTATATCTATATGTCCATTAGTAACAGGGTCAAAACTTCCCGGATAAACTACTTTCATACTTTCTCCCTATAAAATTTGATATATTTTCTGCCATATTTTTTTTCATAAACTAAATCTAGTTTATCATAAATTTCAGAAAAATCTATATTTTTATCGATTTCTACGATAAATAACGAATTATTAAAATAAACGTTATCTATCATGTATTCAAATGCCTTTTCGTAAAAATCAGATTTATATGGTGGATCAAGATAAACATAGTCAATATTTTCTCTTATTTGCATTAAATTTTTTCTAAAATCACCTCTTAATATTACTGATTTATCTTCAAATTTTGTATGAATAATATTATCTTCCATATATGATAAATTGTATCTATCACATTCTGAAAAATAAACTTTTTTTGCACCTCTGCTTAAAAACTCAATACCAATATTTCCTGTACATGCAAATAAATCAAGAACAACTTCATTTTCTTCAATACTTCCAATAATATTAAATATCGCCTCTTTTATTCTATCTTCTGTAGGACGGGAGCTTTCACCTTTTGGGCCCTTTAATTTGTGCCCCTTTCTTAAACCTGTTATAACTCTTAATGCCATAATACCTCAATTTAAAATTACTTTTTCTAAATTTTTTATTTTGTTGTCAATGATATTTTCCAAATCATCACCTATTTTTTCCATATCTTCAATCATTTTTTCAGCATTTTTAATTAATTTTTCATTAAAATAAAAACTATTGTCTAAATCAATAAATCCTGATTGATTTTGTCCATAAATATCTCCAGAGCCTCTAATTTCAAGATCCTTATTTGCAATTGAAAAACCATCATTATTATTTGCAATAAACTCTAATTTTTCAGTTAAATATTTTTTATCTCTTATTACAAAGAAACAATATGATTGAATATTTGAACGCCCTACACGACCTCTCATTTGATGAAGTTGTGATAATCCAAACTGATTTGCATCATAGATTATTATCGTATTAGCATTTGGGACATCAATTCCTACTTCAATAATACTTGTAGCTATTAAAATATCTATTTCTTTATTTAAGAATTTACTTTGATTTATATTTTTTTCTTCTACGGACATTTTACCATGCAAAATATTAATTTTTACTTTATTATTAAAATATTTATTTAATTTTTTGTAAAGTCTTTCTACAGATTCCAGTTCATCATCTTCATCCTCAACTCTAGATACAACTACATAAACCTGTTTTCCTTCAAGAATTTGTCTATATGCAAAATCCATAAATTTCATTTCTTGATAAACCGTTGTAAGATATGATTTAATTGGTAATCTATTTTTAGGCAACTCATCAATGTATGAAATATCTAAATTATTATATAAACTTAATGCCATAGTCCTTGGAATAGGCGTTGCAGACAATAAAAGCATATCAGGGTAATATCCCTTATCTGATAACATTTTTCTTTGATATACTCCAAATCTTTGCTGTTCATCCATAATAACTAATCCTAAATTATTAAATTTTACTTTTTCTTGAAATAAGCTATGTGTCCCAAAAATTATTTTTATATTATTATTTATTAGTTCATTATATATTTCTTTTTTTTGTAAATATGTAAAAGATCCTGTTAATAAAGCTGAGTCAATTTTTTGTTTTTCAAAAAAATTTTTATAATTTTCATAATGTTGTCTTGCCAGCAATTCTGTGGGAGCCATAAATGCTACCTGATATCCACTTTTTATAGCTATAATAGCTGAAATTACTGCCACTATAGTTTTACCGGAGCCTACGTCCCCTATAACAATTCTATTCATTCTTTTTTCAGAAATCATATTTTCTTTTATTTGATTTATCGCATTTTTTTGAGAATTAGTTAGATCAAAATTTAAGCTTTCAAATATAAGATTTAAGTCTATATCCTTAAATTTAATAAATTTATCAAATTGCTTTTCAAAATACATTTTATTAGACAATTTATCTAAAAAAATATTTCTTAAATTATAACTATACATGGCTTTATATAAATTTAAATTTGATATTGGCTTATGTAAATATCTAAGCGTATCAACTAAACTAATTAAATTATATTTGCTTAACTCCAAATCTTTAAGATAATCATTTACAAAATAATCTGATTTAAATACAAAATCTTTATATTTAATAAAATCTTTCTGTGAAATTCCTTTTAAAAGCGAATAGATGGGAGTAATCCCACCTATTCTGTCATCTTCTATATTTGAAATAATAGGATTAATTAGAGCTTTTTTTTGCGAATCATAATATCCAAAAAATTTATATTTTTGATTAAATTTTAATGCTTTTATTGAAAATCTGTCATTATACCAAATTACTTTAACCCTTCCGGTTCTATCATATCCTTCAACACTTGATATTGACTTCCTATTTCCATAAAAATATGTTTTATTAATTTTATCAATAGTTAATTCACAATAAGATTTCATTTCATTTGTAAGATTTACAACTTCTACCAATCTAGATCTATCTTCATATTTTCTAGGTAAATAATTTATCAAATCATCAACATTAAAAATATTCATTTCATGCAAATATTGAATTTTTTTTGGCCCTATTCCTTTTATATCTTTTAATTTCATACCTATTCTAACGATGCAATATAATAATAAAGCGGTTGTCCCCCTAAATTAATTTGAATATCTAAATCAGGATATAATTTTTCTAATTTTTCTAATAAATCATTTGCATTCTTTTCTTTAATATCTTCCCCATAAAATATTGATATTACAGAATGTTCATCAGTAATTGCATGCTTGATTAATTCTAAAAATGTCTTTTCTAAATCATTTCCTTTAACTACAATTTTTCCTGACTCTAATCCAATAAAATCATCTTTATTTATTTCTAAATCTCCACTTTTTGTATCTCTAACTGCATATGTTAGTTGCAAACTAGTAATTTCATCTAATGATGATGTCATGTTTTCAAAATTTTCTTTTGGTGATAATGATTCATCAAAATTAATTATAGCTGTAAATGCTTGTGGTATGGATTTTGTTTCTACAACAATTAAGTTTTTATCAACTAAATCAATAGCTTGTTTTGCAGCTAAAATAATATTTTTATTATTTGGAAATACAAACACATTTTCTGCATTTACATCATTAACAGCTTCAACAATATCTTCTGTAGATGGATTCATTGTTTGACCACCTTTTATCAATCTGTCGACATTTAATTCCTTAAAAATATCATCGAATCCTTCACCAATAGAAATACTTACAAAGCCATACTTTTTAGCTTTAGCTTCTTTTTTATTTTGTTGTTTTTCTTTTATTCTATTAACCTCAGCATTTTGGAATCTCATGTTTTCAATTTTTATATCTGATAATTCTCCCCTTTTTCTTGCTAAAGATAGAACTAATCCAGGATCATCTGTGTGTATATGAGTTTTAATCAATTCATCTACTCCTACACAAACTATAGAATCACCATATTTTTCAATTTCTTTTTTAAATTCTTCATAAGATTGTGTACCATCATGATTTATTAAAAACTCTGTACAATATCCATACACAATATCTTCAGGTTTTACATCAGAATGGTGTTGAATTACTTTATCAAAATCTATCGATTTAATATCTTCAACATTTACTGTTAATTCAACTTCTTCACCTTTAATCCCTTTATAAAAGCCCTCTAAAATAAAAATAAGTCCCTGTCCACCTGCATCAACTACTCCCGCTTCTTTTAAAACTGGTAGCATTTCCGGTGTGGACATCAACGCTCTTTTACCTTCATCAATACATGCTCTTAAAAATTCATCAATTCTATCATATTTTAAGAATTCTTTTCTAGCAAATTCAGCAATCATTCTACTTACAGTTAGGATAGTCCCTTCAGTTGGTTTCAATACAGCATTATATGCCGTTTCTTTTGCACTTTCAAATGCTTCTACCAAATTAACAATCTCAACTAGTTCTAATTTTTCCACAACTTTAGCAACACCTCTGCACAATTGTGACAATATAACTCCTGAGTTACCTCTTGCACCCATTAATGAACCCGTTGACAATGCCTTTGCTATCGACTTCATATCACCATCTGATTCATTTAATTTTTTCATTACTGATTTAAATGTCAATGACATATTTGTACCGGTATCACCATCCGGAACCGGGAAAACATTTAAACCATTAACATATTCTTTATTTGATTCAAGATTATTATAAGCGGATGTAATCCCCTTTCTTAAATCAAAGTGATTAAAATTTTTCATCTTACCCCCAATTAAACTCTAATTCCTTGTACAATAACATTTACGGAATTAACTTTTAAGTGTGTATTTTTTTCAATATTGTATTTAACTTTTTCAATAATATTGTCTGCAACAACCGCAATTCTTACGCCAAATTCCATCATTACAACTAAATCAACATCTACTATGTCACCATTTACAGTAACCTTAACACCTTTTGTTTTATTTTCAAACTTAAGTAATTCAAAAATTCCGTCTTTAGTATTTTGAGCAACTAAACCAACAATACCATACGTTTCTTGTGCTGATTCTGCAGCTATAGTAGCAATAACCTTATTATCAATAGCAATTTTACCATAACTATTTTTCAATGTAGCTGACATAAAATGACCTCCTTAACTTTTTATATATAAATTATATCAGTATTAAGAATAACTTGCAAAATTTTAATTATTTATGTTATAATTGTTCAAGTAATGGAATACATCAAGTTAGGAGGAATATTATGGCAAAGCAATGTGCAATTACAGGAAAAAGAAAAAAAGCTGGTAATGTAGTAACATTCTCACATAGAAAAATTAAAAGATCATTTAAACCAAATTTAAGAAGAGTTAAAGCTGTTGTAGATGGAAAAGTTCAAAGAATTTGGGTATCTACAGCTGCATTAAAATCAGGTTTAGTAGAAAGACCATCATACAATAAAGAAGCTTAATCATGAGAACTATTGAAGGAATTCAGTAGTTCTTTTTATGTTAAATAGAATTTGATATGAAATTATAGATGTGGTTCTTAACTTTTAAATTTCTCACATTTCTTATAAATTTCTCACATTTTTTACCTCTCAAATTTTCATTTTTTAGTTTTTGAGAGGTAATTTTTGTTTTTAAAGTATAAAAAGGTTAACTATCTTCTTTTAATAAAATCTTCCTTGCTTTTTCTTCAGCAATTTTAATATTTAATGGAACATTTTTTGATTACATTGTAATAATTAAATTGTCAAATTCTTTGATTCCATTATTATAATATCTATTTATTTTTCTTAAAGCATTTTTCGAATAATTTTCATATTCCATCATTCCAAAATGTTCCCAATAAATTTCTTGACATGTAAACGGACTTAAAAATGTAAAGTCTGGATAATATGTAAATCCATTTTTCAATATAATCCGGCATTCGTATCTATACGGAATCTTCAAATCGTAAAATAAATCTACTAAAATTTTTTCAGACTTAGACCTTACATATTCCCCATTTTTTGTATAAAAAATTTTTTATTCAGGATTTATTTCATTTTTTTTATAATTACTATTTTTCCATTTATCTAATTTTTGTTTATAAGTTGGAAAAATAGGTGTCACGAGATTTTTCTATCAATAGATAAATTATCATAAATTTTTTCTAATTAATCATGTTTAAAATCTTTTAATTTATTTAAAATTTTAATCCTTTTATTAATGAAACGTTTCAAATTTTTATTATATGACTTTTGAGCAAAGCTCCTAATGAAATTAATATTTTCTTTAGAAATGTATTTTTCAACAATTTTCCCATCATCATTTACCACATGATAATATTGTATTGTTTCATTACTTTTTTTTATATTTAATCTCCCTTTAATATCTATGTCATTAATTCTTTCACTATATATTAAATATTTTTGCATCAAAGTTTCAATTATGCTCATAAAAACCTCCTAATATTCTTATAATTTTATTATATTAAAAAATTATTTTTTATGAATGTCATTATTATTAACTTTTTTAATATTTTTTAAATCAGTTTCCAAAATCGTTTTAATCTTTTGTACTCCATACTTGAAGTAGAAAGTTTTTTCATCACTTCAATTCTTGTTTTATTTAAGGCTCTTGAAAGAATATTGATAATGTGAAATCTGTCAAAAGTGTTTACATTAGGTAAATGTTTTTTTATTAAAGTAATATATTGTTTGTACATATAAATGAATAAAAGTATGCTTAAAACCGTGTTTAATAATATCAAAATGCTTAATATTAAGGCATTTGGGGCAGAATGAGTTTTTTTAATTGTCTATTTATTTAAAATTTAATTTACATCTATAAAGATAAAAGAGAATTAAAAATTTTACCTTTTAATTCTCTTAAAGTCTTACTTTAATTCTTCACCAACACTACTTGTGCCCTATGGGTATTTGAAAAGGGAACTTTCAATTTTTTGAATGATTGTACATCAGTTATTGGTATAGCAACATTTTTATTATTAACGTATTTATTTTTCCCAAACACCGTTAGCATTTACGTACCAACCATTAATTGTTGTTGATTTAGCCATTTTACCATTACCTAATAGATAATACCATTTACCATTTGTATCTTTTACCCATTTATTTGATGCCATATCTCCACTATTATTGAAGTAATACCATGATGAATAGTCATTGTCATATAACCAATATGATTTTGCCATCTTTCCATTTCCTAATAAATAGTACCATTTACTGTTTGTATCTTTTATCCATTTATTTGTAGCCATATCTCCATTATTGTTGAAGTAATACCATGATGAGTAATTATTATCATAAAACCACTCATTTTTTGCCATCTTACCATTTTTGAATAAGTAATACCACTCATTGTCTGTGTGTTTTATCCATTTGTTTGATGCCATATCTCCATTATTGTTGAAGTAATACCATGATGAGTAATTATTGTCATATAACCATTCTGATCTAGCTAATTCGCCATTATCTTTTACAAAATACCACTTATTATCAGCTTTCTTTTCCCAACCTTTTTTAATACCAGGTTTTAATTGATTTCTTTCCTCTTTTTGTTTCTTTTCTAATTCAGCCTTCTTTGCTTCGGCTTCTGCCTTTTTCTTCGCTGCTTCTGCTTCTGCTTTTTTCTTTGCCTCTTCAGCCTTTTTATTTGCTTCTTCAGCTTTTTTTGCTTCTTCGGCTTTTTTTGCCTCTTCAGCCTTCTTTGCTTCTTCGGCTTTTTTTGCCTCTTCAGCCTTCTTTGCTTCTTCGGCTTTCTTTGCCTCTTCAGCCTTCTTTGCTTCTTCGGCTTTTTTTGCCTCTTCAGCCTTCTTTGCTTCTTCGGCTTTCTTTGCCTCTTCAGCCTTCTTTGCTTCTTCGGCTTTCTTTGCTTCTTCGGCTTTCTTTGCCTCTTCAGCCTTCTTTGCTGCTTCTGCTTCTGCTTTTTTCTTTTTCTCTTCAGCCTTCTTTGCTTCTTCGGCTTTCTTTGCCTCTTCAGCCTTCTTTGCTTCTTCGGCTTTTTTTGCCTCTTCAGCTTTCTTTGCTGCTTCGGCTTTCTTTGCTGCTTCAGCTTTATCTTTTTTCAATAATATTTCTTTAAATAATGATTTTTTTAAAATTCCTTCTTTAGTAGTATATTTTGTCTTTTCTCCTTTCATATTTTCCAACTCAACTTGAAATTTTTTATCAAAATTTTCTTCATTTAAGGTTCCCTTATATAAAGTATGATTATCTCTATATTTTTCCAATTTTATTTCTTTTTTAATATTATCAATATTATCTAAAACTATTAATTTTACATTTTTCAAATCAAGAGTATTCTTAAACATCTCTGAATATAATGTTATTTCTTTACCAACAATAGTTATTTTCAAGTCACTATAACCATTCGCATAAACAACTCCATAGTTTTTTGAATTTTCAAATGTTGAAGCTCCAAATATAGCAAATGCTCCAACAACTACAGATACTACTCCTATAGAAAACCTTCTTATGGAGTATTTTAATATCCTATTTTTTTTACTGTTATTCATTAATTCTCCTACTATATTATATTTATAATTAAATAAGTCTTAAATAGTTGCATTTAAATTAATCATAGATAATTATTATATACAAGCGTCAATTTCGAATGAAAATGCACTATTTAAAACTTATTTTTTTGTCATATGCACGGGAAATAATATCAAATTTTAATTATTTTGTCAATTAGCGTATTTTGTTATGATATTGTCATTCATGATAAAACAAAAAAATAAACATACATATTCTAATATTTAATTTGTAGGTGTCTTTGGATATATAGTATAACTATTAATTTTTCTTAATTTGTTATACTCATTGTACAATCCGTTAATATTTTCATCTGTTGCCCATTGGCTCATAACAAGTTCATAATTTTTCGTGTTTTGTATTATAAATAGTGGATTATTTCCTATATAGTTGAAAAATATTGGATACAATTCTATTGAATTTTCTGTTTGAATCAAAATATAAGTTTTATCCGGTGACACTACAGCATCTATGGAGCCCGGCTTTCTAGAGATTATTTCTCTCCATGAAAATGATGTCGAATCACTTTGACCTATATTAACAACAGGAGTAATATCCAGGTTAAATTGCCTAAATAATCTCGATCCTTTATCATTATCAATTACTTGATCAATACCGGATATAAATTTCCAATTATTACTACTTCTAATAATACCAATATTACTTGTATTAGGCTTAAAATCTAGATTTTTCAGATCTTGTCTTTCACTTAAAATATTAAAATATTCTTTATATTTTGAAAGATAAATGTTATTACCTTGGATACCTGCAATCTTATTTATATCTAGAGGTTGATTAGTAGATATATTATTTATGTTATAAATATTATAATTTTCCGAAACTGTGTTTCCTTGATAATTGAAATTTGTAATAGCAATATAATCCTTATTTACATAATCAATTCTTTTAAAAAAACTGTCAGTTATTACATTTTTCTTTAAATCTTCATCTAAAAATGTTGAATTAGCTGATAAGGTGTATTTTCCATAATCAGTTTCGGCATTTCTATTAAAAACACTTGAAACAGTCCATAATCCTGAAGATTTTGGGATTACAATATTTTCAACTTTTAGTATATTTACTTTTTCATCCTTATCATCTTTTTTTATATAATATGTGTAATAATCATAGTCTATTTTACCATTTTTATCTGACTTTTTATTTCTAAAAGCAATCGATAATCCAAATCTTGGATTTTTGATTATCTGTTTTCCATCTGTTATTGACTTTATTTCATTATATTTATTTTCTATTTCTTTTTCACTTAATTTTTTCTCTTTTTCATAAATATAAACTTTACCTAAATCAATAGTTATTATTTTTGTATCAGATATTTTGGTAAACTCTTGTGAATATGATATATTATTAAAAATTTTATAAACTACAGTTGTATCTTTTTTGATTAATAATTTTTCCGGAACTTTTGAAATTTTATTATTCAAATAAGTAAGATAATTTACATATCTTGAAGTAATATTCGGTTCTAATATATAGGTATCATTAAAGTCAAATATTTTTTTTGAAATAAACAGGGTAGTTGCATTGCCAACTTCATCAGTATTTTTACCTGTAGAAATATCAATGGCTTCTAATAGTTTCCATTTTCCAGTAATATCCAATTTGTTATCCGGTTTTTCAATTGAATTTAAATTCTTACTTATATCAATATTTGAACTTGAACAAGAAGTTAATAAAATTGTAAAAATAATAAATAGAAAAATCTTAAATTTCTTCATCTTTACCTCCGATTGGAATTTCAAAATGAATTGTCGTACCTTCATTTATTTTACTTTTTATTTCAAGCGTGCCTTTATGTTGTAAAATTATTTCTTCAACAATTGATAAACCAAGTCCGGTGTGCGACCCCTCAGATGTTCCCTTATAAAATTTTGTAGTTACAAGATTAATTTCATCTTCGTTTATACCGATACCCGTATCTACAACTTCACAAATAAGCATCTCTGTTTGTAAATCTTGTTTAATAGTTATTACTACAGAGCCATTTTCAAGTGTAAATTTTATAGCATTATCAATCAAATTAATGAATACTTGTTTTAACCTATTTTCATCAGCTACTATCATTATATTTTGATCAGAATAATCATAAATAAGATTGATTTTTCTTTCCAAACTTCTAGGTTTTAATTGATTTACAATGTTTTTAACAACAGGAACTATATCAAAATGAGATTTTGATAAAGTAAATCTAGGAGATGTAAATCTTGAAAAATCTAGTAAATCTTCTACCATTGCAGATAATCTATCTGCTTCTTTCTCAATAATTTTTAATCCATCTTCTACAGTTTCTTCGTCAATGTCCCTATCTTGAAGCGTCATTGCCCATCCTTTAATGGAAGTTAAAGGGGTACGCAGCTCGTGAGAAATTGACGATATAAAATCAGTTTTAATTTCTTCCTTTTTTATAATATTTTCACTTAACTCATCCATCGTACGTGCCAGCTCACCAATTTCTCCATGATAATCCATGTTGGATTTTTCACTATATTGACCGTCAGACAATTTATTTGCTAAATTTGTTAATTTGTTTATAGG